>JBIPLY010000059.1:0-13850 GCA_044369385.1 Acetobacteraceae bacterium | reverse complement strand
ACCAGCCCGCCCAGCCCGCCCAGCGCCGCCGCCCGGCTGGCGCGCCGCGCGAAACGGTCGGCGATGTGCAGGTCGGTGGCGCCCAGCCCGTGCAGGATCTCCACCACCTCCCGCCGGGAGGCCAGGGCAGCGCGGGTGGCCACCACGATCACCGCGCCGGCGACCAGCACCACCAGCAGCAGCGCCAGCAGCGCGCTGGCCCGCAGGCTGCCGGCCAGCAGCGACAGCCGGCGCACCCAGGGGCCATGGCTTTCGGTCAGCGTGCCCGGGGCGGCGGCCTCCAGCCGGGCGGCCAGCGCCGGCAGGTCCGGCCCGTCGGCGTTCACCGTCACCGCGATCACCGCCGGCAGCGGCAGGGCGAGAAGTTCGGCATTGGCGCCGAGCCACGGGCGCAGCAGGTCGGACAGCTCCGCATCGCCCAGCGCGCGCACCGCGGCGATGCCCGGCGTGCCGCGCAGCAGGGCCAGCACCCGGTCGCGCCTTGTCTCGGCCTGGGCCGCCGGGGCCGCCGGGGGCGCGCCGGGGCGCGGCACCTGCACCGTCAGCGTGGCGGCGGCGCCATGCTGCCAGTGGCGGCCCAGCTCGGCCGCCCCCTGCGCCCCGGCGATGGCCAGGGCCGCGAGGAAGGCCATGGCGGCAACGATCAGCGACAGCATCCGCCAGCCCGGGGCATGGCGCAGGCCCAGCCCGTCCGCGTTGCGGCGCGCGGGGCTACTCATCGCGCGACCGCGCGTGCTGGTCATCGCGCGACCGCGCGTGCTGGTCATCGCGCGACCGCGCGTGCTGGTCATCATGCGACCGCGCGTGCTGGTCATCATGCGAGTGCGCGTGCTGGTCATCGCGCACCAGCCTGCCCCGCGCGAGCTCCAGCGCCGGGCCGGGATGGCGCTCGACCAGCTGCATGTTGTGGGTGGCGACGATCACGGTGGTGCCCAGGCGGTTCATCTCCTTCAGCAGCACCATCAGCCGTTCGGCCTGGATGTCGTCGAGGTTGCCGGTGGGCTCGTCGGCCAGCAGCAGCAGCGGGCGCACGATCACCGCGCGGGCGATGGCGGCGCGCTGCTGCTCCCCGCCGGAGAGCGCGCTGGGCCGCATCGCCGCGACCTTGGACAGGCCGACCCAGCGCAGCATCTCCGTGACATCGGCGCGCAACTGCCCCTCCGGCCGGTTGGCCAGGCGCAGCGGGAGAGCGACGTTGTCGAACACGGACAGGTGCGACAGCAGGCGGAAATCCTGGAACACCATGCCGATGCGCCGGCGCAGCGCGGGCAGGTCGCGGCGCGGCGCCTCGCCCACCTCCACGCCCATCAGGTGCAGCCGGCCCCGCGTCGGCCGGGCGGCGACATGCAGCAGGCGCAGCAGCGAGGACTTGCCGGCGCCGGACGGGCCGAGCAGCCAGCGCCAGCCGCCGCCGGGCACGCTGAAGCTGAGGCCCTGCAGCACCTCGGGCGCGTCGTCGTCCGCGTCACCCTCGCCGGCGCCGTAGCGCAGCCCGACGCCCTCTGCCCTGATCATGCCTCGCGGCCCTCCACGGGTCTTGTGCCACCGATCGGCGCCGCGCCGGAAGCGCGATGGTTGCATTCCCGCCCCCTTTGCGGCCACCATTGCGCGACTTCGGAACCCCGGAATGCGGATCGTCTGCCCATCCTGCCAGGCTGCCTACGAGGTGCCGGACAAGCTGCTGAGCGGCCCGCCGAAGCGCGTGCGCTGCGCCCGTTGCGGCGAGCACTGGGTTCCGCAGGCCGAAGCCGCCGCGGCGCCCGGCCCGGAGCCGGAGGTTGCGCCGGAGCCGGAGCCCGCGCCGGCGGCCATCGTCGACCCGCCCGCCACGATGCCGCCGCCCGAGGCACCGCCCGAGTCGGCAACCGCGCCGCCGGCCGTCGCGCCAACGCCGGTGACCGCGCGCGCGGAGGAACGGCTGGCGCCCGAGGGGCCGCCCGGGGGGCCGCCCGGGGGGCCGCCCGGGGGGCCTGCGGCCCCGCGCGGCGGGCAGGTGGCCGCGGCGCTGGCCTGGGCGGCCAGCCTGGCGCTGCTGGCGGCGGGGTGCGGGGCGGCGGTGATGTGGCGCGCCGAGATCATGGCGGCCTGGGCGGCGAGCCGGCGGCTGTACCAGTGGCTGGGGCTGGCCTAGGCCGCTATCCGGTCGCCAGGGCGATATCGAACACCACGCGGCGCGATTCGGGCGCCTGGCCGGGGCCGGGCGGCAGCAGATCGACGATCAGGGCTTCCGGCCGGCGGGCACTGCGCAGGAAGGGGTCGGATTCGTTGTACGGGTCACCGACAAAATACATCTGCGTGACGAGCTGTTCCAGCGCGGTGGTGACGCGGAAATGGATGTGCGCCGGGCGCCAGGTGGTCGGGCTGGTGGGATAGGCGACGGGCTTGACGGTGGTCAGGGCGTAGCGGCCCTGGGCATCGGTGGTGACGACGGCAAAACCGTCGAAATTGGGATCGAGCGGGGCGGGGTTCACGTCGCCGGCATGGCGGTATTTGCCGTGGCTGTTGGCCTGCCAGATTTCCAGCTCGGCGCCGGCCACCGGGCTGCCGTCGAGCCGGCGCACGGTGCCGGACAGGTGCAGCACCAGCCCTTGGGCCTGGCCGCCGCGGGTCAGGTCGCCGCCGGGGTCGGGGGTGCGGCGGACCGGGTAGAACGGGCCGAGGATCTGGTCCGGCGTGCGGCCCAGCAGCATGGCTCCGGTCTGGGCGCTGCCCGGGGCGGGTGGTTGGGCCATGCGGCGGCTCCCTCGCGGAATTGGGTGGGCAGCATAGCGCGCGCGGCGGCGGAAGGGAATCGGCGCGGCGACGGCGAGGGGGGGCGCGGTTTGCGGGGTCGCGCGGCTTTTTGGCCGAATTCAAGCTGTTGCGGCTTGGCACCGGGTCCAGACACGTCAATTAACGTTTTACGCTAGATTAACGCTAGATTTTCGTTGCCAAACCTCGCATGTTCCGCCCGGGCCGGCGCCGCAGACAGGATAAGCGGCGGTTTCAAATGACGATTTGCAAGTTCGCTTCGATGACCGAGAAGGAGGCTTGCCCGTGGCAGCCATGATGACGCCAGAACGACTTCTGGGAATTCTACGTGATACCGTTGTGGGAACTGTGCGCCGCGACGGCCCGGACCTGTCCGCCCGGCAGTTCGGCGTGTTCCTGATCACCTACCTGGAAGACGGCCCCCACACCGTGCGCGGCCTGGCCGCCCGGCTGGAAGTGTCCAAGCCCGCCATCACCCGGTCGCTCGACCGGCTGGCCGAGCTGGGCCTGGCCAAGCGCGCGCCCGATCCGCGCGACCGCCGCTCCGTGCTGGTCACGCGCACGCGGCGCGGCAACGACTATCTGGCCGACCTGCGCACCTACATCGCCGTGGCCGCCAAGCCGGGCAAGGACAGCGAGAGCGCCGCCGCCGCCTGAACGGCACGCCGGGGCGCGCAACACCCCCCGGCGCCAGTGTTCAGCCCTGGGTGATGCGGTCGATCTCGGCCAGTTCCTCGGCGCTCATCGCCCAGCTGCCGGCCTTCACGTTCTGCTCCAGCTGCTCCGGCTTCGTCGCGCCCGCGATCACGCTGGAGACCGGGGCCTGCGCCAGCAGCCAGCTGAACGCCAGCTCCAGCGCAGTGTGGCCGCGCGCCTCGGCGTAGTCGATCAGCTTCTCGCTGATCGCCCAGTTCTTGTCGGTCAGGTAGCGGTCCGCCAGGCGCTGCGTGGTGGTCAGGCGCGAGGATTCCGGCATCGGCGCGTTGCGGCGGTACTTGCCGGTCAGCAGGCCCGAGGCGAGCGGGAAATACGGCAGCAGCCCCATGCCAAGGTGGCGCGCGGCCGGCATCAGCTCTTTCTCCGCGTCGCGCACGACCAGGGAATACTCGTCCTGGCAGGAGGCGAAGGGGTTCAGCCCGGCGCCGCGGGCGATCCAGGCGGCTTCGGTCATCTGCCAGGACGCCCAGTTCGAGCAGCCGATGTAGCGGACCTTGCCCGACCGCACGAGGTCGTCGAGCGCCCGCAGGGTCTCCTCGATGGGCGTCAGCGGGTCGAAGCGATGGACCTGGTAGAGGTCGATATGGTCGGTGCGCAGCCGGGTCAGGCTGGCCTCCACCGCCTGCATGATGTAGCGGCGCGAGGCGCCCTGCTTGCGGCCGTCATCGCTCATCGGCATGCAGAACTTGGTGGCCAGGACGATGTCCTTGCGCATGGTGCCGAGCACCTGGCCCATGAAGTCTTCCGAGCCGCCCTGGTTGCCGTAGACGTCGGCGGTGTCGAACAGGATGATGCCGAGGTCGAAGGCCTTGTGGATGACCCGGCGGGTGGCCTCCAGGTCGATGCGGCCGGCGAAGTTGTTGCAGCCCAGCCCGATCGCCGAGACGCGCAGGCCCGATGTGCCGAGATTGCGGATTTCCATGTGGTATTACCCCCTGACAGGAGGCGCAGTCTCGCCCGCCCGGCGCGTCAGGTCAAAAGCGTTGGCCGGCAAAGCGGACCGGCCTTCCTGCGATCTCGGTGATCAGCTTGCGGGTGATGCCCTGCGGGAAGCTGGCGAAATCCTCGACCTCCAGCACGAAGCCGCCCGGCCCGCCGATCACGTGCTCGCGGAACCAGTTGGTCAGCCCGCCGGGCGGATCGACATGGGCGGCGATACGGGCGTTCTGCGGGTCGCTGTGGATCACCAGCGCATTGATGGTGAACCCGGCGGCCACCGCCTCGTCGCGCGCGGCGGTGACGTCGCGGCCGCTGTTGGAGGTGCCGTCGCCGCAGACATCGATCACCCGGCGTTCGGCGGAAATGCCCGCCGCAGCGAGCTCGGGGCCGAGGGCGGCCATGGCGTGATCGATGCCGGCGGAGATCGAGGTGCGGCCCCAGAAGGCGCGCGGGGCGGCGCGGACCCGTTCGGCGAAGGCGGCGGCGGAGGCGGCATCCTGCACCACCGTCCAGTCCACCAGGGTGCGCACCTCATGCGCGCCGGCGAACTCGACATAGCGGATCGCGATCGCCTTTTCCCGCCCGCCGGCGATGGCCGCCAGCACGCGGGCATCGGTCAGGGCGGTGGCGTAGCCCTCCTTCATCAGGGCGTATTCCTGCGAATCGACGCTGCGCGACACATCGGTCAGCAGCACCAGCGCCAGGTCGACGCGCCCTTCGGCCGCCGGGGCGGGGCGCGGCAGCAGGAGCGATGCGAGCAGGAACAGCAGGAGGAACCGGCGCATGGCCGCAGCCTGCGCCGCCGGCCGGGCGCGGCGCAAGCGGATTCACATCGATCGCGCACCAAGCCTGACCCGCCGCATGCCCCGGACAGTCCCGGGCAGCAGCCGCGCGACGTCGCCGGTGCGATAGCGCAGCAGCGGCATCGCCTCCTGCGTCAACGTGGTCAGCACCAGCTCGCCCTCCTGCCCGTCGGCCAGGGGGCGGCCGGTGGCGGGATCGACGATCTCCGGGAAGACGTGGTCCTCCCACAGGGTCGGGCCGTCCTTGGCCTCGACGCATTCCTGCGCGATGGCGGCGCCGAACAGGGCGTGCAGCCCCAGCGCGTGCAGGCCGCGCATCGGCTCCAGCGTCTCGCGCCACGCCCCGGCGCTGGGCAGGTCGGCGTTGGGCGGGTCGGCGAGCACCGCCAGGCACAGCGAACTGGCCGCGCGCGGCAGGGTGGCGATCTCCACGGCGGTGGCCAGGATCGCCTGTGGCTCCAGCGTTTGCACCAGGCGGGCGAGGTCGCCGTCGCCAGCCGGGATCAGCGCGCAGCCGTGCTTCAGCGCCCCGGCCTGCAACGCCGGGCCGCCCGCGGCCGCCGCGAAACCCGCCGTGGCCAGCACCGCCCAGCCCGGCTGCACCCCGGCGGCGCGCAGCGAACGGGCGGTGATCGCCGCCCAGGTCTCCAGGTCGCGCGCGGTCTGGCCGGTCACCACCGGACCAGGCTGGATCCGCGCCAGCCGCGCCCGCGGCACCGCGAAGACGCCGGGGCCGCGCAGGTCGCGCGCGGAGGTCAGCGGCAGGCGGCGCAGATCGTCCAGGGACTCGATGTCGTCGGGGTGGGTGCGGGCATCCTCGAAGGCGTGGCGGTATTGCGGTACGCTCTCCCAGGCATGGCGCAGCGACCAGCGCAGGCGCTGCAGCTGCAGGGCGCGCAGGCGCTCGGGCGGCCAGGTTTCGACGGGTTCGAGCGTGTCTTCGCCGGGGGTGAGGTCCAGAAGAGTCATAGAAGGCAAGAATCTTCTTTTTCTGAAGAAAAAGAAGCAAAAAGACTTTTTATCACTTTAGCGCCGCGCATCCCCGGGGGAGCGCGGCGCCAACGGGGAAAAGTTTTTTGGTTCTTTTTTTCAAAAAAGAACATGCTTTCTACTCTTCAAAGAACCGCTCCCCGATCGCCCGCGAATGCCCGCGCAGCTCGGCGATCACCGCGCCATCCGCCCCGGTCACGCGCACGTCGTAGATCCCCGACCGGCCGGCCAGGTGGCGTTCCTCGGCCACGGCCACCAGCCGCTCGCCCAGCCGCGCCGGGCGCAGGAAGCTGACCTGGCCCTGGGCGGCCACGCATTTGGCATTGCGGCTGTTGCAGGCAAAGGCGAAGGCGCTGTCGGCCAGGGTGAAGATGAAGCCGCCATGGCACATGCCATGGCCATTGGTCATGTCGGCGCGCACGGTCATCGCCATGCGCGCGGTGCCGGGGCCGACGGCCTCCAGCACCATGCCCAGGCCCTGGCTGGCATTGTCGTCGGCCCACATCGCCGCGGCGCAGGCCTCGGCCAGCGCCTGCGCGTCCGGCATCAGCGGCCCTTGAACTGGGCCGGGCGCTTTTCCAGGAAGGCGGTGACCCCTTCCTTGTGGTCCTCGGTGCGGCTGGCCATGGCTTGCAGGTCGCGTTCCAGGTCGAGCTGTTCGTTCAGGCTGTTGCCGGCGGAGGCGGCGGCGATGGCGCGGCGGGACATCAGGATCGACTTGGTGGGCATGGAGGCAAGCTTGGCCGCCATCTTGTGCGCCTCGTCCATCAGCTTGTCGTCGTCATGGACGCCCCAGATCAGGCCCCATTCCAGCGCCTTCTCGGCGGGCAGCGGCTCGGCCAGCATCACCATGCCGCGGGCGCGGGCGGGGCCGACGAGGTTGGGCAGGAACCAGGTGCCGCCGCAATCTGGCACCAGGCCGATGCGGGTGAAGGCCTGGAGGAAATAGGCCGAGCGGGCGGCGATGGCGATGTCGCAACCGAGCGCGATCGAGCTGCCGGCGCCGGCGGCGATGCCGTTGACGGCGGCGATCACCGGCATGCGCATGACCGCGAGCTTGCGGGCGAGCGGGTTCCAGGTTTCCTCGATCGAGTTGCCGGCGTCCTTCTTAACCGTACCATCGCCCGGCTCCGGCGCCTGGTTGCGGCCGGCGAGGTCGGCGCCGGCGCAGAAGCCGCGGCCGGTGCCGGTGAGGATCAGGGCGCGGCAGGTCTCGTCGGCCTCGGCCTCCAGCAGTTTTTCCATCAGCAGCACATGGGTGGCGCGGTCCAGGGCGTTCAGCCGGTCGGGCCGGTTGATCTGGATGACCCGGTAGCCCTTGTGGAGTTCAACCAGAACCGATTCGCTCATTGTCGTTTCCCTTGCGCCGATGGCATTGCGGCAAACCATAGCCGCGCCGCCGCAGGGATGCCAATGTGGCGATACCCGCCCGTACCGGGTCAAAAATGGAAGAGAACAATGTCCGCCAGTCGCCGCCTGTATCGCCATGCCGAACTCAACCGGATGCTCAATCCGCAGAGCATCGCCATCATCGGCGCTTCGGCCCGCGCCGGCGCGTTCGGCGAGCGGGTCTCGGCCTCGCTGAAGGATTATCAGGGCCGCACCTATCTGGTGAATCCGCGCTACGCGATGATCGGCGACGCCAAGTGCTATCCTTCGGCCACCGCCCTGCCGGAAAGTCCCGATGTCTGCGTGGTGGTCACCGCGCGCGAGGCGGTGGAGGAGGTGACCAAGGACTGCATCGCCTCGGGCACCGGCGGCATCATCGTCTTCGCCTCCGGCTATTCCGAGGTCGGCACCCAGGAGCGCATCGAGCAGCAGGCGCGCCTGGCCAAGCTGGCGAGCGATGCCCGCATCCCGCTGGTTGGCCCGAACTGCATCGGCACGGTGAATTACCGGCTGAAGTCGCGCATCACCTTCATGCCCTATGCCGAGATGCCCGGCCCGTTCCCGCACGCGATCGGCGTGATCAGCCAGTCCGGGGCACTCGGCTTCGGCATGGAGCAGGCGTTGCAGCGCGGCGTGCCGATCAGCCACGTGCTGACATCGGGGAACTCCTGCGATGTCGACATGGCCGACTATGTGATGTTCCTCGCCGACGACCCGGACACCGCGGCGATTGCCATCCTGTTCGAAGGCTCGTCGGACCCGATGCGGCTGATGGAAGCCTGCGACTATGCCTGGTCCAAGGACAAGCCGGTCGTGGTCTGCAAGATCGCCACCGGGGAGTATGGCGCGGCCGCCGCCATGTCCCACACCGGCTCGCTCGCCGGTTCGCAGGCGGCCTATCGCGCGGCCTTCGAGCGGGCGGGGGTCTATCTGGTCGACGACTACATCAGCCTGATGGAAGCGGCCCATTTCTTCGCCAAGGCGCCGCGCGGCGTGAAGGCGAAGGGGGTTGCCGTGCTCGCCAGCTCCGGCGGGGCCGCGATCATGGCCGCCGATGCCGCCGAGGCGCATGGCATCCCGATGCCGCAGCCCAAGCCGGAGACCCAGGCGGTGCTCGATGCCCGCATTCCCGAGTTCGGCTCGGCGCAGAACCCGGTCGACGTCACGGCCCAGGTGATGAACGATCCCGAATGCATCCCCGCCTGTGCCGCCGCCCTGATGGCCGATGACAGCTATGGCGCGCTGCTGATCCCCGCCCCGGTGGCCAGCGCGGCCGGGGTGCTGCGGGTGCCGATGTGGGAGGCACTCGCGGCGGCGCATGGCAAGCCGGTGATCCATGCCTGGATCAGCGACTGGAGCGAAGGGCCGACCTCGCGCGAACTGGCCGCGGCCCCCGGGGTGTTGATCAGCCGCGGCATGGACCGGACCTTCGCGCACATCGCCGCCTGGCAGCGCCGGGCGGAGAAGCGCGATGCTCCGCCGCGCCAGGTGGCGGAACTGGCCACGCCCGCGGCGCGGGTTGCGGCGGCGGCGATGATTGCCACGGCCGGGACGACCCTGACCGAGCGCGAGAGCAAGACGGCCTTTGCCGCCTATGGCATTCCGGTGGTCCAGGAGATGCTGGTCACCTCGCGCGATGAGGCCGCCGCCAAGGCCGAGGCGATGGGCTTCCCCTCGGTGTTGAAGGTCGAGAGCCCGGACCTGCCGCACAAGACCGAGGCCGGGGTGATCCGCCTCAACCTCAAGACCGCCGAGGAGGTGCGCCAGGCCTATGACGCGGTGATGGCCAATGCCGCGAAAGTGTCGCCGCCGCCGCGGATCAACGGGGTGCTGGTCCAGCCGATGGTGCCGCAGGGCGTGGAGATCATGGTCGGCGCCCGGGTGGACCCGCTGTTCGGGCCGCTGATCGTGGTGGGGCTGGGCGGCATCTTCGTCGAGCTGATGAAGGACAGCGCCGTTGGCCTGGCGCCGGTAACACGCACGGAAGCGTTGGCGATGCTGAGCAAGCTCAAGGGGCAGGCGTTGCTCGACGGTTTTCGCGGCATGGCGCCGGTGGATCGCGAGGCGCTGGCCGAGGTGATCTGCCGGGTGGCGCAGTTCATCAGCGACCACCGCGACACGGTGGCGGAGATCGACGTCAATCCGCTGATCTGTGCGGGGTCACGCATCCTGGCGGTGGATGCGCTGATCGTGAAGCACGGCTGACGCGTCAGTAGGACAGCAGCACCAGGATCACGCCGGCGACCACCAGGACCAGGCCCTGGATGTCGGCCGGGCGCAGTTTCTCGTGCAGGTAGAAGCGGCTGAACAGCAGGGTGAACACCATCTCGACCTGGCCCAGGGCGCGCACCAGCGCCACCGGGGCCAGGGCGAAGGCGCTGAACCAGCAGGCCGAGCCGCAGGCCGATAGCGCCCCCACCCAGGCCGAGCTGCGCCAGGTGGTGAAGGCCAGGCGGAACTGGGCCGGTTCGCGCCAGAGCAGGAAGCTGCCCTGCATGGCGGTTTGCATCAGGTTGGTGACCAGCAGGCCGAACAGCGCCTTGAGGATGACGAAGTCGCCGGGCAGCGCGCGGTTGGCGTCCTTGATGAAGATGGCGGTGAAGGCGAAGACGAAGCCGGCGCCCAGGCCGCAGATCGCCGCCGGCTGGAAGGTGGCGCCGAGGATGTCGCGCATCCCGAGGCCGCGGCCAGCCCAGGACAGCACCAGCACGCCGCCGACGCCGATCAGGATTCCCACCACCGAGAGTGGGGTCAGCGCCTCGCCAAGGATGATCCAGGCGACGATGGCGCCCTGGACCGCCTCGGTCTTGGCATAGGCCGTGCCGACGGCGAAGTTGCGGTAGCCGAAGGCCATGATCAGCAGCGTGGTGCCGAGGATCTGCAACAGCCCGGCCGCGGCGCAGGACATCAGGAAGCGGGCATTGGGGGTCGGCAGCGCCTCGCCGGTCAGGCCGTAGCCCAGCGCCACGAACAGCAGGCCGACCGGAAGGGCGTAGACGTAGCGCACGAAGCCGGCGGCGTTGACCGAGAGCTGGCCGCGCAGGCGTTGTTGCAGGGCGGTGCGCCAGGTCTGGAACAGCGCGGCCGTTGCGGTGATGGGAATCCACAGTTCGATCACGCCCGCCTCGCCGCTTTGCACGCGCCAGCCTACCATGCGGGCGGGAGAGCGGAAGCCGGGCCGATCAACCATCGGTGAGCGGGCCTGCGGGCCTTTTTCCGGGCGCAAATCAATGCGAAGCTGCTTCGCGTCGGGCCGGGTGCCCGGCCACGCAACGCTCTCAAGGACATTCCGCCGTGAAGAAGATCGCCCTGGCTCTCGCCCTGTTCCTCGGCGCCGCCGTCGTGCTGCCCGTGCTTACCGCAACGGTTGCCGAAGCACAGCAGCGCACCTCCAACTGCCGCTACACCTCCGGCGACATCGCCAAGGGCTATCGCTGCTGATTGATCAGCCCGGCTGTTGCGGCTTCTGCGTGTAGCGGAAGTCGCAATGGCTGGCCCCGCCCATCAGGGTCTGGCTGCGTTCCAGGGTCAGGTTCGGGTCGTAGCCCTCGCAGAACGCGCCGTCGCGGTTGCAGGACAGCACGGCACCCAGCTCGGCCAGGCCGAGTTCCCGATACATCTCCGAATAGCGGCAGCGGACCACGTTGAAGTGGAATTCCGTGGCGGTGGATTTCACCACTTCGGTGCGCAGCGCGTCCTCGGCGGTCCACAGCGACTGGATGGCGCGGAAATGGTCCAGGCTGGGGCCGCCCGGCGCCTGGGCCGCGAAGCCGGCGGCGGATTGGCGGGCCAGCTTGACCACGGCGTTGGTCAGGATGCGGCGCGCGGCATCCTCGCCCAGTTCGGCCTTCATCTCGTCATAGACGCCGCGGGCGAACTCGGCCTCGATGCGGCGGCGGGTCAGGATGGGCATCTGGTCCATGAGGGGGGCTCCTTTGAAGCAAGGAAGTATGTTCTTTTTTGAAAAAAAGAACCAAAAAACTTTTCTGACCTTGCACCCGGCCTCCCCTGGAGAGACGGGTGCCAATGGATGAAGTTTTTTTGCTTCTTTTTGTTCACAAAAAGAAGACTCTTCCCTTCCGCCCGCCGCAGGGTTGCGCACCCCCCCGCCGGCATGGTGCCATCGCGCCAAAGACAGGGAGAGAGCGATGCGCGTCACCACCGGGGTACCCTATGCCGACTGGCGCCAGGTCGGCCCCGCCGCCGCCCGCGCCGAGGCGGATGGCATGGACGGCGTCACCTGTCCGGAGCTGGCGCACGACCCGTTCATCCCGCTGGGCATTGCCGCCCTGGCCACCGAGCGGGTGCAGCTGGCCACCTCGGTTGCCATCTCCTTCCCGCGCAGCCCGATGATCACGGCCAACCTGGGCTGGGACCTGAACCTGCATTCGCGCGGGCGTTTCGTGCTGGGCCTGGGCACGCAGGTGCGCGCGCACAACGAACGGCGCTTCGACGTGCGCTGGGAGCATCCGGCGCCGCGCATGGGCGAGTATGTCCAGGCGCTGCGCGCGATCTGGCGCACCTGGGAGACCGGCGAGAAGCTGGACTACAAAGGAAAGTTCTACAATTTCTCGCTGATGACGCCAGAATTCTCGCCCAAGCCGGCGAAGCTGCCGATGGTGCCGGTGATGATCGCCGCCGTCGGGCCGGAGATGCAGAAGACCGCCGCCCGGGTCTGCGACGGCGTGCGCCTGCACGGCTTCGCCACCCGCAAATACGTCACCGACGTGGTGCGCCCGCTGCTGGCCACGGAGCTGGACAAGGCCGGCAAAAGCTTTGCCAACTTCGAGGTCACCGGCGGCGGCTTCATCGCCACCGGGCCGGACCAGGCCGCCGTCGACCGAGCCGCCGAGAAGCTGCGCTACCGCGTGGCGTTCTACGGCTCCACCCCGGCCTATCGCGGCGTGTTCGACATCCACGGGCTGACCGACCTCGGCATCAAGCTGCACGAGGCCAGCCGCAAGGGGCAATGGAGCGAAATGGCGGCCATGGTGCCCGATGACGTGCTCGACCTGTTCGCGGTGCGCGCCACCTACGCCAAGCTGGCCGATGCCGTGGCCGACCGCTTCGGGGGCATTGCCGACGCCGTTTCGATCGACTTCCAGGCCGACGACGATGCGGCGACGCGGCGAAAGGTGGTCGAAGGGCTGAAGCGGATCCCGCAGAGCTTCGAGGGGTTCAGGACGGCGATGCCGGCATAGAAAGAAAGATTCTTCTTTTTGTGAACAAAAAGAAGCAAAAAAACTTCATCCGTTCGCCAGCATAGGCAAACGGATAAAAGTTTTTTGGTTCTTTTTTTCAAAAAAGAACGTTCTTCCTACTCTGCCTTCCAGTTGAGCCGCTCCGCCAGCCACGCGCGCAGCGCACTCAGCGCCGCAGCATCCGCCGCCAGCGCCTGCACCGCCGCACCATCCAGCGCGCGGAGCTGGCCCGGCTGCTGCATCGCCGCCATCGCCTGGCTGCCCGCCTGGCGCCACAGCGCCACCAGCGCCGCCGGCGTCAACTGCGGCAGCACCAGCGCGAACTCGGTCTGCGCCGTCGCCGCCACCCCGTGCCAGGCCGCCGACAGCCCGGCCCCTGGCGCCACCCCGCGCGCCCCGGCGAACTCGGCCAGGGTCGGGATCGCCAGCCAGGCCGGGTCGCGCGCGTCGCCCAGCGCGAACAGCGGCACCACCCCCACCTGCGCCAGCGGCGCCAGATTGGCCGCAACGCCCGCACCGCGCAGCAGCACCGCATCGACCGCGCGCGAAGCCAGCGCCTGTGCCGCCGCGTCCTGATCCAGCACGCCGAACACCGGGGCCACCGCCAGGCCGGCCAGTTCCAGCCCCAGCAGCGCCGCCAGGTCCGGCCCCACCGGCCCGGCCATGCCGACGCGCAGCCGCTCGCCAGGCCGCCCCCCGATCTGGCCTCCCCCGGTCTGGGCCGCCCCGATCTGGGCCGCGCCAACCCGGCCGCACACCACCCCCGGCACCACCCCGGCCATCACGCCGAGCCACCGGCCGACATCGAACTGCGCCCGCCGGTCGCCGACCTGCCAGGCCAGCGCCGCAGCGCCGGGGGCGAGCAACAGGGTGTTGCCGTCCGGTGCGACGCGCGCGGTGAACTGGTTCGCCCCGGTCACGCCATCGGCCCCGCCGACGGCCGTCGCCTGGATCCGCGCGTCCGCCGGCAGCCCGGGCGCCAGCGCCTCGGCCAGGCGCGCCCCCCAGCGCGCCAGCGTCCCATCGGCGGGACCGGCCATCAGGAGAACCGGGGCGGTCG
>JBIPLY010000357.1:0-4484 GCA_044369385.1 Acetobacteraceae bacterium | reverse complement strand
GGCGCACCTGGCCGCCGCCGAACGGCTGCGCGCGATGGTCGCAATCCTGCTGCATCACCCCGGCTTGCTGCCGGATGTGGAGGAGGCGTTTGCCAGCCTGGCGCTGGACCCGCCATTTGCGCGCCTGCGGGATGCGATTCTGCGATGGTCGCAGGACGCGCAGATGCTTGACAGCGCAGGCCTCATGTCCCACCTGACCCATTCGGGTCTGGCGGAGGAAGCAGCTCTTGCCCTTTCGGCGGTTCCGGTACCCCTGCCTGGCTGTGCGGCCGAAACCGCCATGCCGGCGGAGGCCGGGGCCGGATGGTGGCATTTCTTCGGGCTGATGAACCCCGAACGCCTGGACGAGGAGGTAGAGGCAGCCCGTGCCGCATTTGCTGCCCATCCCGATGCCGCGGCGCAACGCCGGCTGATCCTGTTGACCGCGACGCGCGCCGCATTGCTGCGCGGCGAGGCGGGCGAGACCGAACCTGCCTGACCCCACCCCAGGGGTGCCGTCCCGATTTTCGTGTGCCGATACCTCTGGCTACCAAGTTTTGGAGTGAACGCATCCATGGCCACCAAGCCGAGCGCCACCGCTGACGCCGCCACCCCCGACCAGGACGCCGACACCACGCTGCTCGATGTGCAGTCCGTCGCGGTCAAGCGGCTGGTCGCGCGCGGCAAGGAGCGCGGCTACATCACCTTCGACGAGCTGAACGCGGTGCTGCCGCCCGACCAGAACTCCTCCGAGCAGATCGAGGACGTGATGGCCAATTTCAGCGAACTCGGCATCCAGGTGGTCGAGGGCGAAGAGGGCGAGGACGGCGAGGTGCCCGCCGTGAAGGCCGAGAAGGCCGAGGAAGAGGAAGAAGCCGAGCCCACCGGCAACGTCGA
The DNA here is from genome assembly GCA_044369385.1 of Acetobacteraceae bacterium. Lineage (GTDB taxonomy): Bacteria > Pseudomonadota > Alphaproteobacteria > Acetobacterales > Acetobacteraceae > CAMDGX01. Next base: position 3,608 of record JBIPLY010000357.1, on the reverse strand, counting down.
CGAGGCCAGCCTCGGCCGCACCGACGATCCCGTGCGCATGTACCTGCGCGAGATGGGCAGCGTCGAGCTGCTGTCGCGCGAGGGCGAGATCGCGATCGCCAAGCGCATCGAGGCCGGGCGCGACATGATGATCGGCGGGCTGTGCGAAAGCCCGCTCACCTTCCGCGCCATCATCGCCTGGCATGACGCGCTGAAGGCCGGGCGCATGCTGCTGCGCGACATCATCGACCTGGAGGCAACCCAGGGCGGCCCGGCCCCGGCCCCCGGCGCCGAGCCGGAAGAAGTGGCCCCGGCCGCGCCCGCCTTCGAGGCCAGCAACGACGACGACGACGAGGAAGGCGAGGGCGGCGGCGGCCTGTCGCTCTCGGCGCTGGAAGAGAAGCTGAAGCCCGAAGTGCTGGCCAACTTCGAAGAGATCGAGGCGCTGTACAAGAAGCTGCACAAGATGCAGACCAAGCGCCTGGAAACCATGACCTCCGGCGAAGACGTCAACGCCCGCAGCGAGAAGAGCTACGAGAAGCTGCGCGAGGAGCTGGTCGCCAAGGTCCAGCAGGTCCGCCTGCACAACAACCGCATCGAGGAGCTGGTCACCCAGCTCAAGCAGCTCAACCAGCGCCTGACCGGCCTCGAAGGCCAGCTCCTGCGCATGGCCGAGGGCAGCAAGGTCGCGCGCGATGACTTCCTCGGCCAGTACCGCGGCCACGAGCTGGACCCGAACTGGTTCGAGCGCATCGGCCGCCTGCCCGGCAAGTCGTGGAAGACCTTCGTCGCCAAGCACCCCGCCGACATCGCCGCGGTGCGCGGCCAGATCGCCGGCATCGCCACGGACGCCAGCCTGCCGATCGCCGAGTTCCGCCGGGTGTTCATGACCGTGAGCCGCGGCGAACGCGATTCCGCCCGCGCCAAGAAGGAGATGATCGAGGCGAACCTGCGCCTGGTGATCTCGATCGCCAAGAAATACACCAACCGCGGCCTGCAGTTCCTGGACCTGATCCAGGAGGGCAATATCGGCCTGATGAAGGCGGTCGACAAGTTCGAGTACCGCCGCGGCTACAAGTTCTCCACCTACGCCACCTGGTGGATCCGCCAGGCGATCACCCGCAGCATCGCCGACCAGGCCCGCACCATCCGCATCCCCGTGCACATGATCGAGACCATCAACAAGCTGGTGCGCACCAGCCGCCAGATGCTGCACGAGATCGGCCGCGAGCCCGCGCCGGAGGAGTTGGCCGAGAAGCTCGGCATGCCGCTGGAAAAAGTGCGAAAAGTCCTGAAGATCGCCAAGGAGCCGATCAGCCTCGAAACCCCGATCGGCGACGAGGAAGATTCCCACCTCGGCGACTTCATCGAGGACAAGGCCGCCGTCATCCCGCTGGATGCCGCCATCCAGGCCAACCTGCGCGAAGCCACGACGCGGGTTCTTTCCAGCCTGACCCCGCGCGAGGAACGCGTCCTGCGCATGCGCTTCGGCATCGGCATGAACACCGACCACACGCTGGAGGAAGTCGGCCAGCAGTTCAACGTCACCCGCGAGCGCATCCGCCAGATCGAGGCCAAGGCGCTGCGCAAGCTCAAGCACCCCAGCCGCAGCCGCAAGCTGCGCAGCTTCCTGGACGACTGAGCCCCAGTGATGCACGCCGTGGAGCCGGTCGTTCGCGTCGGCGTGGTGGTGACGTTCCTGCGCATGGACCGCCCCCCCGCCGACCCCGCCCCCGCCCTGCCGGGGGATGTCGCGGTGCGCCACGTGGTGAGCTGCCCGGTGGAGCTGTATCGCCACCTGTACAACACCGTCGGCGCCGACTATGTCTGGTGGCTGCGCCGCACCCTGTCGGACCGCCAGCTCGCCGCCCTGCTGCGCGATCCCAACATCGCGATCCACGTGCTGGAGCGCGGGTCGGAGATCCTGGGCTTCTACGAGCTGGACCGGAACCCCTGGCCGGTCGTCAACCTGTCCTATTTCGGCATGATGCCGGCCGCCATCGGCGCGCGCATGGGCCATGCCTTCCTGCGCCACGCCGTCGACACCGCCTGGCGCATGGGGCCGCGCGCGGTCAGCGTGAACACCTGCACCGCCGACCATCCCCGCGCCATGCCGAACTACCTGCGCGTGGGCTTCCGCCGTCTGCGCGACGTCCCGGAGGACTGGCACGTGCCGCTGCGCCTCGGCCTGGTCATCCCCGAGCACCTGAAGCTGTAGCTGCGGCACGGGGGCTTGACGCCCGGCGCCGCGCGCCGCTCCAATGCCGCCAAGCCCGCGGATCGCGCGGGCATGCGGGAGTGCGCGAATTGGCCGAGCTGAAGGTGCTGTCCGACCTCAACGCCAAGGTCTGGCAGATCGAGGTCGCCGTCGGCGATGCGGTGGATGCCGATGCCACGCTGATCATCCTCGAATCGATGAAGACCGAGATCCCGGTCGACGCCCCGCGCGCCGGCACCGTGAAGGCGATCCTGGTGGCCGAGGGCGACCCGGTCACCGAGGGGCAAACGGTGGCAATCCTGGACGTGTAGCAAGGCGCCGCGCCATGGCCGAAGCCCTCGCCGGGATTCGCGTGGTGGAACTCGGGCAGGGCGCCGGGCTGGCCTATGCCGGCAAGCTCTTCGCCGATCTCGGCGCCGAGGTGACCAAGCAGGAGCCTCCGGGCGGCGACAAGCTGCGCCACCTGCCGCCGCTGGCCGAGGTCGCGCCCGGCGAACAGGAGAGCGCCTGGTTCGCCTGGCTCAACACCAACAAGCGCGCGATGACCGCCACGCCCGCCCGCATCGCCGCCCAACTTGCGGCCGCCGACGTGCTGCTGGATGGCCGCCCGGTGGCCGATCAGCACGACCACGCCGCACTCCGCGCCGCCCATCCCGCGCTGCACATCGTCTCGCTGAGCTGGTTCGGCCTGTCCGGCCCGTATCGCGACTTCGCCGCCACCGACGCCACGCTGCGCGCCCTGTCCGGCCTGGTGCGCAACACCGGCCCGGTCGAACAGCCGGCGCTGATGCCGGAATACCAGGGCTTCGCGCCGCACGGCCTGGCCGCCTTCACCGCCGCCTGCGCGGCCCTATGGTCCGGCGATGGCGGTAGAATGTTCGAGATCAGCGCGCATGACGCCAATACCGTGATCGCCGAATACCAGGCGGTGATCACCTTCGCCCCCGGCCCGCCCGAGGCCCGCCGCGGCATCAACCGCTGGCACCCCACCTTCCCGATGGGCTGCTACGAATGCGCCGAAGGCTGGCTCGGCATCACCATCCTGACCCCGGACCAGTGGCGCAACTGGTGCGAACTGATCGGCCAGCCGGACCTCGCCACCGAACCCCGCTTCGCCACCTCGCCGCAACGGCTGGAAGCGGCCGACGAACTGGACGCCATCCACGGCCCGATCCTGCGCACCCGCCCCGCCGCCGAATGGTTCGCGGAGGGCCTGCGCCGCCGCCTGCCGCTGGTCGCGGTGCCCGGCATGGCCGACCTCCTGGCCCAACAAGTGCTGCGCGACCGCGGCGCCTTCGTCCCCGTCCACCTCGGCGCGGCCCGCTTCACCGCCCCGCGCCTGCCGCTGCACCTGAACGCCACCCCGCCCGCCGCCGGCGGATCCGCCCCGCGCGCCGGCGCCGACGACGCC
>JBIPLY010000356.1:0-4490 GCA_044369385.1 Acetobacteraceae bacterium | reverse complement strand
CGCCCTTGACCTGCCCTTCCTTGGCGTCTTGGCGTGGAAAATCCCAGTTCACCGCAGCGCCGACAGCCCGCGCTTGCCTCGCCCCGGCCGAAGCGCGAAAATGGGGGGACGAGAGGGAGCAAACGCCATGGACCTGACCTTCACCGCCGAGGAGCTCGCGTTTCGCGACGAGTGCCGCAGGTTCTATCGCGAGGAGTTTCCCGCGGGCATCCGGCGCAAGGTGTTGGACGGGCAGCATCTGACCAAGGATGAGATCGTCACCGCGCATCGCGTGCTGAACGCCAAGGGCTGGGCGACGCCGCATTGGCCGCAGGAATGGGGCGGCAAGGACTGGTCGGCGGTGCAGTATTACTTCTACCAGGATGAGATGCAGCAGGCGGGCGTGCCGTCGCCGTTGGCGTTCAACACCTCCATGGTGGGGCCGGTGATCGCGCAGTTCGGCTCCGAGGAGCTCAAGAAGCGGTTCCTGCCGGCGACGGCGAACCTGGACATCTGGTGGTGCCAGGGGTTCTCGGAGCCGGGGGCGGGTTCGGACCTGGCGTCGCTGCGGACCAAGGCGGAGAAGAAGGGCAATACCTGGGTCATCAACGGGCAGAAGACCTGGACGACGCTGGCGCAGCATGCCGACTGGATTTTCGTGCTGTGCCGCACCGATGCGACGGCGAAGAAGCAGGAGGGGATTTCGTTCATCCTGGCCGACATGAAGACGCCGGGGATCACGCGGCGGCCGATCCGGACCATCGATGGCGGCTATGAGGTCAACGAGATCTTCTTCGACGACGTGGTGGTGCCGGAAGAGAACCTGGTGGGCGAGGTCAACAAGGGTTGGGACTATGCCAAGTTCCTGCTGGGCAATGAGCGCACCGGGATTGCCCGCGTCGGCTTCTCCAAGGCGCGGTTGAAGAAGATCCGCGAGCTGGCGGCGCTGGAGTCCGTGGGCACGCAGCGGGTGATCGACAATCCGAAGTTCATCGAGAAGCTGACGGCCACGGAAATCCGCCTCAAGGCGTTGGAGATGACGCAGCTGCGCGTGGTGGCCAACGATCGCGGGCGCGGCGGGCGGCCCGATCCGGCCAGCTCGATCCTGAAGCTGGAAGGCTCGGTGATCCAGCAGGCGACGACCGAGCTGCTGATGGAAGTGGTGGGGCCGTATATCGCGCCGTTCGCCGAATCCGACGAGGGCAGCGGGCGCAACGAAGTGGGCTGGGGGCCGGAATACGCGGCGCAGGCGGCACCGGCGTATTTCAACAACCGCAAGGTCTCGATCTACGGCGGGTCGAATGAGATTCAGCGCAACATCATCGCGAAGGCGATTCTCGGGTTTTAAGGAAGAAAGAATCTTCTTTTTTTGAAAAAAAAGAAGCAAAAAAACTTTTCCCCTTTGCACCCGGCTCTCCAGGGGGAGCGCCATGCAGACGGGTAAAAGTTTTTTGGTTCTTTTTTTCAAAAAAGAACTGCTTTCTTCCTTTCTGTCTTCCTCCACGCAGGACACACGAACATGGATTTCGATCTCAGCGACGACCAGCGCCTGTTGAAGGACAGCGTCGACCGCCTGATTGCCGATCGCTACAGCTTCGAGGCCCGCAAGAAGATCGCCGCCGAGCCGGGCGGCTGGTCGCGCGAGATGTGGGCGCAGTTTGCCGAATTGGGCCTGTTGGGCCTGCCGTTTGCCGAGGCGCATGGCGGGTTTGGCGGCGGGCCGGTGGAGACGATGCTGGTGATGGAGGCGTTCGGGCGCGGCCTGGTGCTGGAGCCGTTCCTGGCGACCGTGATCCTGGGCGGCGGGCTGGTGCAGGCGGCGGGCTCGGCGGCGCAGCAGAAGGCGATTTTGCCGCAGATCGCCGCGGGCAAGACGGTGATGGCGTTCGCGCATGTGGAGCGGTTCAGCCGGTACAACCTGGCCGATGTGCAGACGACCGCGAAGGCCGAGGGCGGCGGATGGGTGCTGAACGGCGACAAGGCGGTGGTGATCCATGGCGACAGCGCCGACACGCTGATCGTGACCGCGCGCAGCAAGGGTGGTCGGTTTGACCGGGACGGGATCGGGCTGTTCCTGGTCGATGCCCGCGCGCCCGGGGTGACGATCAAGGGCTATCCGACGCAGGACGGGACGCATGCGGCCGAGGTCAGCCTGGCCAATGTGGTGGCCGAGGGGGTGCTGGGCGATCCCGCCGGCGGGCTGGCGCCGGCCGAGGCGGTGATGGACCAGGCGATTGCGGCGATCTGTGCCGAGTCGGTCGGGTTGATGCAGGAGATGCACGTCAGCACCGTGGACTATATGAAGACCCGCAAGCAGTTCGGGCGGGCGATCAGCGAGTTCCAGGTGTTGCAGCACCGGTCGGTCGACATGTTCGTGTCGCTGGAGCAGGCGCGCAGCATGGCGATGTTCGCGACCTTTGCGGTGGCCGACTCGGATGCGGCGGTGCGCGCGCGCTCGATCTCGGCGGCCAAGGTGCAGATCGGCAACTCGGGCAAGCATATCGGCCAGGAGGCGGTGCAGCTCCATGGCGGCATCGCGATGACGATGGAATACAAGGCCGGGCATTATTTCAAGCGCATGACCATCCTGGAGCAGCTGTTCGGCGACACGGACACGCATCGCGAGCGGGTGGCCGCCGGCGGAAGTCTGTTCTGAATTGTTGATTCCCCGGGCCGGAGCCGCCGGTCCGGGGTGACAGCGGGCGGAACTGTGGGCTAGGCTGCCGCAGCAACCCGCACGAGGCAGCCATGTCCCTGACCAACGCTCCCGATCCCGAAATCCGCAAAGCCGTCGTCAAGCAGGACCTGGAGCATGTCCTGCACCCGATCGTGCAGCACACCTCGCTGGAAAAGTCCCAGATGGTGGTGACCGGCGCGCAGGGTTCGACCGTGCGCGACTATGACGGCACCGAGTACCTGGACACCATGGCCGGGCTGTGGTGCGTGAACATCGGCTATGGCCGCACCGAGCTGGCGGATATCGCCGCCGAGCAGATGCAGCAGATCGCCTATTACCCGCACACCGCGATGAACTTCCCGGCAGCCCGGCTGGCGGAGCAGATGAGCGGCCTGATGGGCGGCGGCTATCACACCTATTTCGTGAACTCGGGCTCCGAGGCCAATGAGGCCGGGTTCAAGATCGCCCGCCAGTATCAGCGCCATGAGCAGAAGCCCGGCGCGTTCCGCTACAAGACCATCAGCCGCTATTACGCCTATCACGGCACCACGCTGTCGACCCTGGCGGCCGGCGGCATGGGCGAGCGCAAGGGCAAGTTCGAGCCGCTGGGCGGCAACGAGTTCGTCCATGTGGCCGCCCCCACCTGCTATCGCTGCCCGTTCGGCCTGGAATATCCGACCTGCGAGCTGGCCTGCGTGACCAACATGGAAAGCACGATCCAGGGCGAAGGGCCGGACTCGATTGCCGAAATCCTGATCGAGCCGATCATGTCCGGCGTCGGCATCGCGGTGCCGCCCGATGAGTATCTGCCGGCGGTGGCCAAGCTGTGCGAGAAGTATGGCGCGCTGCTGCACCTGGACGAGGTCATCAACGGCTTCGGCCGCACCGGCAAGATGTTCGCCCACCAGCATTACGGCGTGAAGCCGGACATCATGGCGGTGGCCAAGGGCATCGTGTCGGCCTATCTGCCGATCGCGGCGACCGTGGTGAAGAACGAAGTGTTCAAGTCGTTCCTCGGCGAAGAGGCCGAGATGCGCCAGGTGATGCAGGTCAACACCTATGGCGGTCACCCGGCCTCGGCCGCCGTCGCGGTGCGCAACATCGAGATCATGCAGGAAGAGAAGCTGGTCGAGCGCTCGGCCGAGATGGGCAAGTACTTCATGGATGGTCTGAAGACCCTGCTGAAGCATGAAGTGGTCGGCGATGTGCGCGGCAAGGGGCTGTTGCTGGGCGTGGAGCTGGTCAAGAACAAGAAGACCAAGGAGCAGGTCTCTTCGGCCGATATCGGCGCCATGGTCGGCTTTGCCCGCAAGCACGGCGTGATCATCGGGCGTTCGGGCGGCGGCAGCCGGCACAACAACACGCTGACCTTCTCGCCGCCGCTGGTCATCACCCGCGCCGAGATCGACCGCGTGATCGACGTGCTGGATCGTGGCCTGACCGAACTCGGGCCGCAGATGCGGGCTTGATCCCGGCATTGCGCGCCGCATCCGCGGGGGCGGCGCGCAGGACCAGGATGTTCGGATGCGTTTGAGCGAAGGTGTTGCATCGGCCCGGCTCGCGTCGGGCCGATTGCATTCCACGATGCTGGCGCTGCCGCCGGCGGTGCGCGGCATGATGTGGATGCTGGGCGCCGGGCTGGTGTTCACCGTGCTGAACACCATCATGAAGGCGATGTCGACCAGCCTGGCGCCGTTGCAGCTGGGCGTCCTGCGCTATGCCTTCGGGCTGCTGGTGCTGCTGCCGCTGGTGCTGCGCGCAGGGCTGGCCAATTGCGCCACCAACAATTTCAAGGGCCAGATCTGGCGCGGGCTGACGCACACCGCCGGGATGC
>JBIPLY010000355.1:0-4495 GCA_044369385.1 Acetobacteraceae bacterium | reverse complement strand
GCGGCCACTTCGGCGGCGATCGCGCGCTCATGCTTGATGCGCGCGATCCATGCCGCGATCGACGGGCGCATGTAGAGCAGCGTGGCCAGCAGCCACACCAGGAACGCGCCGATGCCGAGATACCAGTTGAGCATGGCGCGACCCTACCGCGCCGCCAGCGCATCGAGAAACCCCGCGACGCGTGAAATCGCATCCGCCCGCGCCGCCGCATCCCCGCCGGTATGCACGGTGCCGTCGCCGCGCATGCTGCCGGGAATGTCGCGCAGCACCCGCACCGGGATATCGACGTCGAAATTGTGCCAGGCCCCGGGATAGGCCACCAGCGTCACCGCCGCCCCCACCTCCTCGGCCAGCATCCGGCACGGCGCGATCGGCGTCCAGTCATCGGCCTCGCCATGCAGGATCAGCATCGGCCCCACCGGCTGCCAGCCGCCCAGCCGTGCCGCCGACCGGCAGCCGGGATAGAACGCCACCAGCCCGCGCACCAGCCCGTGCCGCGTCGGGTGATCGCGCCCGGCCGCCAGCACCGTGCTGCCGCCATCCGACCAGCCCATCAGCACCACGCCGCCGGCCGGCGTGCCGGGCTGCTCCACCAGCCACTGCGCCGCGGCCAGCGCATCGCGCCGCCGCAGCCCCACCGCCGTCACCGCGCGCCGCGCCTCCCGGCACTGCGAGCCCAGCCCGCGCGAGCCGAAACTGTCGGGAAACAGCACGATATGCCCGCGCCCGCGCAGCATCTCGCCCCAGGCCTTGTCGCGCTGCGGATAGGGCCCGCCGCAGCCATGCAGCGCCACGATCGCCGGCGCCCGTGCCGTCCCCTCCGGCCGCAGCAGCTCGGCGCGCAGTTCCACTCCCTCCGGCCCCGGCAGCACCACCGGCTCGGCGTGCGCCACCCCCAGGGCCGCCCCCGCGGCCACGCCCATCAGCAGCAGCAGAACCGCCAGCACCCGCATCACCGCCTCCCCCACAGCAGCGCCGGCACGAAGCACGCCGCCTGCAGCACCACGATGAGCGGCGCGGTGGCAACGTCAAGATGAAAGCTGGCCAGCACCCCCAGCACGCTCGCCGAAACCGACACCGCGGCCGCCACCGCCATCATCGCCCCGAAGCGCCGCGTGGCCACGAACCCGATCGCCCCCGGCGCGATCAGCATCGCCACCACCATCACGATCCCCGCCGCCGAAAGTGCGGCCACGATCACCAGCGCGAGGCCCACCAGCAGCCCCAGCTCCAGCCGCTTGGCGTCGAGCCCGATCGCGCGCGCATGGGCGGGATCGAAGCAGATCAGGAACAGGTCGCGCCGCCGCGCCAGCACCAGGCCCAGCACCGGCACCATCACCGCCGCCGTCTCCACCACCTCGCGCCAGCTCACGCCGAGCACATTGCCGAACAGGATATGGTTCAGATGCTGGTCGGTATCGACCTTCACGAACAGCACCAGGCCGAAGGCGAACATGCCGGCAAACACCACCGCCAGCACCGCATCCTCGCGCACCCGCGAACTGCGCCGGATGTATCCGGTGGCCAGCGCACAGCCCAACCCGGCCGCCAGCGCCCCCAGCTTCATCGGCAGCCCGCCCAGGAACGCCAGCACGATCCCCGGCAGCACCGCGTGCGAAATCGCGTCGCCCATCAGCGACCAGCCCTTCAGCACCATGAAGCACGACAGCACCGCACAGCCCGCCCCCACCAGCACCGCCACGATCAACCCGCGCACCATGAACTCATGCGCCAGCGGCTCGGCGATCCAGGCGATCACGCCCGCGCCCCCCGCCTTGCCAGCCGCCACGCCGCCAGCCGCCCATGCTTGGGCGCGAAGACGAAGGCGGCGAAGAACACCAGCGTCTGCGTCACCACGATCAGCCCGCCGGTGGCGCCATCGAGGAAGTAGCTGACATACGCCCCGACCGCCGCCGTCCCCACCCCGATCGACGTCGCCAGCACCAGCATCCAGCCGAACCGGTCGGTCAGCAGATAGGCCGCCGCCCCCGGCGTCACCACCATGGCGATCACCAGAATCGCCCCCACCGTCTGCAATGCGGCCACGGCACAGGCGCTGAGCAGCCCGAAGAACAGCACCCGCAGCCGCCACGGATCCAATCCGACGGCCCGCGCATGGCTCGGATCGAAGAAGGCCAGCATCAGGTCGCGCCAGCGCAGCAGCAGCACCGCCATCGCCACCCCGGCGATCGCCACCACCTGCACCACGTCCTCATCGGCGATGGCCAGCACATTGCCCATCACGATGGTCTGCACGCTGACCGAAGCCGGGTGGAACGACACGATCAGCAGCCCGCCGGCGAACATGGTGGTGAACACCAGCCCGATCGCGGCATCCTCGCGCAGCCTGCTCACCCGCTGCACCGCGGCCATCGCCAGTGCTGCCAGCAGCCCGGCGGCAAAGGCCCCGGCGGCATAAGGCAGCTTCGCCAGATAGGCCAGCGCCACCCCCGGCACCACCGCATGGGACAGGGCATCGCCCATCAGCGACCAGCTCTTCAGCACCAGGTAACACGACAGGAAGGCGCACACCCCGCCCACCAGCGCCGAGACCCAGATGGCGCGGGCCATGTAGGAGTAGGTGAAGGGTTCCAGGAGTAGTTCGATCAACTGCCCCGCTCCGGTAGGCCCCGATCCGGCGGCACCACGGCCTGCTCGCCGCGCGCGCCATACAGCACCAGCGGCCGTTCGTCATCGGTCAGCACGGTGACATGGCGCGCATCCGCGTCATCATGCAGCGCCTCGCCCCCCAGCCGCACATGGCGCAGCGCCGCGCCAAACGTGCGCGCCAGGTTCGCCGGCGTGAACACCTCGGCGGTCGGCCCGGCCGCCAGCACGGTGCGGTTGAACAGCACCACCCGGTCGCAGAACTCCGGCACGCTGCCCAGGTTATGCGTGGAGACCAGCATCAGCCGCCCCTCGTCGCGCATCTCGCCCATCAGCGCCACGATTGCCTGCTCGGTGGTCAGATCGATGCCGGTGAACGGCTCGTCCAGCAGGATCACCGCGGCCCCCTGCGCCAGCGCGCGCGCCAGGAACGCCCGCTTCTTCTGCCCGCCAGACAGCTCGCCGATCTGCCGCCGGCGCAGCTCGATCATCCCCACCCGCGCCAGCGCCGCATCCACCGCCGCCCGGTCCGCCGCCCGCGGAATGCGCAGCAGCCCCATATGCCCGTAGCGCCCCATCATCACCACGTCCTCGACGAGAACGGGGAAATTCCAGTCCACCTCCTCGCTCTGCGGCACATAGGCGACCAGGCCGCGCTTCAGCGCCTGGTTCACCGGCAGGCCGGCGATGCGGATGCTGCCGCCGCCGGGCGCCACGAAGCCCATCAACGCCTTGAACAGGCTGGATTTGCCCGACCCGTTCATCCCCACCAGGGCGCAGATCGACGGCTCCTCCAGCGCGAAACTCGCCGCATCCACCGCCACCACCCCGTTCGGGTAGCGCACAGTGACGTTTTCCACGACCAGCGAGGCGGGCTCGACCACCCGCGCGGCGCCGCTCATCGCCTCACACCCCGAAGCCGCGGGCGATGGTCGCCACCGTGACCTCCAGCAGCTTCAGATAGGTCGGCACCGGCCCGCCCGCCTCGCTCAGCGAATCGACATACAGCACGCCGCCGTAGCGCGCGCCGGTCTCCTTCGCCACCTGGCGCGCCGCCTTGTCGCTGACCGTGCTTTCGCTGAACACCACCGGGATCTTGTTGCGCCGCACCGTGTCGATCAGCCGGCGGATCTGCTGCGGCGTGCCCTGCGCGTCGGCGTTGATCGGCCAGAGATAGGCCTCGCGCAGGTCGAAATCGCGCGCCAGATAGCTGAACGCCCCTTCGCTGGTCACCAGCCAGCGCTGCCCCGCGGGGATCTTCGCCAGCCGCGCGCGCAACGGCGCCTCGATCGCCCGCACCTGCGCCGCATAGGCGCTCGCATTGGCGCCATAGACCGCCGCATTGGCCGGATCGAGGGCCGCCAGCGCCCGGCGGATGTTCTCGACATAGATCAGCGCGGAGGCCGGCGACATCCAGGCATGCGGATTGGGTTTGTCCTGGTACGGCCCCTCGCGGATCGGCAGCGGCACCACGCCCTCGGACACCACCGCGCTGGGCACCGCGCGCGCGGTATCGACAAACCGCTCGAACCAGCGCTCCAGGTTCATGCCGTTCCACAGCAGCAGGTCCGCCCCCTGCCCGCGCACCACGTCCTGCGGCGTCGGCGCGTAGTCGTGGATTTCTGCCCCCGGCCGGGTGATCGATTCCACCGTCGCCGAACTTCCGGCCACGTTGGCGGCGATGTCCTGGATGATGGTGAAGGTGGTCACCACCTTGGGTTTCCATCCCGCCGGCCGCCCGCCCTGCGCCCGCGCCGCCCGCACCCCGCCGGCGGCCAGCCCCGTCGCTGCCGCCAGAACCGCCCGCCTGGACACCATCATTCGCATGCACGCCCCCATCGGTTGATCCGGTTGCCCGGGCGACCATTCACAGCGGCCGCCCGATCAT
>JBIPLY010000354.1:0-4500 GCA_044369385.1 Acetobacteraceae bacterium | reverse complement strand
ATCCCGGCGGCGAAGGTTTTCGAGAACGCATCATTGGTGGCGATGACGGAGAAGGTCTTGGGCTGCGGGTCCAGCGTCTTGAAGAACGCGACGGTGGATTGGAACTGCCGCGTGGCGCGCGGGAACATGCCGAAGACGTAGCGAAAGCCCTGGGTGAAGATCTGGTCCGATCCGCCGCCGGCCTGGACCATGGGCTTTTCCGCGCGTTCGGTGATCGCGGCGGTGGGGAGCACGATGTTGCTGCCGAAGGAGCCGAGGAAGAAATCGACGCGGTCGTCGATCAGCCGCTGGATCAGCGTGGTGGCGCGCGACGGGTCCGACGCGTCGTCGAACAGCTTCAGCTCCAGCAGGTGTTTCGTGCCGCCGATCTCGACGCCGCCCTGCTCGTTGAGGAACTTCACCGCCGTGGCATAGCCGTTGTTCACGTTGAGCCCGGTTTCGGCCGCGCCGCCGGAGAGCGGGATCGAGCCGCCGAAGACGATCTTCTTGCCCTGCGCGCGGGCGGTGTGCAGCGCCGGGGCGGCGAGTGCGGTGCCGGCGGCCAGGTGGAGCAGGCTTCGCCGGGCGATGCGGGCCATCTGCGGCACTCCCTTTTCGTCTACGTCGGGCAAGAGTGGCCCGGCTGGCCGCCCCGCGCAATCCGGCCCGCGCAATCCGGCCCGTGCAATCCGCCCCTTGCACCGCCGGGCGCGCCGGGGGATGACACGCCATGCTCCCTTCCGACGGATTGCCGCCCGGGCCGCGCTGGCGGGCCATGTTCACCCTGACACTGGCGGTGATGCTGTCCGTGCTCGGCGCGTCCCTGCCCAACATCGCCCTGCCCAGCATCGCGCAGTCGCTTTCGGTGTCGCCGGCGGCCTCGGTCTGGGTGGTCAATTCGTATCAGATCGTGGTCACCGTGGCCTTGCTGCCGTTCTCCTCGCTGGGCGACATCTATGGCTACCGGCGGGTCTATGGCTGGGGGATCGTGGTGTTCACCCTGGCCTCCGGGCTCTGCGCGCTGGCGCCCGACCTGCAAACCCTGATCGCCGCGCGCGTGCTGCAGGGCCTCGGCTCGGCGGGGATCATGAGCGTCAACACCGCGCTGGTGCGCATGATCTTCCCGCGCGCGCTGCTGGGGCGCGGCATGGGGCTGAACACGATGGTGGTGGCGACCTCGCTGGCCATCGGCCCGACCACCTCGGCGGGCATCCTGGCGCTGGGCGACTGGCACTGGCTGTTCCTGGTCAACGTGCCGCTGGGCATCCTGGCGGCGGCCACGCTGTCGTTCCTGCCGCGCAGCCCGCCGGGGTCGCACCGCTTCGACATCCCCTCGGCGCTGCTGAACGCCGCCACCCTGGGGCTGTTCATCGCCGGGCTGGACCTGTTCGGCCATGCCGGCGGGGTGACGGGGGTGGCCGGCGGGGTGCTGGCGCTGCTGTTGGCAGCAGCGGTCGGCACCGTGTTCGTCCGCCGGCAGTTGACGCTGTCCGCGCCGATGCTGCCGGTCGACCTGTTGCGCCGGCCGGCCTTCGCGTTGGCGGTTGCAACCTCGGTATGTTCCTACATGGGGCAGACCAGCGCCTATGTCGCGCTGCCGTTCCTGTTCTTCGCCGGCGGGGCCAGCGAGATCGGCACCGGGCTGCTGATGACGCCCTGGCCGGTGGCGGTGATGATCCTGTCGCCGATCGCGGGGATGCTGTCGGACCGTTTCCCGGCCGGGCTGCTGGGCGGCATCGGGCTGGGGGTGATGACGCTGGGCCTGGCCGCCATCGCGCTGCTGGAACCCGGTGCCGCCTGGCCCGATGTCGCCTGGCGCATGGCGTTGACCGGGGCCGGCTTCGCGCTGTTCCAGACGCCGAACAACCGGGTGCTGATCTCGTCGGTGCCGCGCGAGCGCAGCGGGCAGGGCAGCGGCATGATCTCCACCTCCCGCCTGCTGGGCCAGACCATGGGGGCGGCGGTGGTGGCGCTGGTGTTCGGCATGCTGCAGGCCCGCGGGGTGGGCACGGCGGCCACCGTGGCGGTGGCGACCGGGGCCGGGCTGACCGCGCTGGCCACGCTGTTGAGCCTGGCGCGGCTGCGAAGCTGAGCCGAAAACACCGCCGCGCGGCAAACCCGTGCTTGACGCACCCCCCGGCCATGGCAGAGGGTTGTTTCACAAGCAACCGGACCCGGGCGAATCCGGGCGCAGGGGGGATCGAGCATGCGTCTTTCACGACGTCTGGCGGGGCTGGCCATCGCGGCCGTGGCGGCAATCGGTTTCGCGTCCGGGGCCGAGGCCCAGGACAAGAAGTTCAAGATCGGCGTGATCTACGACTATTCCGGCCCGCTCGCCGGCGGCGGTTCCAGCCTGCACGGCCTGGGCGCCAAGATCATGATCGAGCATTTCCAGGCGAAGGGCGCGATCGAGGGCTATACCGTCGAGGCGATCTACGCCGATGCGCAGAGCAAGCCCGAGGTGGCCATCAACGAGGCCGTCCGCCTGATCGAGCAGGAAAGGGTCGACATGCTGCTCGGCTTCTTCTCGTCGGCGCAGTGCGTGCCGGTCGCCGGGCGCGTCGAGCAGCTCGGCAAGTTCATGTGGATCACCACCTGCATCTCCACGGCCGTGCTGGAGAACCGCAACTACAAGAACGTGTTCCGCCCGCAGGCGATGGGCCAGCATTTCGGCATGACCTCCGCCGACATGGTCGCCGCCTACTCCAAGGAGAAGTTCGGCAAGGAGCCGAAGGACCTGCGCGTGGCCATCATCCACGAGGACGGCGCCTATGGCGTGGACGTCGCCCGCGGCAACGAGGCCGGCGCCAAGAAGCACGGCCTGAACGTGGTGCTGAAGGAAGGCTACGCCGCCACCGCGCCCGACCTCTCGGCCCTGGTCACCAAGCTGCGCCGCGCCCGCCCGGATGTGATCCTGCACACCGGCTACAACCCGGACATCTCGCTGTTCCTGCGCCAGGCGCGCGAGGGCGGGCTGAAGTTCGGCGCACTGGTCGGCCACGGCGCCGGCTATGGCGTGCCGGAGAAGCTGCGCGAGGCGCTGGGCAAGGATCTCGTCGGCTTCTTCAACGTCGACCCGATCTCGATCTGGGAGACCAACCAGGCCGCGCTGACGCCCGACCTGCCGCCGATCGTGAAGATGATCGGCGAGGCCTATGACAAGGCCCAGCCAGGCAACCAGCGTTCCGCCCATGTCGGCATGGCCGCCAGCAACGTCTATCTGTTCCTGCAGCACGTGCTGCCGCGCGCCATCAAGGCCCATGGCGGCATCAGCGCCGAGGCGCTGCGCAAGGCGGCGCTGGAAATCGACTTCCCTGAGGGCGGCACGATGCTGGGCTTCGGCGTGAAGTTCAACGCCGACGGCGTGCTGGCCGGGCAGAACGACCGCGCCGCGCCGGTGGTGATCGAGTACACCGCCGACAGCTCTGAAGTCGTCTGGCCGCGCTCGCAGGCCAAGCGCGCGCCCACCCTGCCGCTGCCCGCCGGCAACCCCTACACCACGCGCTGATCGCTGCTTCATGTTGGAAGTGCAGGGGCTGACCAAGCGGTTCGGCGGCTTCACCGCCGTGTCCAACGTGTCGTTCAAGGTCGATGAGGGCGAGATTCTCGGCCTCATCGGCCCCAACGGATCGGGCAAGAGCACGATCTTCAACATGCTGTCGGGCACGCTGGCGCCCTCCGCCGGATCGATCCTGTTCCAGGGGCGCGAGATCGGCGGCACCGCGCCGCACGGCATCATCAACGCCGGCATCGGCCGCACCTTCCAGATCCCGCGCCCGTTCCGCCGGCTGTCGATCCTGGAGAACGCCGTGCTGGCCGGGTTCTATGGCCAGGGCGGCGGCCGCGGCGCGCAGACCCGCGCAGGCGCCGAGGAATCCGCCCGGAAGGCGCTGGAGCTGGTCGGCCTGACCACCGATGCCGCCGCGAAGGTCGACGGGCTGGGGGCGGCCGGGCTCAAGAAGCTGGAACTGGCCAAGGCGCTGGCGACCAAGCCGAAGCTGCTGCTGGCTGACGAAAGCCTGGGCGGGCTGGACGAGCACGAGATGGACCAGGCCGCCGACATGCTGCGCCGGGTGCGTGCCGAACTCGGGATCACCATCATCTGGGTCGAGCACATCATGGGCGTGCTGATGCGCGTGGTCGACCGCGTCATGGTGCTGGACCACGGGGAGAAAATCGCCGAGGGCCTGCCGACCGCCGTGGTGCGCGACCCCAAGGTGATCGAGGTCTATCTGGGCAGCGACGCCGATGCCGCCCACGCGGCCGCCGAAACGGCGCGGGCATAGGGGGCGGCGATGCTGGAACTGCGGAATGTCGATGCCGGCTACGGCAGCTTCCAGGCGCTGTTCGGCGCGGTGCTGGAGGTGCGCCTGGGCGAGGCGGTGGGCGTGATCGGCCCCAACGGCGCGGGCAAGACCACGCTGATGCGCGTCATCTCCGGGCTGATCCGCCCGCGCGCCGGCCAGGTGCTGTGGAATGGCGAGGACCTGGCGGGGGTCGCCTCCCACCGCATCGTCGAGC
>JBIPLY010000579.1:0-4509 GCA_044369385.1 Acetobacteraceae bacterium | reverse complement strand
CCAAGGATTTCCCCCACTCCCTCGCGCTCCCCTGTTTGTCGCAGTCAACGAGTAGAACTTTCTGCGATCGCTGACTCAACCAACGAACCCAATGGATTGAGGTTGTTGTTTTCCCTACACCGCCCTTGTCATTGGCAACTGCTAATAGCATAAGTATTTCACCACTCAACACATTGAATTATATAGGGTTTAGGTATTCTTAACCTAAAAACATAAAAATGACCCCACAAAAAAGCGAGGTCATTCAAAAATCTAATATGTAGAAGTTTTTATTATAGCAAAAAAGCGATCGCACTCTTGATAAAATGCGATCGCTTAAATCTTAATTCTTCAACAATATAACCTGATTGCAGTTGTATTTTCGCTTGAGTTCTTCTACGTCATCAGAAGTTTCAACAACTTCGATAGCCGTAATTCCTTCTAGCCTCCAAACACCATATCGTTCGACAATAGGTTGTCCAGAAAAGCCGAGATCCGTGATGATGTATTTATTCGACATGGCATTTTGGTAGAATTTCTTCTACTGTGATACGTTTAGTGAGATTAAACATGACTAATTTCAAGTCGTCTGCTATAGTTTGCGCTCGTTTTCGATCACTATAGCGTTGAGCTTTTTCAATCGAATCTTCCCATTTTCTTCCCGACCAGTAAACCTTCTTGGAAAAAAGTTCTCTGGTAATTACAAAATTGTATTCCTTAAACTTGCTCATTGGAATTAAATTAACTCAACTGGATTATTTTACTCTTAATTAAGTTGCAAGTCAATAAAAAAGCGATCGCATTTCACGAAGAAACGCGATCGCTTTTTTATTGATAATTACCGCGATATTTTACCACTATGTCTGGATATCCTGCTTTAGCCAGTTTTTCTTTAACAAAAGAAACGTTACACGCACTGTTAATGACAACTATTTGACCATACACTGTAAATGCCCAAGGCTGTAAATATTGAAGAACAAAATTTTCTAATTTACCTGGATCGTTGTACAGAGTTGATAATGACATAGTTAATATCCTAACCCAACTCGTTTATTCTATCACTAAGTCAATTAAAAATCAATAAAAGCGATCACGTTTTCATTGATTTGCGATCGCTTTTACCATTAAAAACCTTGTTCTTGAACTTCTTTTTCCTGTTTACCCTTGCCACCCTTTCGCCCGATTTCTGCCATACGTTCCTTGTCTTGACTTATTGATTTACCGCCCTCACTACATTCCTCTTTTGTGAATTTATGAGCGCGACCCGATGACTGGGATGCTTTACCTCCCTTACTTGAAATTTCTCGCCGTTTTTCTTCGCTCATAACAGCAAACCCACATTTTTTCTTTTCAACCATAAATGCCCTTTTTTGAATTTTTAAAAAAGCGATCGCAAATTCATAGAAAAATGCGATCGCACCATCATTAAGACCAGATACTATGACTATATCTATGAATTTACTATTTGACAATAACTGACTCCGATTTTCTGTTTCTCCTAAATTCCCAGGGCCTAATTGAATTAGGATTACCGAAAACTCCCAAGCGTTCAGATTGAGCGATCGCACTTTCTCGAACCATCAAATCCTTGCTTGGGCAAGAATTTAGATATTGCTTATATAGATAAGATTGCCCATTACGCAGAGACTCACTTTGAAGTAAAAAGGGTATGCCAAATGGTTCTAAAAATATCTCGGCAACAGTCCTCCCATAAAAATCAACAGAGACAGGAACAACGGAAACTTGATTACCATGATCTTTGATTAATTGCTCAACGAATTGTTTTGATTCTCGACCTCCTTCTTGCTTCAATTCGGGAGAATCAATTCCACACAATCTAATCCTAATTTCAGTGTTGTTGCAATTTGTAATTAAAGTGTCCCCGTCAATGACTCTGGTGACAGTACAGAGGGTTGCGATCGCAAGTTCCAGCATAGTGTATAATTTTTGTGTTGAGACAAATAACAACTATGGTAACAAAAATAATCTACCATCAGGTCAAGCCAGGTATTGATTGTCCCGATGGGATCTGGTCAGCGTTTGTAGCCAAGCGTAAGTTTCCCGATGCCGAGGTTATTGGTTGGTGTTATTCCCATTCCGACAATCCAGTAATCCCTCTTACGGAAAAGGGCGATCGCTTAATTATCGTGGACTTCTCATTCCCTGAGTCAGTCTATAAACAATGGGCTGAACAAGGGGTTGAAACATTAACAATTGATCATCACAAGACTGCATGGGATGAATTGTCTACCTTGCGCTTAAAGAATAATGCGATCGCCAATCTGCTAAATATCAATAAAACCAAGATGCGATTCGACCTCAATGAATCGGGTGCAACTTTAACCTGGAAATATTTCTACCCTTGGCAAGCGGTTCCCCCTATTCTTGAGTATGTCCGAGACAGGGATTTATGGAACCATCAACTTCATCGGACTAAAGAAATACACGAAGCGATCGCATCTCTAAGAAGCCAATACCGGAAACAGGGTCGAGATGTCTTCAAGTTATTCGCTTCCCTGATAGAATTAAATCGGGAACAACTCTTGGCAATATTTGAGCCGATTGGAAAAGATCTTCTGGATGAAAAATTCAGAGAGATATTAGCGATCGCGGGTACTCATTATATGGGAACACTGGATGAGTACACAATTCCATATATCGAGTTAGACTGTCGCAGCGATCGCCTTGTTTCAGACATAGGAAGTCACCTAAATAAAACTTTGCAGCCATTGTTTGTGGTTGTCGTGACATCGGATGGTCAATTTCATTTGCGATCAGATAAGGATGGGAGTGATTTTGATGTAAGTGCGATCGCTAAAAAACATGGTGGTGGTGGACACCGAAATGCTGCTGGTTTTTCTAATAAATAACATCAAGGAGAACATGACTAACCCGACTGACTCAGTAACAAAAATCGAACAAATTGAGAAATTGCTGGCTGATGCAACCAATCCCAAACAAAGGGCTATGTATCAGAAACTTTTGGTAGATATAAGGGAAGCGAATCCTACTAAACCTGAATTAATTTTAAATAAACCACCAAGTAGGCCCAATAGAGTAGAAAAACCCGTTGTGTCAGCACCAACGAAACCTCAACTACAACAAGTTAAACATCCCCTCCCCCCGCAGGAAGATCCAATGTTTCAAGCTGTGGGGATAATCAAGGGCGATGTTATCTTCGCGGAAGACGGCGAATCTTCTGTAGTTAAGATTGGGGATGTAGAATATCCACTGCTATACATAAAAGGTGGTCGTCGCAGGGCTTACGATGCACTAAAGAAAGAGATCGAGGCAACAAAAGTTACGATGCAGCGATTGATCGTATATCCTCGGATTATTCATTTCCCATCCAGGGAGCAGGAGCATATTATGACGTTTCAATTAGTGGGATTTGTGAATGAGAACAATCCCCAATCAGCTATTGAGAAGGACTTGAATGACTTCGAGTTCTTCTTGCGTGGGTTGTGGCAATTTATTCCAGTATGCCGAACTCCGTGTGTTTCGATTTTTAAGAATTTTACGAGGGAAAGGTTGGATTGGATAAAACAAGCCGATGCGTGGAAGAAGGTTAAGTTTATGAGGGCTTGTCACGCACCCATGCTTTGGCGGGATTCAGTAAATCCTTTTAGGTTCAATCCAAAACTAGAGAAAGGGGAACAAGGGAAGCCTTTCTTTGTGGCAGTCAAAGCAAAATTCCTGCCTGGTAGGGATGTTTTTGCCTTTATCGAAGAATTAGGGCAAGCAATGGAAGAACCGCCAAGATTTTTTAAAGCGAACAAGAAGCTGAAGGCGGAAGCGTTGAAAGAATCAAAAGTAAGTTAATTGGTAATTACATTAAAAAGCGATCGCATTCTTAATTGAGCGCGATCGCTTTTTAATATACAATAATAAGAGTTGAGTTAGAAAGTACAAATGTTAAAACCAGAAGTTCAAATAACCAAATTCAAGGAACAAGTTTCTTGGGTTGAAGACTATATCTATATCACTGAGAAGATTGACGAAAATTATTGGGGAGCTATTCGAGAAAGATGGAGTTGCTTTTGTATTAAGACAGATTACAACAAATATATAGATGCTGTTTTTTGCAGTGCTTCTGATTTCTGGGATGTAGTTGAAGTTTTAAATACTCAAGAAGTTAAAGAATTTTGGGTAATAATAGAAGATTATCTCCCTGCACAGGATATTGAGAAATTTCTACATCAAAATAATCAGGTGATTATTCCGTTTTTTATGGATGTGCGATCGCTGTATGACTACAGCAATATCGTCCACAGAGTTTTAGATGGAATTGATTTAGAGAGAAGTTTGGTAACGGGAGAACTAACTATGGAGTGGGAATAGTTACAGTGGGCAAAATATTGGTCATCAACAAGACAACTGACGGTAAAGTGCATTCAAGTTCGTGGGGACATCAGGATATAGCGGACAAGGTTGAAAAATTCTTGAAGACAAAGCATCCTGATTCGATTGTTTACCAAGTCGTCGCAAGCGACAGCGAGATTAGCAAGCAAATCACATTCAATCCATAAA
>JBIPLY010000589.1:0-4511 GCA_044369385.1 Acetobacteraceae bacterium | reverse complement strand
CTTTCTTGTGGGCGAGCGCCATCGTTGTCCGCTCGCTGATTTGGTCCCGCTCGAATTCGGCCAACACGGCCAACATGCGGAACACCATGCGGCCCGCGGCGCTCGTGGTATCAATCCGCTCGCTCAGACTCGCGAGATCGGCGCCGGCCCGCTCGAGGCGTTCACTGATGGCGAGCGTGTCCGCTGTGCTTCTCGCCAATCGGCTCAGACTGTAGACCACGAGCACGCCGCCCGATCGGCAAACGGAGTCCAACGCGGCTTGCAACTGCGGGCGGTTGTCCGCTCGCCCACCAGATAGACCGGCATCGACGAACATGCTGGCGAGCGTGTAGCCGTTGGCGGAACACCACGCGGCGATCTTTGCTTGCTGCGCTTCGAGGCTGACGCCTTCGGCGGCTTGCGTCTCGGTTGAAACCCGGACATACCCGATCGCGGTCAGTTGCTTGCTGGTCATATCGTCTCCCCTTGTGCGAGTATCCTACGCTAACCAGCGTAGGCTAGCAAGCCTACTAAGGGCGATTCTGTCCGCAAACATGCGGTCGCGGACAAGCTAGGCGGAGACAAGGCCCGTCGGCGAGAAGGACGGGCGGCCTAGTGGAGAGATCGGAACCACGGTTCCAGATTACGCGGCCCTGGTCGCCGATCGGCTCAGCTGGTCCAGAGCGAACCGCAACGCGGCGGCGGCGTCGCCATCGCCCTTGGCGTTCCACTCGACACTGACCGTCGCGCCCGGTACGCGGAGTCTCACCGCCTTGTGCTTCACCTTCCGGCCGCTTGCCGCCTTCCTTCTGCGGACGACTTCCGCGACGGTCCGCGTATCGGGCGGCGTCGGCTCGTCCGCTGTCGATGTCGCGACGGCGAGCGCTTCGGCGTACGCGGGCGCTCGCTCGGCGGCGGGTAGCTGTCGCAACTCGCGGATCGTCCGCTCGCTACGCGGCGGCCCAGCTGCGGCGGCGGCGGGTAGCTCGGTGGCGATCGTCGCCCATTGCGTCGCGGCGGCGGTCAGCTGGTGCAGACGGCGGTCGGATAGGTTGAATTCGGTCTCCGCCCAACTCTCGAATGTCGGCGCCACCTGCCGGTACAACTGCCGGTCCTTCACCTCGCGCAGTGCTTCACCGGCCGCGACCCAGCCCCGTATGCCGCTGCGGATCGTCTCACGCAACTGGTCGAGTCTGGACAACTCGCTCGGCGTCAGCGGTTCCGGTCGGCTCGTGAACACGCCTTTGATTCCGTCCATGATTCCCACGGTCGCCCCTCCTGGTCCTGGTCGTCCTTCAATCGCGGAACCCCGGTTCGGTTCCCGCTTCGATCGTATCGACGGCGGCGGCGGAGATCCTGCGGCGTGTTCGGTCGCGGCGGTACGGCCCGCACAACCGCGAGCGTGACCAGCTGGCGAGCGCGGCGGCGGCGATCGGCTCGGCGGCCCAAGCACGAGTCCCGAAGCGTCAGACGGGCGGCGGCGGTCTCGGCGGCGATCGCGGATCCGGTCGGCTCGTGACGATCGCGGCGGCGGTCCTGGTCGGTCGCGGCGGCGATGCGAACAAACTCTGTCTCATACCAAGGCCCCTCGCATCCGCCCACTTTTGGATCCGATCGGCAGGAAGGACCCGCGACCGGGGGGGGGTGTCGGTCGGCTTAGCTCGGTCGCCGCTGCCCTTGCGGCCCGGATCGTCGCTAGCGGCCCTAGGCGGCCCGTAGACGCATCCTGTCGGTTGTGCGGCAAATATCCCGTCCGCGCTCCCGATCGTTCGCCAGACGGGCGGCTACGCATCCGCGCGACCCGTCCGGCCTAGTGAACACATTCATTCACGCGCGGCCCCAAAACTGGACAGGCCGCTGTTCTTCGCGGCCTTGTCCATCCTTTTAAGGGTGAAACGCGCGCGATATATAATACTCCCGTTGGGGTAGATTACCCTAATTCGGGTAGTGTACGGTTCGACACGTCCGGCGGTCCGACGAACGCCTTTCGGCCTTCATCCCACTCCCGCAGATACCCACCATCCACGGCGTCGCGGACGAGTCCCTTTGCCGCTGCCTTGCTCACGCCAAACCACTCGTGGATCCGATCGGCCGCGGCGGCTTTCTGGTGCCGATGCCCCGCAGATAGCAACGCGGCGGCCGCTGTCTCCGGGTTCGGTTTTGGCTTGCCCGCTGGCGCCGGATCCCATTTGATGTCGGCGTCGCCGGAGATCGTTTCGGCGGTCGGCTTGGCGGGCGGCTTGCCCCTGCCCGTGAACACGACCGGCTCCACGTCGGGCGCCAGTTCGTAGTCCCACCCGCGACCATCCGGGAACACTACGCGGATCGTCTCGTCCGGCGGCGAGGGGAGGCTGCGCAGAATCGCTTGGTGGACCAAGTGCTTGTCGAACGGCCCCTGACGCAACGCAAGGATCGCATCAGCCGCCCGGGAGAACGCGCCGGCTCCGCTCGTGAGATCCGTCAGCGCCCGCTCGCCGGTCTGCCCCTTGGCGGCGTGTCCCGTGGTCAGCAACGCGCACCCTAGGCGGTCGCAATGCTCGATCAATTCGTGCATGAACTCCCCGGCCGCCACGTTGTCGCTCTCGTCTTTACCACCGCTCGCGGCGAACGCCTTGTAGAGCGGATCAATCACGACAAGCCGGAGACCGTCGTCCGGCCCGAACGATTCGAGGATTTGCCGCGACTTGCCCCACCCGTCGCGAACGCCCCGCAGCGCACGATACAGCAACTGGTCGCTGTCGGGCGGTTCATCGCCGCCCATGATTGCCTTGATGCGAGCCGATAGGTTTGCTGGTTGCAACTCAAAATCGAGGTAGAGCACCGGCCCCGCTTCGGTCCTGCGGCCTAGCCACGGCCGCCCCTCGCTCACGGCCCGCGCCAGCCGCAGCGCGTACCATGTTTTACCCGCCTTCGTGGTGCTGGTCAGAGTGACCAACTCGCCCTGCCGGAATAGCCCCGACACGACTTCAGGTTTCTCTTTAGGGTGCGCCGCCACCATTTCCTTCCCAGTCATTAGCCCGAGGCGCCGGCGGCGATCCTGCGGGGTCTCGGCGTGTCGCCTTGCGGTCGCCCGCTGGTCGAGCACGGCGTGCACCTCCGCAAACTTGGCTTTCCATTCGGCGGCGTCGCGGCCGCTGGTCCCGATCAAGCTCACCATCTTCTCGGTCTCCCCTTTCGCGTATCTCGCGGCCCCTGCGGCCGCCACTTCGTCGGCGTAGAAGGCTAGGTCGGCGGCGCTCGCCACGGAGTTCATCATTTCGCTCAGCTGCGTTCCGCTGACCACTTCCTCCCACTCGCCACGGCGAGTAAGCACGTCGGCGATCTGGACCGGATCAACCGGCCGCCCATCGGCGACAAGCTGCCGGATGGCGCGAACCACGGCCCCAACTGCGGCGTCGGCAATGTCGCCTTGATAAACGGACTCGAGCGCGGCCCTGCGGCGCTCCGGCTCGGCGAGGATCAACGCGCCCGCCAGCTGACGCTCCACGCGATCCGCGGTGACGATGCTTGCCCGCGATGCGTTCCGTAACGTAGACTGTCCCATAGTCGTGGTCTTTCTGCCGCCGCCTGGGTTGCTGCCCTGGTGGCGGTTTTTTTTGGGTGGTGGCGGTCGCCACCGGATCAGTTTCATGGAATAAGTCCCTTTACGGTTTGGCCGATCACCACGGCCGGTTGCCGCGCCAACACGACGCGGCGCACGAGTCTACCTTGTCCTGCCACGACGCGGTTCGGGCGGATGCTCACGGTCTTCTCTGATGTCGATATGGTCGTCCTGGTCGTCCGGCGGCGGCGGCGGAGACAACCATCGCTCGATTCTCTGTCTGTCCCGCTCGCGGATCGGCTCGCCACGAAGGACGGCCCGCAACGTCTCGACCGATACGCCCACCTGCGCGGCCAGTTCGTCCGGCGTGCGGGGTCTCGGCTCGCCACCTGGTGATTGTGTCATCCTGCGGCCCTTTCCTTCCGGCCCTTGCCCTTGCTCGTGGTCTTGGTCGGCGTCGCGGCGATCGGCACCAGCTGCATTTCGGTCGCCGCACAGAGCGCCGCGAACGATGTCAGCGTCAGCGTCTGCCTGCCCTTCCACCACCGATAGACCGGCGTCGGGTGGAGTCCCGCCTGGTGCGAGATCCCCGCGAGCGTGTCTCCGCCGGAGATCCTGCGGCCCATCTCCGCCCGCAGTGCTTGCTCCACGGCGTCGATGTCCGGCCCCGCTGTCGCTGTCGCTGTTGCTGTTGCTGTCATCGTCCAGAGTCTCCCCTAATGCGTCCCGGCGGTCGGTTGGTAGTCGGCTCACCTGCCGGACAAGGCGAGCGTACAAGGCGTTCCTGTTCATTTATGCGGCCCTTTCGAGGATGCGGTCAATCGTCGTGTGCTTCCATGGCTTGCCGCCCTTGGTCGCCACGCCCCGGCGGTTCAACTCGGCGGCGATCGCTCGCAAAGTCTCACCGGCGGCCCGCAACTCGCGGATCGTCACGAGCACGGCTTGCTCGGCGGCGTGCGGCACCAGCTGGATCCCGTCCGCCGCGAGCGTG
>JBIPLY010000353.1:0-4512 GCA_044369385.1 Acetobacteraceae bacterium | reverse complement strand
TGAAGGCCAACCACCTCTCGTATATCGGCGATGCCGAGGTGGGCGCGCGCACCAATGTCGGCGCGGGCACCATCACCTGCAACTACGACGGCTTCGCCAAGCACCGCACGGTGATCGGGGCGGATGTGTTCGTGGGCTCGGATTCCATCCTGGTGGCGCCGGTCTCGATCGGCGACGGGGCGATGGTGACGGCGGGCAGCGTGATTACCGAGGACGTGCCCGCCGATGCCATGGCCTTCGGCCGCGCGCGCCAGGACAGCAAGCCGGGCCGCGCCGCTGCGTTCCGCGCCGCCCGCCGCAAGGGAAAGCCGGCTGCCAACGGATAAGGTTTTTTTGCTTCTTTTTGTTCACAAAAAGAAGGCGCTTCCTTTCTGACCTGCGGAGGTTTTCATGTGCGGCATCATCGGTGTGATCGGAACCCGGCCGGCGGCGCCGCTGGTGCTGGAGTCGCTGCGGCGGCTGGAGTATCGCGGCTATGACAGCGCCGGCATCGCCACCCTGGTGAACGGCCACATCGAGCGCCGGCGCGCGCCGGGCAAGCTGGCCAACCTGGCCGCCGTGCTGGACGCCAGCCCGCTGCCGGGCACCACCGGGATCGGCCACACCCGCTGGGCCACCCATGGCGCGCCGACCGAGAGCAACGCCCATCCGCACGGCACCGCGCGGGTCTCCGTGGTCCATAACGGCATCATCGAGAACCATGCCGAGCTGCGCGCCGAGCTGGAGGCGGCCGGCCAGGTCTTCACCAGCGAGACCGACACCGAGACGGTGGCGCAATTGGTGGACCTGCATCTGAAACAGGGCATGGCACCGATCGAGGCGGCCGGGGCGGCTTTCGGGCGGCTGGAGGGGGCCTATGCGCTGGCGATGCTGTTCGCCGGGCATCCGGAGCTGATGGTCGGCGCCTGCAACGGCGCGCCGCTGGCCGTGGGCTTCGGCGAGGACGAGATGTTCTTCGGCTCCGACGCCCTGGCCCTGGCGCCGCTCACCCGGCGCATCGCGTTCTTGCGCCATGGCGACTGGGCGGTGCTGGGGCGCACCGGGGCCGCGTTCTTCGACAGCACGGGCGCGCAGGTGCAGCGCGAGGTCAAGCTCACCGCGCTCTCCGGGGCGGCGGTCGGCAAGGGCAACTACCGGCATTTCATGGAAAAGGAGCTGCACGAGCATCCCGGGGTGATCGGCGACACGCTGCACCAGCTGATCGATCCGGCGACGCGCGCGGTGAACCTGCCGGCGCTGCCCTTCGATCCCGCGAAGCTGGCGCGGGTCAGCCTGAGCGCCTGCGGCGGGGCGTATTTCGCGGCCCTGGCCGGGCGGCAATGGATCGAGGAGATCGCCCGCCTGCCGGCCGATGTCGATGTCGCCAGCGAGTATCGCTATCGCGAGCCGCCGGTGGTGGCCGGCAGCCTGGGCGTGCTGGTGTCCCAATCCGGCGAGACGGCGGACACGATCGCGGCGATGGACTACATGCGCGCGCAGGGCATGCCGATCCTGTCGGTGGTCAACGTGCCGGAAAGCTCGATGGCGCGGGCCTCCGATGTCGTGATGCAGACGGTGGCGGGGCCGGAGATTGCCGTGGCCTCGACCAAGGCGTTCACCGCGCAGTTGACCGTGCTGGCCTGCCTGGCGATCGCCTTCGGCCGTGCCCGCGGCACCATCGATGCGGCGCGCGAGGCGGCGCTGACCCAGGCGCTGCTGGCGGTGCCCGGGGCGGCGGCGGAGGTGCTGGACCAGGCCGCGGTGATCCAGGCGGTGGCGCGCCGCGTGGCCGAGGCGCGCGACGTGCTGTATCTCGGGCGCGGGGCGAACTATGCGATCGCGCTGGAAGGCGCCTTGAAGCTGAAGGAGATCTGCTACATCCACGCCGAGGGCTATGCCGCCGGCGAGATGAAGCACGGCCCGATCGCGCTGATCGACAAGAGCGTGCCGATCATCGCGATTGCGCCCTCTGGCCCGCTGTTCGAGAAGACCGCCTCCAACGTGCAGGAAGCGGCGGCGCGCGGCGGCCAGGTGATCGTGCTGAGCGATGCCGAGGGGGCGGCGAAGCTGCGCGGGATTGCCGTCGAGACGATCGTGATGCCGAAGGTCGATCCCTTCGTGGCGCCGATCCTGTATGCGATCCCGGTGCAGTTGCTGGCCTATCACGTGGCGGTGCTGAAGGGCACCGATGTGGATCAGCCGCGGAATCTCGCGAAGTCGGTGACGGTGGAGTAAGGAAGAGCCTTCTTTTTGTGAACAAAAAGAAGCAAAAAAACTTTATCCGTTTGCACCCGTCCTTCCAGGGGGAGACGGGTGCAAACGGGTGAAAGTTTTTTGGTTCTTTTTTTCAAAAAAGAACGCGCTTGCTTCAATCCGCCGCCGCGTGCGCCATGCCCTCGGGCGCCGCGTAGCGCCGGGCTTCCGGCTTGCCGGCGCGCAGGCGGTCGAAGCGCATCGAGTTGTAGGCCAGCCAGAGGCCGAAGCCGCCGAAGGTCGCGATCACCAGCAGCAGGTAGAGTTGTTCGCCGGACGTCATCGGAGGGTTCCTTTCATGAAAGGGGGGCGCAAGCGGTGGCCAAGACTGCCGCGCCGCGCCGCGACCCCGCATTGACGCAAGTCAAAAGGCCAACGACCCTGCCGCACTTCATGGGGTGCGCGGCCGCCGATTGCGTGTAGGCTCGGGCATCATTCTTCGACGGAGGCGCAGATGGACACCACCCCGACCCAGGCCCTGATCGACAGCGCGCGCCGCGTGCTGCCCGGCGGCAGCTTCGGCAACCTGCCCGCCGAGACGATGATCCGCGCGGGAAGCGCCGGGCGGGTGTGGGACGAGGAGGGGCGGGAATACGTCGATTTCCTGCTCGGCTCCGGCCCGATGTTCATCGGCCATGCCCACCCGGAGGTGACCGCGGCGGTGCAGGCGCAGCTGCCGCTGGGCACCACCTATTTCGCCAACAACCGGCACGGCATCAAGCTGGCCGAGGAGATCGTCGCGGCCGTCGCCTGCGCCGAGCAGGTGCGCTTCGTCTGCACCGGCACCGAGGCCGATCTGTATGCCATGCGCGTCGCCCGCGCCTTTCGCCGTCGCGACAAGATCCTGAAGTTCGAGGGCGGCTACCACGGCATGAGCGATTTTTCCCTCATGTCCCTGGCGCCCAAGCGCCCGGGCAATTTCCCCTTCCCGGTGCCGGACTCGGCGGGCATTCCGCGCGCCATCCAGGACACCATGCTGGTCGCGCCGTTCAACGACCTGGAAACGGTGGAAAGCCTGATCCGCGAGCATCAGGACGAGCTGGCCGGGGTGATCGTGGAGCCGTTCCAGCGCCTGATCCCGCCGGCGCGGGGCTTCCTGGAGGGGCTGCGGCGGATCACCGCGGAGCTGGGCATTCCGCTGATCTTCGACGAGGTCGTGACCGGCTTCCGCTTCGCCTATGGCGGGGCGCAGGAATATTACGGCGTCACCCCTGACCTCTGCACGCTGGGGAAAATCATGGGCGGCGGCTTCGCGCTGGCCGCCGTGGCCGGGCGGGCGGACATGATGGCGCATTTCGACCGCGCCGCCGTGGCCGACGAGGATTTCCTGATGCAGGTCGGCACGCTGTCCGCCGCCCCGGTCTCGGCTGTCGCGGGCCTGGCGACGCTGGAGGTGCTGAAGCGCCCCGGCGCCTATGCGCAGGCGTTTGCCACCGGGCGGGAGTTGATGGACACGCTGGCGGAACTGCTCCGTTCGGCCGGGCTGCCGGCGCAGGTGATCGGCGAGCCGGTGCTGTTCGACGTGGTGTTCACGCGCGATGCGGTCCGCGACTATCGCGGCACGCTGAAGGGCGATGCGGACACGCTGCGCCGGTTCAACGCGGCGCTGCGCCGCCGGGGCATCATGAAGGGCGAGAGCAAATACTATGTCTCGGTGGCCCACACCGCGGCGGACGTGGCGCAGACCATCGAGGCGTGGAAGGGTGCGATCGCCGAGCTGACGGCGTAGCGCGGCGCCATAGCGAGGTTGGAGCAAAAAGCGGGAGACGGATGAGCGAGCACAACGACGGCACCGAGACCGAGCGCACCATGATGAGCCGCACCGCCGTGCCCGATGGCCCGGTGGACGGCACGGTGGTGCATGTCCTGGTGCTGGACGGCGACGCGCCGGCGCGCGTGGAACTGGACCAGGTGCCGGTGGTGGTCGGGCGGGTCGCGCCGGCGACGCTGGTGCTGGACGGGGCGGCGGTGTCGCGCCGGCATTGCATGGTGGAGCGCGCCGGCGACCTGGTGCGGGTGCTCGACCTGGGCTCGACCAACGGCACCTATGTCGATGGCGTGCGGGTTGGCGAGCCGGTGGTGCTGGGCGATGGCGCGGTGATCCAGGTCGGGCCGTATCGCCTGCGCTATGAACGGCGGCGGCGCGAGGAGGCCGCGGCGGCGGCCAACCTGGCCAGCGACCTGGGAAAAGCCCGCGCCTATGTCAACGCGCTGCTGCCGCCGCCGATCGGGGACGGGCCGGTGCGCGCGGCCTGGACCTTCCAGCCCTGTGCCGCGCTG
>JBIPLY010000058.1:0-14017 GCA_044369385.1 Acetobacteraceae bacterium | reverse complement strand
GCCCACCCTGGCGGCGATGTTTCCCCTGTGGTTCTCCGCCCTGTTCGCCGCCATGCTGGCGCAAACCGTCGCCACCTTCATGGGCCAGGCGCTGCCGGTGCTGGCGCCGCTGCTGACCGCCTCGGCGGGGGTGGCGCCGGAGCGGATCGGCAACCTCTCCTCGCTCTCCTCGGCCGCCTCGATCGCTTACATGGCGTTCGGCGGCCCGATCCTGGCGCGGCTGGGGCCGGTGGCCAGCCTGCAATGGGGCACCGCGATCGCCGTGTTCGGCCTGGGCATCGCCGCCATCGGCACCTGGCCGGCACTCCTCATCGGCGCGCTGCTGATGGGCCTGGGCTATGGGCCGACGGCGCCGGCGAGCAGCCGGATGCTCCAGGCGACCGCACCGCCGGCGCATCGCGCGCTGATCTTCTCGATCAAGCAGGCCGGAGCACCCGCCGGCGGCGCGCTGGCCGGGCTGGTGATCGCGCCGGTGGCGGTGCTCTGGGGCGGGGTGCCGGCGCTGGCGCTGGCGATGGCGCTGGGGCTGCTGGCCGTCGCGGTGACCAATCCGATGCGCCGGACGCTGGACACCGATCGCGACCCGACCCGGGCGGTCGGCCCGCGCGCCCTGTTCAGCCGCCGCAACCTCGCCGCCCCGTTTGCCGCCCTGCTGCGCGCGCCGGCCCTGCTGCCGCTGACCGCGCTGGCGTTCTGCTTCGCGGTGGTCCAGGGCGCGCTGTTCAGCTTCTCCGTCACCTATCTGGTGCATCTCGGCCACGACCTGCCGTCCGCCGGCCTGGCCTTCGCCGCGTTGCAGATCGCCGGCACCGTGGCGCGCATCCTGCTGGGCTGGTTCGCCGACCGCACCGGCACCGCGGAGCTGAACCTGGTGGTCCAGGCCTTCCTGGCCGCGGCCGGCATCGTGGCCTTCGCCCTGCTGCCGCCCGGCGCGCCGCTGCCGCTGGCCGCCGCCGTCGCCGCCCTGGCCGGGTTCTTCGGCGCCTCCTGGAACGGCATCTACCTGGCCGAGGTCGCCCGCCAGGCCCCGCCGGGCGCGGTGGCGGAGGCGACGGCCGGCTCCACCATGCTGTGCTTCATGGGCTACGTCATCGGCCCCACCCTGTTCGCCGCCGCGGTGCCGCAGCTCGGCTGGGCGCTGCCGTTCATGCTGTGCGCCATCCCGCTGGCGCTGATGGCGGTGGTGCAGGGGGTGCTGCTGCGGACCAGGGCATGATAGAAACCAGCCATGTCTGACGGAACCGGAACCGCGCGGCGCACCCGGACGAAGCTGAAGCCCGAGCGCCCCAGGATGCACAAGGTCATCCTGCTGAACGACGACTACACCCCGCGCCAGTTCGTGGTCGACATCCTGCGCACCGAGTTCGGCATGGGCGAGGGCACCGCCAGCCGGGTGATGATGACCGCCCACCAGCGCGGCGCCTGCGTGGTGGCCGTCTTCACCCGCGACGTGGCGGAGACCAAGGCGACGCGGGCGACCGAGGCCGGGCGCAAGGCGGGGCATCCGCTGACGTTCACGACGGAACCGGAAGAGTAGAGCTCAGCGCCCTCGCCCTGCTTCTAACGCCATGACGCCAGGTAGAACCGCGGCAATTCATCGGGATAGCCGCGGAACACCAGCCCGCGGGCCATGGCGTAGGTGGTGACGTAGGTGTTCAGCGGCAGCACGTAGGCTTGTTCGCTGATCAGCCGGATTGCCTGGGCGTAGAATTTGCGCCGTTCGTCCGGGCGGGTGGAGGCGCCGCCCTGGGCGATCAGGGCGGCCAGGGCGGGGTCGCGGGCGTAGTCGTTGCCGCCGCCGGTGAACAGGAACGGCAGCACCGCGGAGACGTCGTTGATCGAATAGCTGCCCCAGGCGAACTGGCCGAGCGCCACGTCGCCGTCCTGGGTGCGGCGCACCGCGGCGGCGACCGGCAACTGCGCGATGCGCGTCGAAATGCCGACGGCCTTCAGCGAGGCCTGGACCGAGGCCGCCCATTGCGGCAGGGCGTAGGTGACCAGCTCGGTATCGAAGCCGTCGGGGTAGCCGGCTTCGGCCAGCAGGGCGCGGGCGCGGGCGGGGTTGAACTCGTAGCGCACCGCGGCGGCGGATTCGCAGCCGAACTGGGTGGGGAAGCACGGCGCCTCCGGCACCCGCGCGCCGCCCTGGACCACGCCGCGCACGAAGCCCTGGCGGTCGATGGCATGGAAGATCGCCTGGCGCACCTTCTGCTGGGTCAGCGGATTGTCGATGCCGGTGCGCCCGGCCGCGTCCAGCATCAGGTAGCCGATGCGCATGCTCTCGGCCCGCGTCGCCTGCAACCCGGGGGTGCGGGCCAGCCGCTCGATCTGGTCGGCGGGGAAGTTCCAGATCCAGTCCGCCTGGCCGGACGTGATCGCCTCCAGCTCTTCCGCCGCATTGGCGACCTGGTCGATCTGCAGCTTGCCGATCGCCGGGCGGGTCTTCGGGCTGTCGGGGTAGTAGCCGTCGAAGCGCTCCAGCACGATGCGGCGCAGGGCGGCATCGGCGCCGGCCAGCCGATACGGGCCGGTGCCGACCGGGGCGACGGCCAGCGCCTGGTCGCCGGCGCGGGCGCGCGCGCCTTGCGGCAGGATCGGCAGCACCATGGCGACGTATTCCAGCGCGGCGGGAAAGACGCGCTTGAGTTTCAGGCGGACGCGGTGGGTGTCGATCTTCTCGGCGCCGTCGAGCCAGGCGTAGTTGCTGGGCACCGCCACTGGAGGGCCGGTGAGGATGGCGGCGACGGTGGCCACCACGTCGTCAGCGGAAAATGGCGTGCCGTCATGGAAGGTGACGCCGCGGCGCAGCTCGAACTCGATCGTGGTCTCGTCCACCTGGCGCCAGGAGGTGGCGAGCAGCGGGCGCAGTGCGAAGGTTTCCGGGTCGCGGTGGACCAGCCCATCCCACAGGTGATGGGCCAGGATCAGGCCGCTGCGCTGCTGGTTGTCGAACGGATCCAGCGTGGTGACGGCATCGCGCCAGGCGATGCGCAGCGCGTCGTCGGATTTCTGGGCATGGGCGTCCGGCTGGGTGCCGAACAGCACCGCTGCCATGATCGCCGCCGGGATGCCGCGCATCCATCCCCCTTGAAGCTTCGTCCCTGCGGGCGAAGGTAGGGTGGCCGCGGCGGCGCGGCAAGCCGGCATGCGGCTTTCCTTTGCGCGCGGCCACCGGCCAGCGCCCGCGCGCGAAGGGGTATCAGGCCTTCGGCGGGGTGGCGTTCTCGGCGCGGCGCTGGCGGCGCGGCTTGGCCTTGTTTGCGTCCTTGCGCGGGATGCGGCGCGTGGCCGCCTCGGCAGCAGCGGTGGCGGTCAGCGGGAGGGCCAGGTCGAGGGCGATGAACAGGCTGCGGCGGGAGAACATGGCGGCGGCTCCAGGGTGGTTATCTGAAGAATTTGTAATCCTTTCCACATCATGCCGCAAGAAGTTAAAGCAAGCCGAGCACTTCCAACTCCCGCCGCAAGGCCGCCGGCAGCGCATCGCTGCCCTGGGCTTCGTGGCCCGCCAGCAGGTCCGGCGGCGCGGCGGCGGCGGCCAGGTAGCGCCAGCCCTGGAACGGCTTGGTCGGGCGCGCGGCCAGCGGCACCAGTGCTGCATCGAAGACCAGGGCGGCACATTTGCTGCCGTCGTCGTAGGCGGCCTCCTCGATGTCCAGGATGCGCTGGCGCACCGCCATCGCGCCGGCGATCACCCAGTAGATCGAGCCGCCATCGGTGACCTCGGGGGCGCGACGGGGGAAACTGCGGGTCAGGTGGCGCAGCGCCTCGCCGCGCGCCAGCCTTGCTGCCTGGTGGCGGCGCAGATCGGCGATGTCGGCGATGCCGACGCAGAGCTTGGCGATGTGCAGCATCAGAGGTCGATGCGCCGCCGCGCCAGGGCCGCCTCGTCGATCTCCAGCCCCAGCCCCGGCGCGGTCGGCAGGTGGAACAGCCCGGCGGCATCCGGCTTCGGCGGGTTGCGGAAGACCGCGTGCATGCGCGGCGAGGGGTCGTTCAGCTCCACCGGCTTGGTGGCGTGCAGCTGGGTGGCGGCGACGTGCAGGTTGGCCATGTGCCCGATCGTCGGCTGCGTCTGGTGCGGTACCAGCTCCACCCCGTGCGCCTGGCACAGCGCCGCACAGCGCAGCAGCCCGGTGATGCCGCCCATCTTGACGATGTCGGGCTGGACCATGCGCACGCCGCAATCGATCAGCTCGGCGATGGCGGACGGCGTGTAGTCCTGTTCGCCGGTGGAGACGGTGATCGACAGGCGCTGCGCCAGCTCGCCCAGCAGGCGGCGGTTGTAGTGCTGGATCGGCTCCTCGAACCACCAGAAGCCCAGCTCCTCCAGCGCGCGGCCGACGCGCATGGCGCCCGAGTACGAGTATCCGTTGTTGGAATCGAAGGCGAGCGGGAAGTCCGGCCCGACCAGCTTGCGCACCGCACGGGCCTTGGCGAGGTGGTCCGGGATGTCGGCGTCCAGATCGACGCGGTCGTTGTCGAAGCGGATCTTGATCGCGGCCGGCTTGTCTTCCAGCCGCTGTTCGACGATGCGCAGCACCTGGTCCAGGCTGCGTTCCCGCCCGTTGCCGCCGATCGACGAATAGAACGGCAGCGCGGTGCGCCAGGCCCCGCCGAGCAGCTTGAAGATCGGCTGGCCCAGCAACTGGCCCTTGAGGTCCCACAGCGCGATGTCGATGGCCGCCAGCGCGCCGGTCAGCGCCCCCTCCGGCCCGAGCTTGACCAGGCGGTGCAGCAGCCGGTCCTGGATCACCGCGTGGTCGAGCGGATCGGCGCCGACCAGCGCGGGGGCGATGTTCTGCGCGATGATGTCCAGCGAGGCGCGGCCGCCCTGCATGGGCGAGGCCTCGCCCAGGCCGATCCGGCCGTCATCGGCATGGATGCGCACGAAGGCGCTGCGCTGGGCGGGGCTGTCGCCCGGCGCCCATTGCACCTGGAAGGCCTCGATGCGTGCGATCTTCATGCTGCGGCTCCACCCCGTTGCGCGGCGAGTGTGGGCCGCGGCGCGGCGCGGCTCAAGCCGGGGTCAACGCGAAACCGGATCGCCGATCAGGCTGCGGTAGATGCGCTTGCCCAGCGGCTTCAGGCCGATCGCCTCGATGCCCCGGCGCAGCAAGGGCTCGTAGACATGATGCCATTCGATCGCCCACAGGTACTGGAAGGTGCCGATCGGGTTGCGCCGGTAGTAGCGCCACAGGAAGCGGCGGTACTGGGCGTGGGTGAACACCTTGGCGTTGCCGCCGAACTTCGCCACGATCGGGGTGAAGCGCGGATACAGCGCGGTGTTGGTCAGGTTGACCTTCATGAAGTTGCCGATCAGCAGGTCGTCGATATAGCCCCACTGCACCGCCTCCATCAGCGAATGGCGCGGCACGAACAGGTTCAGCCCGGCGGGGTTTCGCGCCGGGCGGCCGGGCTTGTCGAAGCGGCGCGTTTCACCGGCCACGGTGACGGCGACGAAATCCATGTAGTCCCACATCATGTCGAAGCGGCGGAAGAACGCCTCCACCCTGGCCCAGTCCTCCTCCGTCAGCGGATCGGCCCAGTCGTCATCGCCGCAGCGATCCGTGATCTGGCTTTCGTCGGAGGTCTGGCTGGGGTGGTGGCGGGTGATCTCGCCGCTGTCGAGATCGACGGAGACGAAGGCCTCGATCAGCCGGATCGCCGGGCGCGACCAGTATCCCTGGATGTCCGGCCAGGTGATGCGGTACGGATTGGCCCAGACGGTGTCGGCGCGGACATAGATGTGCTGCGAGGAGGAGCAGCAGAAGTTCTTGACCCCGAGCTGGGCCGCCGTGCGCGCCACCGCCCAGACCACGCCGGGCTTGCGCTCCTCCGGCTCGCCGACGATCGAGCGTCCGTCCGGATCGACGAAGTTGAACATGTCGGCGTCGAAGGCGCACAGCGCGAACAGGTAGGTGCGGTCGTTCGGATGGTTGCGGACCAGGCCGCGCAGGAAGCCGACCTCGCCGGCGATCGGGCTGTCGTTGATGTTGAGCAGCAGCGCACCGCCGGCGCGGATCACCAGCACGCCGTCCTGGTTGATGTTGTCGATGCACAGCACCTCGACCTCGGGCGACAGGCGCACCCATTGGCGATAGGGCAGCACGGTGACCTCGAAGCCGCGCTCGCGCAGGGAGACGGCGATCTCGTCGTGGTAGTGGTCGGGCAGCAGCACCTTCTGCCCGGGCTTCATCAGGTCGAGCGATTCATGGTGCAGGTGGTCGGGATGGCCGTGGGAGATCCACAGGTATTCCGAGGCGGTCGCGTTGCCGATCTGGCGCGCATCCATCGGGTGATCCAGTGCCCAGGAGCCGAAATAGCAGGTCCCGACCAGCCAGGGATCGGTGATCAGCACCGGCCGCCCGCGCTCGAACACCTGGATCGAGGCGTTGCCGAGGGTTTCGAACGAACAGGTCATGGCGGCAGTTCCGGTGCGTGCCCGCCCGCGCACGGCGGGCGGAAGGTTCGCGCTCAGATGTAGGGCGCCGCCAGCCTTGGCGCAACGCGCGGGCTTCGGCTACCGTGCGGCGTCTGCGATTTGTGGGGTGCCGACATGCCAGCCAGCCTGTGCGCCAGCCGATCGCAGCACCCCCATTCGCGGCGACCGGGGCGGCCATGAACGCCCCGGTGGTTCCCGTCGCCGCCATCAGGCCGGCGACCCCCCTGCTGGACCGGGTGCGGAATCCGGCCGATCTGCGCAATTTTTCCCCCGAGCAACTGCGCCAGCTGGCCGACGAGCTGCGGGCCGAGACGATCGACGCCGTTTCGACCACGGGCGGGCATCTGGGCGCCTCATTGGGGGTGGTGGAGCTGACGGTGGCGATCCACGCCATCTTCGACACGCCGGCGGACCGGCTGATCTGGGATGTCGGCCACCAGTGCTATCCGCACAAGATCCTGACCGGCCGGCGCGATCGCATCCGCACCCTGCGCCAGGGCGGCGGGCTGTCCGGCTTCACCCGGCGGGCGGAGAGCGAATACGACCCGTTCGGCGCGGCACATTCCTCCACCTCGATCTCCGCCGGGCTGGGCATGGCGGTGGCCCGCGACCTGAAGAACGCCATTCCCGGCCATCCCCGCGATGACCGCCATGTGGTGGCCGTGATCGGCGACGGGGCGATGAGCGCCGGCATGGCCTATGAGGCGATGAACAATGCCGGGCATCTGCGCTCCCGCCTGGTGGTGGTGCTGAACGACAACGACATGTCGATCGCCCCACCGGTGGGGGCGATGAGCGCCTATCTGTCCCGGCTGCTGTCGTCGAACTCCTTCCTCACCCTGCGCGAGCTGGCGGCCCGGATGGCGCGGCGCTTCCCCAAGTCGATCGAGCGCACCGCGCGCCGGGCCGAGGAATACGCCCGCGGGATTCTCACCGGCGGCACGCTGTTCGAGGAGCTGGGCTTCTACTACGTCGGCCCGATCGACGGCCACAACCTGGACCACCTGCTGCCGGTGCTGCGCAACGTGCGCGAGGCGGACGAGCCCGGCCCGATCCTGCTGCACGTCATCACCAACAAGGGCCGCGGCTATGCCCCGGCGGAGGCCAGCGCCGACAAGCTGCACGCCGTCAGCAAGTTCAACGTGCTGACCGGCGAGCAGGCCAAGGCGCCGCCGGGGCCGCCCACCTACACCCGCGTCTTCGCCGATGCGCTGGTGGCCGCCGCCGATGCCGACCCGACCATCGTCGCGGTCACCGCCGCCATGCCGTCCGGCACCGGGCTCGATCGCTTTGCCCGCGCCCATCCGAAGCGCTGCTTCGACGTGGGCATTGCCGAGCAGCACGCGGTGACCTTTGCCGCCGGCATGGCCACCGAAGGTCTGCGTCCGTTCGTGGCGATCTATTCCACCTTCATGCAGCGCGCCTATGACCAGGTGGTGCACGATGTCGCCATCCAGTCCCTGCCGGTGCGCCTGGTGCTGGACCGCGCCGGGCTGGTGGGCGCCGACGGCGCGACCCATGCCGGCAGTTTCGACCTGGCCTATCTCGGCTGCCTGCCCGGCATGGTGATCATGGCGCCCTCCGACGAGGCGGAGCTCGCCCATGCCGTGGCCACCCTGGCCGCCATCGACGACCGGCCCAGCGCGCTGCGCTTCCCGCGCGGCGAGGCAACCGGGCTGGTGGAGATGCCCACGCAGCGCATCGCACAGAAGCTGGGGCAGGGGCGGGTGCTGCGGGAGGGCACGCGCGCCGCGATCCTGTCGCTGGGGCCGCGGCTGGGCGATGCGCTGGCCGCCGCCGGGATGCTGGAAGGGCGCGGCATCTCCTGCACCGTCGCCGATGCCCGCTTTGCCAAGCCGCTGGACACCGATCTGCTGGAGCGCCTGGCGCGCGAGCACGAGCTGCTGGTGACGATCGAGGAAGGCAGCAGCGGCGGCTTCGCGGCCCTGGCGATGCAGCACCTGGCGTGGAAAGGGCTGCTGGACGGGCGGCTGAAAATCCGGCCGATGACGCTGCCCGATGTCTTCATCGACCACGAGTCGCCGGCGCGGCAGATGGCGCATGCGGGGCTGACGGCGAAGGATATCGTTCGGGTGGTGGAGGAAGCAATCAAGTAAGAGTCTTCTTTTTTGAAAAAAAGAAGCAAAAAACTTTTATCCATTGGCGTGGAGGACAGGATGCGAACGGGGAAAGTTTTTTTGCTTCTTTTTTTTCAAAAAAAGAAGATTCTGCCTTCGTGAAACAACGCGCCGACGTCGCGCTGGTCGAGCGTGGCCTGGTCGAATCCCGCGCCCGCGCCCAGGCCTTGATCCTGGCCGGCAAGGTGTTCACCGGCACGCTGCGCATCGCCAAGGCCGGGCAGCCGGTGGCGCCAGAGACGCCGCTGGAGGTGCGCGGACAGGACCATCCCTGGGTCTCCCGCGGCGGCTTGAAGCTGGCGCACGGCATGGCGGAATTCGGCCTGTCGGCGGCGGGGCTGGTGTGCCTGGACGTCGGCGCCTCCACCGGGGGGTTCACCGATGTGCTGCTGGCCGGGGGCGCCGCACGGGTGCATGCCGTGGATGTGGGCCATGGGCAGCTGGCATGGAAGCTGCGCAGCGATCCGCGGGTCGTGGTGCATGAGCGGACCAACGCCCGGCACCTGACCGCCGAGATGCTCGGCGAGCCGGTCGGCGCGGTCGTGTGCGATGCCAGCTTCATCGGCCTGCGCACCGTGCTGCCGGCCGGCCTGGCGCTGTGCCTGCCGGGCGCCTGGGCGGTGGCACTGATCAAACCGCAATTCGAGGCCGGGCCGGGCGAGGTCGGCGGCAAAGGCGTGGTGCGCGACCCGGCGGTGCATGCCCGCGTCTGCGCGGAGATCGAAGCGTGGTGGGCGGGGTTGCCTGGCTGGACCGTCCTGGGCGTCGCCGACAGCCCGATCACCGGGCCAGAGGGCAACCGCGAGTTTCTTATCGGCGCTCGGCGGGCTGGGTAAGCGGTTCGCGCAGCTCGGCCAGCAGCGCCCAGACGCGGCCTGGCTCCAGGCGGGTGTCGGGGTCGTTCAGCATCCGGTCGAGTTCGTCGAGCTTGCGGCTGTTGTCGGCGCTGGTCATCGCGGCGTGTCCTGGGTGAAGGGCTTCCACACCCGGGAGATGACACGATGATCGTGGCGCGGCGATGGCGAAGTTGGCACCGGGCGTTGACAGGCGCGTGAGGTTCCTTACCCCAGCAGCGTATCGCGCGCCTGGTTGATGCGTGCGGCAAGCCAGTCGGAGCCGCCGCGGTCGGGGTGGGCCGATTGCATCAGCCGGCGATGGGCGGCGCGGATGTCCGCCTGGCTGGCGCCGGGGCGCAGGCCGAGGATTTCCAGCGCTTCGGCTTGGGTCATCCCGCCGCGCGGCGAGGGCGGGGGGCCCCAGAAACGGCCGGCGCCGGGCGGTGGGGGCATGCGCTTCTGGGCGACCCAGGACCAGATCATCGGGCCGAGGAAGATCAGCGCCGAGAGGGCAATCGCGCCGCGGCCGGTGAGAAAGAGCATGGCGGCGAGCAGGATGCCGCCGATGGCGCCGGCCCAGATCAGCGCGGACTTGGCGGTGGCGACCTTGGCGCGGCTGAACATGCCCAGCACGGCCAGCAGGGTGGCCAGCGAGGCCAGGCCGAGGAGTAAGGCAATCAAGGAAGGATTCTTCTTTTTGTGAACAAAAAGAAGCAAAAAAACTTCATCCGTCTGCCAGCTTCCAATGTCGTGACTCCGGGTGCCAAGGATAAAAGTTTTTTGCTTCTTTTTTTCAAAAAAGAAGATGCTTCCTTGCTTCGACCGCCGCAATCGCACTCACATTGACGATCCCGCGCGCGGTCACGCTCTGGGTGACGACATGGATCGGTTTGCTCATGCCCAGCAGCATCGGGCCGACGGGAAGCGCGTCGGCGGCGGCCTTGAGCAGGTTGAAGGCGATGTTGGCGGCGTCGATATTGGGCATGATCAGCAGGTTGGCGGTGCCGGTCAGCCGGCTGTCCGGCACGGCGCGGTTGCGGATCAGCTCGACCAGGGCGGCATCGGCGTGCATCTCCCCGTCCACTTCCAGCTCGGGCGCACGCGCGCGCAGCAGGGCAAGGGCATCGCGCATCTTGCGGGCCGAGGGCGCGTTGGAACCGCCGAAGCTGGAATGGGACAGCAGCGCCGCCTTTGGCGTGATGCCGAAGCTGCGCACCGTCTCGGCGGCCAGCAGGGTCATCTCGGCGATCTGCTCCGGCGTCGGGTCGGTGACCACATAGGGATCGGCGATGAACAGCGCGCCGGCCGTCAGGATCAGGCAGGACAGGGCATAGAAGCGGCTGACATCCGGGCGGCGCGGGATGATCGGGATGATGTACTGCATGTGCCGCCACCAGTCGCCGGCCCCGCCGCAGATCGCGGCATCGGCCAGCCCGGCCTGGAGCAGCATGGCGGCGGCGACCGTGGGCCGCGTGCGCAGCCGTCGCGCGGCCGCATCGGGCGGCGCGCCGCGGCGGCCCACCAGGCGCTGGTACTCGCCCAGCAGCGGCGCGAAGACCGCCTCGTCCAGCGCCGGGTCCAGGATGCGCACGCTCTCCTCCAGGTCCATGCGCAGCCCCATCTCCGCCACGCGCGCCGCGATCACCGCCCGCCGCCCGATCAGGATCGGCTCGGCAATGCCGTCATCCACCAGCATCTGGGCGGCGCGCAGGGTGCGCTCGTCCTCGCCCTCGGCATAGACGACGCGAACAAGGTTGGGGCGGGCGGGATGCGCCTTGGCCGCTTCGAAGACCGGGCGCATGAGCTGGCCGGAACGGAACACGAAGCGCTCCAGCTCGGCGGTATAGGCGGCGAAATCGGTGATCGGGCGGCGGGCGACGCCGCTTTCCATCGCCGCGCGCGCCACGGCCGGGGCGATCTGCAGGATCAGGCGCGGATCGAACGGCTTGGGGATGATGTAGCCGGGGCCGAACACCGGCGCGGACCCGCCATAGGCGGCGGCCACCACCTCGCTGGCCTCGATGCGCGCCAGCTCGGCGATCGCCTCGACAGCGGCCAGCTTCATCGCCGCGTTGATCTCGGTGGCGCCGCAATCAAGCGCACCACGGAAGATGAACGGAAAGCACAGCACGTTGTTGACCTGGTTCGGATAGTCGCTGCGCCCGGTGGCCACGATCGCGTCGGGGCGAACATGGCGGACCGATTCCGGCAGGATCTCCGGCTCCGGATTGGCCAGCGCCAGGATCAGCGGATTCGGCGCCAGCTTGTGCAGCCACTCCGGCTTCAGCACGCGCGGCGCCGACAGCCCCATGAAGATGTCGGCACCATCCAGCACCTGGTCCAGCGTGCGCGCGTCGGTCGCCCGGGCATAGGGGCGCATGCGGTCGTCCAGCCCTTCGCGCTCGGCATGCACAACGCCCTTGATGTCGGTCAGCGTCACGTTCTCCGCCCGCAGCCCCATCGCCACCAGCAGGTCGACGCAGGCCATGGCGGCTGCCCCGGCGCCGGAGGTGACCAGGCGGCAATCGGCCAGCGCCTTGCCCTGCACCAGCAGCCCGTTGCGCACCGCGGCGGCCACCGTGATGGCGGTGCCGTGCTGGTCGTCGTGGAACACCGGGATGGCCATGCGGGCGCGCAGCTTCTCCTCGATATAGAAGCATTCCGGGGCCTTGATGTCCTCCAGGTTGATGGCGCCGAAGGTCGGCTCCAGGGCGGCGACGACCTCCACGAAGCGGTCGGGGTCGGTCTCGTTCACCTCGATGTCGAACACGTCGATCCCGGCGAACTTCTTGAACAGGACGGCCTTGCCCTCCATCACCGGCTTGCCGGCCAGCGCGCCGATATTGCCCAGGCCGAGCACGGCGGTGCCGTTGGAGATCACGCCGACCAGGTTGCCGCGCGCGGTGTAGCTGTAGGCGTCGTCGGGGTTCGCCGCGATCGCCTCACAGGCCGCGGCCACGCCGGGCGAATAGGCCAGCGCCAGGTCGCGCTGCGTGGCCATGCGCTTGGTGGCCTCGATGGCGAGCTTTCCCGGCCGCGGCAGACGGTGATAATCGAGGGCGGCGCGGCGGAAATCGTCGTCCATTGTCGGGGTCCGGTCTGGCGGGAGGGGCGCGTGCGGCTGTTCGTATATGGCACGCTGCTCGATCCGGCGCGACTGTCGCGCTGCGTCGGCCGCCCCGTGCGCCTGGTGCCGGCGCGGCTGCATGGCTGGCGGCGGGTGGCGATGCAGGGCGGGCGATACCCAACCCTGGTGCGCGCGCGCGGCGCGGTCATCGGCGCGGTGGCGGTGGTGGATGCCGCCGGGCTGCGCCGTCTCTGCGCCTATGAGGGGCCGCGCTACGATCTGCGCCGGCTTGCGGTGGCCAGCGGGCGGGGCAAGAGTGTCGCCGGCGTGTGGATCGCGCGCGCCGCGACGAAACTTCCCTGGTGAGGATACCGCCATGCTGCAACCGCCCCCCGCCCGCCCCGGCATGCGCGAGGACGAGGTCGACACCCCGGCGCTGATCATCGACCTGGATGCCTTCGAGCATAACCTGGACACCATGGCGCGCGCGCTGGAGGGCAGCGGCGTGAAGCTGCGCGCCCATGCCAAGACGCATAAATCACCGATCGTGGCCTTGCAGCAGATCCGTCGCGGCGCGGTGGGCCAATGCGTGCAGAAAGTCGCGGAGGCCGAGGCGCTGGCCTGGGGCGGGGTGCAGGACATCCTGATCAGCAACGAGATCGCCGGCGCGTCGAAGCTCGCCCGTGCCGCCGCCCTGGCGCGCATCGCCCGCATCTCGATCTGCGCCGACGACCCGGCCCATGTCGGCGCCATTTCGGCCGCGGCGCGCGATGCCGGGGTGGTGCTGAACGTGCTGGTGGAGATCAATGTCGGCGGCAACCGCTGCGGCGTCGAACCCGGCTCGCCGGCCGTGGCGCTGGCGCAGATGATCGCTGCCGACCCGTACCTGACCTTCGGCGGGCTGCAAGCCTATCACGGCCGCGCCCAGCACTTCCGCACCCTGGCCGAGCGCCAGGCCGCGATCGCGCAGACCGTGGCCGATACCCGCCGCACGGTGGAGATGCTGGCGCAGCAGGGCCTGCCGTGCCCGATCGTCGGCGGGGCAGGGACCGGGACCTTCGAGATCGAGGCCGCCAGCGGCGTGTTCACCGAATTGCAGGCCGGCAGCTACTGTTTCATGGATGTCGACTACGCGAAGAACCTGGACGGGGCCGGGGCGTTCGTCAGCCAGTTCCGCCATGCGCTGTTCGTGCTGGGCACGGTGATGTCGGCCCCGCGGCCGGGGATCGCGGTGACCGATGTGGGGCACAAGGCGATCGCCATCGAATCCGGCATGCCGGGCGTCTGGCAGGC
Source organism: Acetobacteraceae bacterium (assembly GCA_044369385.1). GTDB lineage: Bacteria > Pseudomonadota > Alphaproteobacteria > Acetobacterales > Acetobacteraceae > CAMDGX01. The sequence goes on along the minus strand of JBIPLY010000058.1, from coordinate 241 downwards.
GCCGGACATGAAATTCGTCAGCGCGTCCGACGAGCACGGCAAGATCGAGTTCGCGCCCGAACTGCGCGGCCCGGCGATCGGCGCCAAGCTGCGCCTGGTGCCCAGCCATTGCGACCCGACAGTGGACCGGCACGACTGGTACGTCGGCGTGCGCGGCGGGCGGGTGGAATGCCTGTGGCCGGTGGCGGCGCGCGGGGGGGCTTACTAGCAAGAAAGGCCAGGGCTCCGCCCTGGACCCGCT
>JBIPLY010000352.1:0-4527 GCA_044369385.1 Acetobacteraceae bacterium | reverse complement strand
CCGCCCCAGCACCGACGCCGCCGCCACATACGGCAGCCCCAGATCCCGCGCCACCGCCTCGAACGTGATGTGCCCGGCATGGACATTGAGCCCGGCCAGCAGATGCTTGTCGTCGATCAGCGCCTGGCGCCAGCCCTTGTCCGCCAGCGCCAGCGCGAAGGGCAGCGTGGCATTGCCCAGCGCCTGGGTGGAGGTGCGCGCCACGGCGCCCGGCATGTTGGTGACGCAGTAATGCACCACGCCTTCCTCGATATAGGTCGGGTTGGAATGGCTGGTCGGCCGGCTGGTCTCCAGGCAGCCGCCCTGGTCGATGGCGATATCCACCACCACCGAGCCCTGCCGCATCTGCTTCACCATCGCCCGCGTCACCAGCTTCGGCGCCGCGGCACCCGGCACCAGCACCGCGCCGATCACCAGGTCGGCCTCGATCACCGCCGCCTCGATCGCCGCCGTGGTGGAGTACAGCGTCTGCACCCGGCTTCCGAACATCACGTCCAGCTCCTTCAGCCGCGGCAGCGAGCGGTCGAAGATCGTCACATGCGCCCCCAGCCCCACGGCCATCATCGCCGCATGCGTGCCCGAAACCCCGCCGCCGATGATCACCACCCGCCCGGCCGGCACGCCGGGCACGCCGCCCAGCAGCACGCCGGCGCCGCCCTGTTCCTTCTCCAGGCACTTGGCGCCCACATGCACGCTCATCCGCCCGGCCACCTCGCTCATCGGCGCCAGCAGCGGCAGCGCGCCCCGCGCGTCGGTCACCGTCTCATAGGCGATGCAGGTCGCGCCCGACTTGATCAGCCCCTCGGTCTGCTCCTTGTCGGCGGCCAGGTGCAGATAGGTGAACAGCACCTGGCCCTCGCGCAGCATCGCGATCTCGGCGGCCAGCGGCTCCTTCACCTTCACGATCATGTCCGAATTGGCGAAGACCTCGGCCGCATCGGCGGCGATGCTCGCCCCGGCGGCGCGATAGGCGTCGTCGCTGAAGCCGATGGCACTCGCCGCACCTTGCTCCACGCTCACCGCATGGCCGCGCACGGTGAACTCGCGCACCGCGTTCGGGGTCAGCCCGACGCGGTACTCGTGGGTCTTGATTTCCTTGGGAACGCCGATGCGCATGACAGGTCCTTTAGTGCGATGCAGCAAGTTGCGGAACGCGCCGAGGCTGATAGCCTGACGGCCGCAAAGAGGCAAAGTACACGCAGTTCATGAACGCCGCAGAAAAACCCCCGATCGTGCACCTCGGCGCCGAGGTGAAGCTGTGCTCCGAACGCTACCGCGCCCATTTCACCCTGCACCCCCTGCCGCCAGGCGCCGTGCCGCCCGATTTCCCCGGCCGCGCCGCCACCGCCCTGATCGCCAAGGCCCCGGTCACCGCCGCCACCATCGCCGGCCTGCCCGCGCTGCGCCACATCGCGGTCTATGGCGTCGGCTACGACAAGATCGACCTCGCCGCCGCCCGCGCCCGCGGCATCACGGTCACCAACACCCCCGGCCCCACCGATGGCTGCGTCGCGGACATGGCCTTCGCCCTGCTGCTGGCCGCCGGCCGTGGCATCGCCGCCGGCGACCGTTTTGTCCGCGCCGGCAAGTGGACCCAGGGTGCGTTCCCGCTGATGCCGCGCGTGCATTCCCGCACCATGGGCATCCTGGGCCTGGGCCGCATCGGCCAGGCGATCGCCCGCCGCGCGAGCGCCTTCGACATGCCGGTGCTTTACCACAACCGTCGCCCGATCCCTGGCGTGGCCGGCTACCGCGACTCCGCGGAATCCCTGGCCCGCGACTGCGACATCCTGGTCGTCGCCTGCCCCGGCGGGGAGGCCACCCGCCATCTGGTCGATGCCGCCGTCCTGCGCGCCCTCGGCCCCGCCGGCATCCTGGTCAACATCGCCCGCGGCAGCATTGTGGACGAAGCCGCCCTGGTCGATGCCCTGCGCGCCGGCACCATCGCCGCGGCCGGGCTCGATGTATTCGACCACGAGCCGGAGGTGCCAGTGGCCCTCGCCGCGCTGGAGAACGTCGTCCTCATGCCCCATCGCGGCGGCGGCACCATCGAGACCTGGCAGGAATGCGCCGACATGGTCATCGCCAACCTGCGCGCCCATTTCGCCGGCACCGCGCTGCCGAACCCGATCCCGACGGAGTGACGCCCCCCGATTGACGTTCAGCCCGCCACCCCCGCACAGTATCGGCAATACGGGAGGAAGGCGGCCAATGAGCCTGTTCGAACGCGCCGCCATCACCGGCATCGGCGAGACCGCCCATGGCCGCGGCCTGCAACAGGGCAGTTCGGTCTCGTTGCAGCTCCAGGCCTCGCTTGCCGCCATCGCCGATGCCGGCCTCTCGCCGCGCGACATCGACGGCGTGATCCCGGTGGCCAGCGGGGCGGCCGTCGCCGAGGACTTCATCACCAATTTCGGCATCCCCGACCTGACCTTCTCCGCCACCACGCCGATGGGTGGCGCCAGCTGCGTCGCCGCCATCCAGGCCGCCGCCGCCGCCATCGCCGCCGGGATCTGCCGCCACGTCCTGCTGCCGATCGGCCGCACCGGCTATTCCGGCACCCGCATCGGTGCCCGCGTCCACGAGATGCCGCAGTTCCGCACCATCGGCGAATTCGAACTCCCGCTCGGCAACATCGCGCCCGCGCAGATCTACGCGCCGATGGCCCGCCGCCACATGGAGCTCTACGGCACCACCAGCCGCCAGCTTGCCGAGATCGCCGTCAGCACCCGCCAGCACGCCATCCTCAACGGCAACGCCGCGATGACCAAGCCCCTGACCATCGAGGACCACCAGGCCAGCCGCATGATTGCCGACCCGTTCCGCCTGTTCGATTGCTCGCTGGAATCGGACGGCGGAGCGGCCGTGGTGGTCAGCAGCGCCGAGGCCGCCCGCGACGCCCCGCACGCCCGCATCCTGGTGATGGGTGTCGCCGAGGGCCACCCGGACAGCCCCAGCGTCATCACCCAGCGCCCGGACATCCTCAAAATTGGCCTGGCCAAGGCCGCCCCGCGCGCCTTCGCCATGGCCGGGGTCACCGCCGCCGACATCCAAGTGGCCGAGATCTATGACTGCTTCACCTATGTCGTGCTGCGCCAGCTTGAGGAACTCGGCTTCTGCAAGCCCGGCGAGGGCGGCGCCTTCGTCGAGAATGGCGGCATCGGCCTCGGCGGTCGCCTGCCGGTCAACACCCATGGCGGGCTGCTGTCCCAGGCGCACCTGGCCGGCATGAACCACATCGTGGAACTTGTCCGCCAACTGCGCGGCCACGGCGCCGCCGCCCAGGTCGCCGGCGCCACGCTCGGCCTGGTCACCGGCTACGGCGATATGGGCGACGGCTCCATCGCCATCATGCGGAGAGCCTGAGCATGAGCGAATCCTTCACGAAGCCGGTCCCGAACCCCAGCCCGGACACCCAGCCGTACTGGGACGGGCTGGCGGCGGGCAAACTTCTGATCCAGCGCTGCACGGCCTGCGGGACGCTGCGCCACTATCCGCGCCCGGTCTGCGATCGCTGCTGGTCGATGGCGCATGAATGGGTTCCGGCCAGCGGCCAGGGCACGGTGCAGTCCTGGACCGTCTGCCACCACCCGTTCCACATGGGGTTCAAGGCCGAGTCGCCCTATGTCCTGCTCACCGTCGACCTCGCCGAGGGCGTGCGCGCCATGGGCCAGCTCCGCGGCCTGCCCGCCGACGCGCTGCGCCTCGGCCTGCCGGTGGTGCTGGGCTTCGAGCAGGGTCCGGGCGGCCCGGTCCTGCCGGTGTTCCACCCACGCACCGAATGACGCCAGTCAGCCGGCGCAACCTCCTGATTATGTGGATTTCGTGAAGATTGCGTTATTGCGCCGGCGGCAGCCGGGGAACGAAGCGTCGCCGCCCGGGGGGCGGAATAGTGCTCCCGCCTGTTGAATCCGCCGTGTTTCGCGGTTGACGGGATCGGCCCGCCCGGCTCATATGCGCTTCATGCATGGCTGTCTCCCCCTGCGCGGTATCCCCCGCGCGGACCTGCGGGAGACCGCTGACCCATTTTGGAGGCTCATATGAACGAGCAAGATCTTCGCGGCATGATCGAGGGGGTGCGGTCTGGCCGCATCGACCGCCGGGCCTTCATCCGGCGCCTGGCCGCCGTCGGCATCGCCGCCCCGGTGGCCACGCAGCTCCTGGCCCATTCCGGCGTGGCGATGGCGCAGTCCGCCACCGCCATCCCCACCACCTCCAAGGCCACCAAGCGCGGCGGCGGCGGCGCGCTGAAGGTGCTGTGGTGGCAGGCCGCCACCCTGCTGAACCCGCATTTCGCCACGGGGACCAAGGACCAGGACGGCAGCCGCATCTTCTACGAGCCGCTGGCCGCCTGGGACGCCGACGGCAACCTCAAGCCGATCCTGGCCGCCTCGATCCCCACCCGCGAGAACGGTGGCGTGGCCGCCGACGGCCTGTCGGTGACCTGGAAGCTCAAGCCCGGCGTGAAGTGGCACGACGGCCGCCCGTTCACCGCCGATGACGTGGTGTTCAACTGGCAGTACGCCT
>JBIPLY010000351.1:0-4534 GCA_044369385.1 Acetobacteraceae bacterium | reverse complement strand
CCTGGCTCTATCTGCTGCTGCCCGCCTCGCTCGGTGCCACGATCATCTATTTCCGCCTGATGCGCGACTGGGGGGCCGGCCGCGTCGGCACCTACGCCTTCATCTCCCCGGTGATCGCCGTCCTGCTGGGCATCGCGGTCGCCGGCGAGCAGGTCGGCGGCATCGACGCCCTGGGCATGGCCCTGATGCTCGCCGCCGCCTTCCTTGCCCTGCGCAAATAGGGGCGCTCCGGAAATGACGCCTACGCGACCGCCGGCTTGACCCCGGTCGGGTCCAGGCGATAGCCGCCGCCCTCGGTGATCAGCAGCCGCGAATTCGACGGATCGGGCTCGATCTTCTGCCGCAGCCGGTAGATGTGCGTCTCCAGCGTATGCGTGGTCACCGCGGCGTTGTAGCCCCAGACCTCGTTCAGCAGCACCTGGCGCGCCACCGCCCGGCTGCCGGCGCGATACAGGAACTTCAGGATCGCGGCCTCTTTCTCGGTCAGCCGGATCTTGCGGTTGCGCGCGGGTTCCAGCAGCAGCTTGGCCGCCGGGCGAAACGTGTACGGCCCGATGGTGAAGACCGCATCCTCGCTGTTCTCGAAGGTGCGCAGCTGCGCCCGCAGCCGCGCCAGCAGCTCGGCCAGGCGGAACGGCTTGGCGATGTAGTCATTGGCGCCGGAATCGAGCCCGCGGACGATATCCGCCTCCTCGTCCGAGCCGGTCAGCATGATGATCGGCACCTTGATGCCGGCGCGCCGCAACCGCGCGCACAGGTCGCGCCCGTCGCCATCCGGCAGGCCCACATCCAGGATCAACGCATCGTAGCGCTCGTTGCCCGACAACAGCCGGCGCTCCGCTTCCACCGCGGACTCGGCCTGATGGGCGGCGAACTCGCCTTCGAAGGCCAGCTGCTCCGCCAGGATCGCGCGCAATTCCTGGTCGTCGTCCACGATCAGGATGGGCCGCTCGCCCGCCATGCCTCCGCTCCCTTCGTTGCCCGGCCGTCATGGCCGGGGTCGTGCCGATTCGCAGCACTTCGTTGCGGACCGTGCCGCTCCTGCGCGTATTGCGCAAGCCTCTCCTGCGCCTGCATCCGCCGCGCCGGTTCGCCTGTATAGGCGGTATGTGGCGCCGAAGGCTAGGCAGGCGCGATTTTGGCCACACATCCATTCCATGCTATCTGCGCCCAGCAAACCGGGGACCTGATGAACCCAGCCGACCGCCTTACCCCCGCCGAAGACGCCCCGGCGGCCGAGGCCACGCCAGATCGGCGCGCCCGCTTCGTGCATCGCGCGGCCGAGGATCTGCGCCGCGGCACCCCGGTCCTGCTGTGCGGTCCCGTCCCGCTCGTGGTGCTGCCGGCCGAGACCGCCGGCGCGCGCGGCCTGGCGGAGCTGCATGCCCTGGCCGCCGCCCCCCCGCTGCTGCTGCTGGCCCCCAGCCGCGCCGCCACCCTGCTCGGCACCCGCCCGGCCGAGGCCGCCGCCGTGGCATTCCGCACCAGCGCCGCCCTGCTGTCCCCGCCGGTGCTGCTGGGCCTGGCCGACCCGACCGCGGCGCAGATGCTGCCGGATGCGCCACAACCCGCCGGCGAGCCGCCAGCGCTCGCCGCCGCCGCCCTGGCCCTGGCCAAGCTCGCCCGCCTGCTGCCGGCCATGCTCGTCGCCCCGGCCCGCGAGGATGCGCTGCTGCGCGCCGACGAGCGCGGCCTGCTGGCGGTCCAGGCCGCCGACGTGCTCGCCCATCCCGCCGCCGCGGCCCTCGGCCTGCGCCGCGTGGCCGAGGTGCCGGTGCCGCTCGAAGACGCCCCCGACGCCAGGCTGGTGGCCTTCCGCGCCCCCGATGCCGGCATCGAGCACATGGCCATCCTGATCGGGCGCCCGGAAGGCAGCGTGGCCGACCCCGCCGCCCCCGTGCTGGTGCGCATCCATTCAGAGTGCTTCACCGGCGATCTGCTCGGCAGCCTGCGCTGCGACTGTGGCCCGCAGCTGCGCGCCGCCATCGCCCGCATGGCCGACGAGGGCGGCGGCGTGCTGCTCTACCTGGCGCAGGAGGGCCGCGGCATCGGCCTGATGAACAAGCTGCGCGCCTATGCCATGCAGGATCGCGGCCTGGACACGCTGGACGCCAACCGCGCCCTGGGCTGGGACGCCGACGAGCGCAACTTCCTGGTCGCCGCCACCATGCTGCGCGAGCTGGGCATCGATTCCGTGCGCCTGCTGACCAACAACCCCGACAAGGTCGCCGCCCTGCGCGAGGCCGGGCTGCGCTCGGTGGTGCGCGAATCCCACGCCATCGCCCCGAACGGGGTCAACGACATGTACCTGGACACCAAGCGGCGCCGCTTCGGCCACATGCTGGACATGCAAGGCGGATGAGCGAAGCCGTCGTCCACCCGAACGGCCGGCTGGTCTTCCAGGGCCAGACCTTCCGCTGCGCCCTCGGCCGCGCCGGCATCATCGCCGCGAACCGCAAGCGCGAGGGCGACGGCGCCACCCCCGCCGGCCTGCTTCCCCTGCGCCGCCTGCATTACCGCGCCGATCGCGGCCCGATCCCCGCCACCGCCCTGCCGCGCAGCCCGATCGCGCCCGACGACGGCTGGTGCGACGACCCGGCCCACCCCGACTACAACCGCCTGGTCCGCCGCCCCTTCGCCGCCAGCCACGAGGAGATGTGGCGCGCCGACGACCTCTACGACATCGTCGGCGAGCTGGGCTGGAACGACGCACCCGTGGTGCCCGGCCACGGCAGCGCGATCTTCCTGCACCTGGCGCGGGCCGATTACGGGCCGACGGCGGGCTGCGTGGCGTTGGCACGCGCGGATTTGATAGTCGTGCTTGCGGCTGGGTTGCGGGCGATCAGGGTGGAAGGGTAGGAAGTGTCTTCTTTTTGTGAACAAAAAGAAGCAAAAAAACTTCATCCATTTGTACCCGGCATAGTCAGGTGGCACGGTCGCCAATGGGGAAAAGTTTTTTGGTTCTTTTTTTCAAAAAAGAACGCCTTCCTTGCCTAACCCGGCTCCCGGCTCAGTTTCCCCGCCCGCAGCGCCGCCAGATACGCCTCCCACTTGCCGCTGCGGTCGCGCCCCAGCGTATGCAGGTAGTCCCACGAGAAGATGCCGGTATCGTGCCCGTCATCGAACAGCAGCCGCACGGCGTAGTTGCCCACCGGCTCCACGCCCACCACCGAAACATGCCGCTTGCCCGCCACCGTGCGCCGCTCGCCCGGCCCGTGCCCCTGCACCTCGGCACTCGGGCTTTCCACGCGCAGATACTCGGCCGGAAGCGTGAACCGGCTGCCGTCGTCGAAATCGACCTCCAGCAGCCGCTCGGCCCGGCGCAGGCGGATTTCGGTCGGCGTGGGCATCAGCTTTGCCTGAGCCGATGATTCACGTCTCCGGCGAAGCCGCCTCCGACGATCATGGGCTACCCTCATCCAATGCGCGCGCCTCGTCTGGCAGCATGATCGGGATGCCGTCGCGGATCGGATAGGCCCGCCCGCCCGCGCGGCTGACCAGCTCGTTGCGCACGCGGTCGTACTCAAGCGGCCCCTTGGTCACCGGACAGACCAGGATCTCCAGCAGCCGCGGATCGACGGGAACATGGGTGTCGGACATGGAAAGCCTTCCTCTCAACTCGCCCGCGCCGGCCCGTCGTCGTCCGTCGCGGTCTGATGGGTGTCGATCTCCAGCAGGGTGCGCAGCGTCTGCGCCCGCGCCGCCTCGTCCGGTGCCTCCAGCAGCGCCTGCTTCTCCGCCGGGTCGAACGGGCAGACCATCGCCAGCGTCAGCACCAGCGCGTCGTCGGGCATCTTGCCGATCGCCTCCCAGTTGGCATCGAAGCCGCGGCGCTGGAAATACGCGCGCAGCGACGCCAGAACGGCGCGGCGGTCGAACCCCGCCAGCTCCGCCGGCGCCGTCCCATCCCCGGCGAAGCGGGAAAAATCGCCGCGCACCCGGCGATAGCCGCGCCGCATCGCCCGCTCCTCGATGACGGCAAACCGCGACACCCCCATCAGCGTGATCAGATAGCGCCCGTCATCGGCCTCGCTGAAGGAGGCGATGCGCCCCAGGCAGCCGATCCGGTACAGCCCCGGCCCGTTCGGCCCCGCCGCCTGGGTCGGATCGGGCTGGATCATCGCCAGCATCCGCCCCTCGCCCAGCGCATCCTCGACCATCGCCAGGTAGCGCGGCTCGAAGATGTTCAACGGCAACTTGCCGCGCGGCAGCAGCAATGCCCCCTCCAGCGGGAACACCGCGAACTCCGCCGGCAATGTGGGCGCTTCGGTCATGCAATCAGCGGAACAGCAGCGCGGACAGCTTGCGCCGCGCCGCCATCGTCGCTTCGTCGTCGAAGCCCCAGGCCTCGAAGAACTTCAGCAGTTGCAGCCGCGCGGCATCCTCGTTCCAGCCACGCGCGCGCCGAATGATCTCCAGCAGCGCATCGGCCGCCTCTTCCCGCTTGTCCATGGCATTCAATGCCGTCGCCAGGTCGTAGCGCGCCTGGTGATCGGCGGGATCGGCCGCCAGCGCCGCCTCGAACGCGCCCAGC
>JBIPLY010000057.1:0-14061 GCA_044369385.1 Acetobacteraceae bacterium | reverse complement strand
TCTCCTAGGAGGCGCGACGTGGCGCCGGGGTGGTGCCGGCGGTGCGCGGATCGACGGCGTCGCGCAGTGCATCGCACAGCATGTTGATGGCGAAGATGGTCAGCGTCAGCGCGGCACAGGGCCACAGCAGCAGTTGCGGCGCCTGTTCCAGCGTGGTGCGCGCGCCGCGGATCATCAGGCCCCAGGACGGGGCAGGGGGGACCACGCCCATGCCGAGGAAGGACAGGCCGCTTTCCAGCACCACGGCGGCGGCGACGGCCAGCGAGAGCTGCACCAGGATCGGGCCGGCGACGTTCGGCAGGATGGTGCGCAGCAGGATGCGCGGCGTGGTGCTGCCGATGGCCCGCGCCGCCTCGACATATTCCAGCTCCTGCACCAGTTGCACCTCGGCGTAGGTCACGCGGGCGAAGCCGGGCAGGAACAGCACCGACAGCACCATGATCAGCGTGATGCTGCCCGGCCCCAGCAGGGTGACGACCAGCAGCGCCAGCAGCACCGGCGGGAAGCACAGGATGATGTCGGTGCTGCCCAGCGCCAGCATCCCGCCCAGGCCGCGGAACCACGCCGCCAGCAGCCCGATCAGCGTGCCGGCGACGCAGGCGATCGCGGCGGCGGCAAAGGCCACGCCCAGGCTGGTGCGGGCACCCCAGATCAGGCGGGCGAACACGTCGCGGCCGAACTCGTCGCGGCCCAGCAGGCCGGCGGCGCCGGGCAGGGCGAGGCGCTGCGCCACATCCTGGCGCACCGGATCGGCCAGCCCCAGCCAGGGCGCCAGCAGTGCCAGCAGCACGATGGTGCCGACCAGCGCGCCGGGGACCAGCAGCCGCCTCATGACGTGCGGATCCGCGGATCGAGGGCGGCGCGCAACAGGTCGACCACCAGGTTGATGGTCAGGAACAGGGCGGAGACCACCAGCACAATGCCCACCACCATCGGATAGTCGCGCGACTCCACCGCCCGCAGCAGGGGCGTGGACAGGCCGGGCCAGTTGAAGACGTATTCCACCAGCACCGTGCCGCCCAGCAGCGCGCCCATGTGCAGCCCCAGCACGGTCAGCACCGGGGAGAGCGCATTGCGCAGCACATGGCGCATCACCACGCGGCCGGGATGCAGCCCCTTGGCGCGCGCGGTGCGCACATGGTCCTGCGCCACCACATCCAGCACCGAGCTGCGGGTCATGCGGAACAGCACCGCCGTCAGCCCCTTGGCGATTGCCAGCGCCGGCAGCGTCAACAGCAGCAGATGCTGCCCCGGCGCGCGCGCAAACGGCACATAGCCGCCGGCCGGCATCCAGCGCAGCGTCTGCGCCAGCAGCAGGATCAGCAGCGTGCCGACCACGAAGACCGGGATCGCCAGCACGAAGGCGGCCGTGGCCGAGGCCGCCCGGTCGAACCGCCCGCCGCGGTGCAGCGCGGCATAGGTGCCGGCCGGCACGCCGAGCAGGATCGACACCGTCGCGCCGGCCGCGATCAGCTCCAGCGTGCGCGGCAGGCGCAGCGCGATCTCGTCCAGCACCGGATAGTCGTCGACCAGCGAATTGCCCAGGTCGCCGCGCAGCAGCCCGGCCAGGAAGCCGGTGTACTGCACCCAGAGCGGCCGATCCAACCCCAGCCGGTCGCGCAGCTCGCGCACCGCCACCGGATCGGGCGCCGATCCGCCGGAGGACAGCAGCAGCTCGGCGGGATCGCCGGGCACCAGGTGGATCGCGGTGAACACAATGGTGGCGACCACCCAGACCAGCACCAGCGCCAGCCCCACCCGCCGCAGCAGGAACGCCATCAGCCGAGGTCGGTGAATTCGAGCTGGTTGCCCGACGAGGTGCTGAGCATCCCCGGCAGGTTCTTGAAGCCGGTGACGCGCTTGTCCATGCCGAAGCCCTGGCTGCGCCAGGCGAGGCCGACCAGCGGCACTTCCTCCAGGGCGGCCTGTTGCAGCTCGCGGTAGATCTCGACGCGCTTGGCCACGTCGAACTCCGCGCGGCCGCGGGCGAAGGCGGCCGCGGTGCGCGGGGCGGACAGGCCGAAGGAGCGGCTGTGGGTGTTGGACAGCGAGGTGTCCATCACCACGGAGAGCCCGTCGGGATCGTTGCTGTCCGCGGCGACGCCGTGCACCGCCAGGTCGTACTGCCCGCGCGTGCCCAGGCTGACCCGCGTCGACCAGTCCGGCAGGGCCAGCTCCACCTGGATGCCGATTGCGGCCAGGTATTGCTGCACGATCTCAGCGGTGTCCTTGTGCATGCCGAACTGGGCGGTGGCGAGCATCCGGGCCTGGAGGCCGCCGGCGAACCCGGCCTCGGCCAGCAGCGCCTTGGACCGTGCCGGGTCGTAGTTCCAGCCGCGCGCCAGCGCCGCGTCGAAATACGGCGTGCCCGGGGCGATCGGCACGCCCTCCAGCGGGCGGCCGCGACCGAAGAAGGCGACCTTGACGATGTCCTCGCGGTTGATCGCGTGGGCCACGGCGCGGCGCACCAGCGGGTTGTTGAACGGCGGGCGGGTGCCGTTGAACAGGATGTCCATGAAGGCGGCCCCCTGCACCTCGTCCAGCTTCAGCCGCGCGTCGGTCTCCAGTGCTGCCATCGCCTGCCACGGCACGTATTCGATCATGTCCAGGTCGCCGGCGCGGAGTGCTGCGATGCGCAGATTCTCGTCGGGGTAGGCGGTGAACAGGATGCCCTTCAGCTTCGGCAGCCCGGGCTTGTAGTAGTTGGTGGAGGCCGCCAGCTCGATCGAGGTGCCGCGCTCCTGGCGCAGGATGCGGAACGGCCCGGCGCCGATCGGCGCGCGCAGATCGGAGCCGTGCCAGCAGATCGACAGGTTGTAGTTGGCGAACCAGGCCGGCAGGGTCGCCAGCTTGCCCTTCGGCACCAGGCGCACGGTGTGCGCGTCCGGCGTCTCCACCCGCTCCAGCCCCTGGAGCTGGGCGCGGGAATAGGCGGTGGATTTCTCGCCGGCGACCTGCTCGATGGTCCAGGCCACGTCCTTGGACGTCACCTTCTCGCCGTTGTGGAACACCGCGTCGGGGCGCAGCTTGAACACCCAGGCGCCGGCATCGTCCAGCGCCCAGCTGGTCGCCAGCTCGCCGCGCAGCGTGCCATCGGGCCCCCAGGCGGTCAGCGAGCGGTTGATCAGCAGTTTCACCGTCCCGGCCGAGGCGCCGACATTCTCCCACGGCAACAGGTTGGGCGGGAAGGCCGACAGCCCATAGCGCATGAAGCCCGCGCGGGCCTGCGCCGAGGCGGGGCCCCGCAGGAACGGCACGGCGGCAAGCCCACCCAGAAGGGCGCGGCGCGACGGGATCATGGCATGGCTCCTGCGTCTCGGTTGCGGTGCAACATTCTTGCGCCAGCGCATCGCAAGCCGCAACCGCCGCGGCGGAGAATTCAGGATTTTGGCAGCGCCGGGCGGAACCGGTCGGCGATCACCAGCCCGATCGACCCCACCAGCATCAGGACCGCGAGCCCGCGCGGCGTGCCATCCGTGAACAGCCCCACCAGCAGCCCGCCGATCGCGCCCAGCAGGAATTGCGCCGTGCCCATCACCGCCGAGGCGCTGCCGGCCTGGTGACCCTGGTTGGCCAGCGCCCCCACCACCACGTTCGGGTTCAGCAGCCCCATGCAACCGACGGCGACCAGCATCGGGATCACCACCGGGAAGAAGGACGGCCACAGGAACGCCGCCAGCGCCAGGCACAGCGTGGCCGCCAGATGCAGCCGCGTCACCACCCGCAGCACCGCGCCGGGCCCCACCCGGCGCACCAGCCGCGCATTGATCTGCGAACACGCGATCAGCGCCACCGAGTTCAGGCCGAACATCAGCCCGAACTCCGACGGCGTCAGCCCGAAGCCCAGGATGAACACCGGCGAGGACCCGGCGAGATAGGCGAAGAAGGCGAAGGAGGCACAGCACGCCATCGCCGCGTGCGACAGGAAGAACCGCTCGCGCAGGATCGCGCCGTAGCGTCGCATCTGCTGGCCGGCATGCAGCGCGATCCGCCGGTCCCGGGGCAGGGTGTCCGGCAGCAGGAACCAGACCAGCACGCAGCACAGCACGGCATAGGCGGCCAGGATCCAGAAGATCCAGCGCCAGGAGCCGAACATCAGCACCACCCCGCCCACGCTGGGCGCCAGGATCGGAGCGACCCCCAGCACCAGCGTCAGTTGCGACATCATCACCGCCGCCGAATGGCCGGTGGCGACATCGCGCACCATCGCGCGCGGAATGACCGAGCCGGCCGCGCCGCCGAAGGCCGAGATGGCGCGGAACACCGCCAGCCAGAAGATGTCCGGCGACAGCGCCGCCCCCACCGAGGCCGCGGCATACAGCGCCGTGCCCGCCAGGATCGGCTCGCGCCGGCCGAACCGGTCCGAAAGCGTGCCCTGCCACATCTGGCCCACCGCCAGTCCGGCGAAATACGCCGCCAGCGTCAGCTGCGCCGAGCCGGCGCCCTCGCCGAACTCCGCCTCGATCGCGCCGAAGGCCGGCAGGTACATGTCGATCGAGGCGGGCCCGATCGCGGTCAGGAACCCCAGGAGCCAGGGCAGCCAGGTCGGGAAGGCGGGTGCGGCGGTCATGCGGCGCGGTGTGCGCCCGCCGCCCCGCCACTGGCAAGTGCGCGCCGCGCTACTCTGCGTCTCAAGCCCGTGAGGGCTGGGAGTCCTGAGCCCGTGAGGGCTCGGCGTCCAGCCGCCGGCGCAGCGCGATCAGATCGGCCCAGGCATCGCGCTTGGCGCCCGGCGTGCGCAGCAGATAGGCGGGGTGCAGCGTCGGCAGCGCCGGGATCGGGGCGTCGACGCCGGGCACCGCCACATCCTGCCACTTGCCGCGCAGCCGGGTGATGCCCTGGGTCGCGCCGGTCATCGCCTTGGCCGCCGGCCCGCCGAGCAGCACCAGGATGCGCGGGCGGACCAGCGCGATCTGCCGGTGCAGGAACGGCAGGCAGGCCAGCGTCTCCGCCTCGGTGGGCGTGCGGTTTCCGGGCGGGCGCCAGAACACGGTGTTGGTGATCAGGCAGTCGCGCCGGGTGAGGCCGATGCTGCCCAGCATCCGGTCCAGCAACTGCCCGGCCTTTCCGACGAAGGGGGTGCCGCTGCGGTCCTCCTCGGCGCCCGGGGCCTCGCCGATCAGCATCAGCCCGGCTTCGGGGTTGCCGTCGTTGAACACCAGGTGGGTGGCGGTGGCCGATAGCGGGCAGCCGTCGAAGCCGGCCAGGGCCGCGCGCAGCTCATCCAGCGTGGTGCAGCGCGCGGCGATGTCGCGGGCGCGCGCCGCAACCTGGACCGGGCCGTCCAGCCGCGACGCCACGGCGGCGGGTGCGGCGACGGGCGCTGGCGCCGGGCGCACCAAGCGCGGCGCGGCCATGGCCGGGACGGGCGCTGCCGCCAGCCGGTCCAGCGGCTCGTCGGCCAGCGCCTCGTCGGCCCCCCAGTCGAGCTGAAGCCGCAGCGCCTCCAACATCTCCATCGCCGATGCGTCCATTCGGGCAGCATACGGCACACGCGCGGCGCGCGCGATGTTTCCCGCCCGCTGTCCGGGACGCTTTGCGGTTTGCCCCGACTATCCCTAATTTGGTGAGGCGCCCGCGGATCGGCGGGCGAAACCGCTTCGAGTCGGCCGGCGGGCCAGCAATCCCGCCGGGCCAAGGAGGATGCATGTCAGACGCGCCTGCCCGCGAGCAGATGGAATTCGATGTCGTGATCGTCGGCGCCGGCCCCTCGGGCCTGGCCGCGGCCATCCGCCTCAAACAGCTCGCCCCGGATGCCGCGATCTGCGTCGTCGAAAAGGGCGGCGAGGTCGGTGCGCATATCCTGTCCGGCGCCATCATCGAGCCGCGCGCGCTGGACGAGCTGCTGCCGGACTGGCGCGCCGCGCCGGACCTGCCGGAGATGACGCCGGCCGGGACCGACAAGTTCCTCTATCTGACGCCGGTTGCCGATATCCGCCTGCCGACCCCGCCGACCATGCACAACGAGGGCAACTACATCACCTCGCTGGGCAATGTCTGCCGCTGGCTGGGCACCCAGGCCGAGGCGCTGGGGGTGGAGATCTACCCCGGCTTCGCCGCCGCCGAGGTGCTGGAGGAGGAGGGCCGCATCGTCGGCATCGCCACCGGCGACATGGGGGTGACGCGCGAGGGCGAGCAGGGGCCGAACTACGCCCCGGGCATGGAGCTGCGCGCGCGCTACACCATCTTCGCCGAGGGCTGCCGCGGCTCGCTGACCAAGATGCTGACCGCCCGCTTCAACCTGCGCGAGGGACGCGACCCGCAGACCTACGGCATCGGCATCAAGGAGCTGTGGGAGATCCCGGCCGAACAGCACAAGCCCGGCCTGGTCATCCACACCATCGGCTGGCCGGTCGATGGCGGCACCTATGGCGGCTCGTTCCTGTATCACTGGGGCCGCAACCTGGTCAGCTACGGCTATGTCGTCGGGCTGGACTACACCAACCCGTGGCTGAGCCCGTTCGAGGAGATGCAGCGCCTGAAGACCCACCCGTCGATGCGGCCGCACTTCGAGGGCGGGCGGCGGATCGCCTATGGCGCGCGGGCGATCAGCGAGGGCGGCATCCAGTCGCTGCCGAAGCTGACCTTCCCGGGCGGCTGCCTGATCGGCGACACCGCCGGCTTCCTGAACGTGCCGAAGATCAAGGGCACGCATACCGCGATGAAGTCCGGCATGCTGGCCGCCGAGGCGGTGGCGGAATGCCTGGCCGACGAAGCCAACCCCGCCGAGCCGGTGCAGTACGAAACCGCGTTTCGCGAAAGCTGGCTGCACGACGAGCTTCAAGGCGTGCGCAACATCCGCCCGGGCTTCGCCAAGTGGGGCCTGTATGGCGGCCTGGTCGCCGCGGCGCTGGATGCCTTTGTCTTCCGCGGCAAGGCGCCCTGGACCCTGCACCACCCGCACCCCGACCACACCACGCTGAAGCCGCACACCCATGTGGCGCCGATCGAGTATCCCAAGCCCGACGGAAAAGTCACCTTCGACCGCAACGCCTCGGTGTTCATCAGCAACACCAACCACGAGGAAAACCAGCCGGTCCACCTGCGCCTGCGCGACCCGGCCCGCGCGATCGCGGTGAACTGGGACAAGTATCGCAGCCCTGAGACCCGCTATTGCCCGGCCGGCGTCTATGAGATCGTCGGCGCCGACGAGGGGGCGCCCCGGTTGCAGATCAACGCGCAGAACTGCGTGCATTGCAAAACCTGCGACATCAAGGACCCGACGCAGAATATCGACTGGGCGACGCCCGAAGGGGGTGGGGGTCCCGCCTATCCCGGGGGGATGTGAGGGTGCGACCGCCGCCCGACCGCTTGGACAAGTTCGGGCGCGGCGGGCCGGCCTGTTCCGGCGCGATGTTTCAAGGTGACTCCGCGCGCCGGTGATGCGGGAAGACGCGATACGATTGCGGCTCGGAACCTGTAGTCGCTCTTGCTGATTGTTTCTGTGGCGGGTTTGCGATGATCGACCTTTTTGTAGGCGTCGATGGCACGGGGGTGGGCGATGACGCGCAGTACAGCGTGGATTTCGCCAATAGCTGTGTCCGCGAATGGTCTTTGATCTGGCATCTGTTCAACGACGAGAGCAGCAGCGCCAAGCAGGCATACTACCTTCGCGGGCCGAACATGACGGATACGTCGCCCAGGACGAAGGATACGGCACAAAACATCATAACGCTCATCCTCGAATCCGCTCGCTTGTCAAAGCAGGAGAACCGGGCGCTGAACATCCATTTGGCCGGCTACAGCCGGGGTGGTGCCGCAGTGCTCATGGTCTGCAACGAGTTGCAGAAGGCGGACATCAAGATCGAGGCGTTGCTGCTTTACGATGCGGAGGATCGGTCCAGAGTCACGGGCGTCGAGCTGGTGCCGGACAACGTCCGCTATGCCATCCACGCGATGCGCCACCCCGATACGGATTCGCGCCCGGAATTCGGCAATTGCGGCACCGGTGTTCAGGACAAGAAAAAAACCACGTGGGTGGTAAATCGGAGCTTTCGGTGTACGCATGGCGGGATGGGGGGCGTTCCGTGGAGGCCGCCACAGGAGCCGGAGGGCTTCGGTTGGAAGGCTGCGACCTCCCAGGCCGTGGACGGGGTCATGGCCGGACTCCTTGGTGGGCCCGCGGGCATAGCCCTGGCTGCGGCCAGGCGGCAACAGCTGGACGAGCACCAGCGCAAGGGCATGATCGTGGAAACGCGGCCCAGCATCGTTCCTGACAACCGGGCCATGGTCAGCTACCAGGTCGACCAGGCCGAATCGGACCGCGTGCGATTCTGGATGAAGCTTCAGTGGAAGCTGCGCAGGACGCTGACCAGCCGGGTGTATCCGGAGTGAGGCGAGGTGACAGGGGCGTTCCGGGCGATGCAGCGTCGTTCGAAGTGCGCGGCATGTCCGGCCTATCCCGGGGGGATGCGACGCCGGTCAGCCCGCCATGACGACGAGGCTGCCGCGCTTGCGGCCGGTATCGGCGCGAGCATGGGCCGCCGGCAGGGCGTCGAACGGGAAAACCGCATCAATCGGGGGGCGGAACGCGCCACGCTCGGCGAGATCGACCAAGGCGGCAAGGTCGTCCAGGCGTTCGCTCGCCGGGCCGGCGATGCAGCGTCGGCTGCCCCGGCGACGGGCCAGCAGGTCACCCAGACCGCCGTCGATGGCCAGGTAGCGTCCGCCTTCCGCAAGGATCGGCAAGGCGCGGCGGAAGTCGAGCGCGCCCACAGCGTCGGCGACGATGTCCCAGCGGTCGGGACCGGCGGTGATGTCGCGGACGGTGTAGTCGATCGCCTCCGCGGCGCCGAATTCCCGCGCCAGGCCCAGATTGGCCGTCGAGGTCACCGCGCTCACCGCCGCGCCGGCCGCCACGGCCAGTTGGACCAGTGCCGCGCCGACGGTTCCCGATGCGCCGATCACCAGCACGCGCTCGCCTGCGCTCACCCCAGCTCGGCGGAGGTAGTGGCGCGCCGTGGTTCCGCCGAAGCCGAGTGCCGCGGCGGTCTCGACCGCCATGCCATCAGGGCGCGAGACCACCATGCCATCGGCGGGCATGCGGCAGTATTCGGCATGCGCACCCTGCCGGAAGCCGGGGAAGGCGATCACGGCGTCCCCGGGTCCGAAGCGCGTGACCTCGGCGCCGACGGCGGCGACCACGCCGGTGAGTTCCGCGCCCAGCACCGCCCGGCGCGGGCGCCGCACCCCGAGTGCCAGGCGCCCGAGAAGGCCCATGCCCGCCGGCATGTCCAGCGCGCGCACCCGCCGGTCGCCCGAGGAGACGGTGGTGGCCTGCATCCGGATCAGGATCTCGCCCGGGCCGGGCCCGCGGAGCGGAATGGCGCGCAGGGCCAGCACCTCGGGTCCGCCATAGGCGGTGGCGACCCAGGCGCGCATGGTGCGGGGCAGGGCGGGCGGGCCATCGGTCATCCGGTCATCCTTGGACCCTCTGGATCGAGGGGCACTTACGGCGTAAGCTGAGTGGATGCGGTGTAGAACTTACAGCGTAAGCCCGTCAAGCGAGCCGACCTGATGCCGCCGGTGGAGGCTGCCAGGGTCGGAAGACTGTCGCGTGCGGCCATCGTGGCGGCGGCGGTGGCATTGGCGGATCGGATCGGCGTCGAGCGCCTGTCGATGCGCGCGCTGGCACTCGGGCTGGGGGTGGAGGCGATGTCGCTCTACAACCATGTCCGCAACAAGGACGACCTGATCGAGGCCATGGTCGAGGCGGTGCTGGCCGGGGTCGTGCGCCCGTCGCCCGAGGCGGACTGGCGCAGCGCGTTGCGGGCCCGCGCGCTGTCGATGCGGGCCGTCTTCCTGGCCCATCCCTGGGCGCCGCAACTGATCGTCGGGCGCCTCAACGTGGGGCCGAACATGTTGGCGCTCTTTGACGCCACCATCGGCTGTCTGCGCGCGGCGGGCTTCGACTACGCCCGGGCGGATCACCTGTGCAATGCGATGGACAGCCTGATCTATGGGTTTCACCTGCTTGAACGGAATTTTCCGCTGCGGCCGGAGCAGTATGCCGCGGCGGCGCAGGGCTTCCTGCCGCGGATCGACCCCGCCGGCCTGCCGCATCTGCACGCTCTGACGCTGCTGGTGGCCGGAGGGCGGCACTCCGGCGTGCATGATTTCACGGTGGCGCTGGACCTTCTGCTGGGCGCGATTGAGCGCTGCCAGACGGACGGCTCGATTTGGATCGACGGGGTGGGGCGTGGTAAAGACTGAGGGGAATGGCCGGCCCCGCTGCCGGCTGCGGACAGAGCGCGAGGAATCGACACGATGAACGACACCGCCACTCTCGCCTTCCGCCCGGCCGCGCAAGACGCCGAGCATTTCGACGTGCTGATCGTCGGCGCCGGCATCTCCGGCATCGGCGGCGCCTATCATCTGCAAAAGCAATGCCCCGGCAAATCCTATGTCATCCTGGAGATGCAGGACAATTTCGGCGGCACCTGGTGGACGCACAAATACCCGGGCATCCGGTCCGACAGCGACCTCTACACCTTCGGCTACCGCTTCAAGCCGTGGGTCGGCCCGCCGATCGCCACCGCCGAGGAAATCCGCACCTATATGGGCGAGGTGATCGCCGACAACGACATCGCGCGCCACATCCGCTATCACCACCGCATCGCCAATGCCGCCTGGTCGAGCACCGACAAGCGCTGGACCATCTCGGCCACCGACACCGCGACCGGCCAGGCGAAGAGCTTCACCTGCAACTTCCTCTATATGTGCCAGGGCTACTACAACCACGACGAGGGCTACACCCCGGACTGGCCCGGCATGGAGAACTTCAAGGGCGACATCATCCACCCGATGAAATGGCCCGAGGACCTGGACTACACCGGCAAGAAAGTTGTGGTGATCGGCTCCGGCGCGACGGCCGCCACGCTGATCCCGGCAATGGCCGAGAAAGCCGCGCACATCACCATGCTGCAGCGCTCGCCCACCTTCTTCCGCACCGGCCGCAACGCCATCGAGATCGCCGACGAGCTGCGCAAGCTGAAGGTGGACGAGATGTGGGTGCATGAGATCGTGCGCCGCAAGATCACCTATGAGGGCGCGGCCTTCACCCAGCGCTGCCTCGACGAGCCTGAGAAGGTGCGCGCGGACCTGCTGGCCATGGTCACCGCGGTGCTCGGCCCGGACTACGACATCGAGACGCATTTCAACCCGAAATACCGCCCGTGGCAGCAGCGCATCGCCTTCATCCCCGATGCCGACCTGTTCCACGGCATCGCATCGGGCAAGGCCAGCGTGGTGACCGACGAGATCGAGCGCTTCACCCAGGGCGGCGTGGAACTCAAGAGCGGCACGGTGCTGGACGCGGACATCGTGGTGACCGCCACCGGCTTCCACATGAGCGTGATGGGCGGCATCACCTTCCAGGTCGACGGCAAGCCGGTGGACTGGTCGGAGACCGTCACCTATCGCGGCATGATGTTCACCGGCGTGCCGAACCTGGTCTGGGTGTTCGGCTATTTCCGGGCGAGCTGGACCCTGCGCGCGGACATGGTCGGTGATTTCGTCTGCCGGCTGCTGAACCACATGAAGGCCACCGGCACGCAGCAGGTGGAGGTCGCGCTGCGCGACGAAGACCGCGACATGCAGATCCTGCCGTGGATCGACGCGGACAACTTCAACCCGAACTACCTGAAGCGCTCCATCCATCTGCTGCCGAAGCGGGGCGACAAGAAGGACTGGGCGCATACGCAGGACTATTGGAACGAGAAGGAGGAGTTCCCGAAGCTCGACCTCACGGACGCGGCGTTCCGCTACGCGAAGTAAGGAAGCATGTTCTTTTTTGAAAAAAAGAACCAAAAAACTTTTTATCCGTTTTCCCTTGCTGGCGAGCGGATAAAGTTTTTTTGCTTCTTTTTGTTCACAAAAAGAAGATTCTTGCTTGCCTTCCTGCTCTTTCCTTCGCTGGCCCAAGCCGAAACCCCCGCCCTGCGCCGCGTGATGCTCTCGTCGGCCGGCGTCGCCTATGTCGAATACAGCGCCCAGGTCACCGGCGAGGCCACGCTGCGCCTGCCGGTGCCGCTCGACCAGGTCGACGACGTGCTGAAATCCCTGGTGGTGTTCGACAGCCAGGGCGGCGTCGGCGGCGCCACCCTGCCGGGTGCGGACGGCGCGCGCGCGGCCTTCGGCGACGTTCCCTTCGGGCCTGAGGCGCTGGACGATCCGCTCGCCTTCCTCAACGCCTTGCGCGGCGTGGTGCTGGAAGTGCGCGGCGCGCGCCCGATGTCGGGCACCCTGCTGCGCGCCGAGCGCACCCCGGAGCCCACCGGGCGCGACGGCACGGTGGCGCGCACCCGTGTCACCCTGCTGACCGCCGATGGCCTGCGCCAGTTCGTGCTGGAGGACGCCGAGACGGTGCAGGTCGCCGACCCAGCCCTGCGCGCCCGCATCGGCCATGCGCTGGAATCGCTGCGGCGTGACGCGACCCAGGCGACGCGCGTGCTCTCCCTCCGCGCGCCGGGCACGGCGGCGCGCGAGCTGCGCGTCGGCTATGTCGTCGGCGCGCCGCTGTGGAAGATCAGCTACCGCGTCGTCCTGCCGGCGAAGGCGGGCGACAAGGCCCGGCTGCAGGGCTGGGCGGTGCTGGAAAACACCACCGGCGCCGATTGGAACGGCGTTGAGGTGACGCTGCAATACGGCAACCCCGTCACTTTCCGCCAGGCGCTGTACCGCAGCTATTTCGTCCAACGCCCGGACGTTCCGCTGGAAGTGCTGGGCCGCATCCTGCCCGGCATCGACACCCGCGCCAGCCCCATGGCGGCGCCCGCGCCCTCGGCCCCCATGCTTCCCACTTCGGCGGTGCGCGGCCTGCCGATGATGCGCGCCGAGGCCGCCCCCGTCGCGGCCCCCGCCCCCGCGATGGCCGCCCCCGCCGAGGTCGCCGAGGCCAGCGAAGGCGCGCAAGAGACGGTATTCACCCTGCCGAGCCCGGTCACCCTGGCTGCCGGCCACAGTGCCACGATGCCGATCCTGGACCGTCAGGCGACTGCCCGGCGCCTCGGCCTGGTCCAGTTCGGCCGCGCCCATCCGCTCGCCGCCATCCGCCTGACCAACGACACCGCCACCACCCTGCCGGCCGGGGTGCTGACACTGTACGACCCGGCCTCGCCGGCCATGTTCGCCGGCGATGCGCGCCTTGGTGGCCTGCCCGCCGGCGAATCCCGCCTGCTGTCGTTCGCCGAGGACCTGCGCACCGCCGTGGCGTGGAAACAGGAAGAGGCCACGAGCCTCGCCGCCCTGACCGCGGCGCAGGGCGTGCTGCGCCTGGACGAACGGCTGCGCCACACCACCGCGGTCACGCTGACCGCGCCCTCCGCCGAACCCCGCGACCTGCTGGTCGAGATCGCCCGCCGCCCCGGCGCCACCCTGGTCCCCGACGCCGCCCTGGCGCCCGCCGAGGAAACCGCCACGGCCTGGCGCTTCGCCGTCAGCCTCGCGCCGGGCCAGTCCCGCACCCTGACCATCCGCCAGGACCGCATCACCCGCCAATCCATCGCCCTGCTCGACGGCGAGCCGGCCATCGCCCGCATCTTCGGCCTCCAGGGCCTCGACCCCGCCGCGCGCGCCGCGTTGCAGCGCCTGGCCGAGCTGCGCGCCGCCCGTGCCGCCACATCCGCCGAGCTGGAGCGCCTGATCGCCGAATCGCGCCAGATCGATGCTGACCAGGAGCGCATCCGCCGCAACCTCGCCGCCGTCCCCGCCACGGACGCCCTGCACGGCCGCCTGCTGCGCCAGCTCGAAGCCCACGAGACCCGCATCGACGCCCTGCGCCGCGCCCAGGACCAGGCCCGCGCTGCCATCGCCCAGGCGCAGAAAGACCTGGAATCCGCCATCGCCCGCCTGACCCTGTAGATGCGCTTCTCCCTCGCCACGCTTCTGCGCCAAGCCCTGCGCGGCCAAGCCGGCTGGCCGCCGTTCTGGCGCGACGCGATGCCCAAGCCCGCCTACGACGTGGTCATCGTCGGCGCCGGCGGCCATGGCCTGGCCACTGCCTTTTACCTCGCCGCCGAATGCGGCATCCGCAACATCGCCGTGGTGGAGAAGTCCTGGCTA
>JBIPLY010000350.1:0-4538 GCA_044369385.1 Acetobacteraceae bacterium | reverse complement strand
CCTGAGCCGGCTATGGACTTCGCTGTTCGGCCATTCGCTGGTGTTCAGCTTCAGCGGGCTGCTGCTGGCCTCCGTGATCGCCAACCTGCCGTTTGCCATCCAGCCGATGCAGCGCGGGTTCGAGGCGGTGGCCACCGAAGTGCGCGAGGCCGCCCAGCTCTGCGGCGCGCGGCCGTGGCGGGCGGTGTGGTCGATCGAGCTGCCGATCGCCTGGCCGGGCATCGCAACCGGCCTGGTGCTGACCTTCGCCCATACGCTGGGCGAATTCGGCGTGGTGCTGATGGTGGGCGGCTCGATCCCGGGCGAGACGCGCACCATCGCGATTTCGATCTACGACCGGGTGCAGGCCTTCGACACCGCGGCGGCCGGGCAGATGGCGCTGCTGCTGCTGGGGCTTTCCAGCGCGGCGATGGCAACGGTCTATGCGCTGACCAACCGCGCCGGGCGCTGGCGCTGAGCGTGATCGTCGCAGGCGGAACCGCCGGAGACGTGAATCACGCGATCCAGCAAAGCCGCTATCGCCAGGCCAGCAGCCGCCGTTCGAGCACGCCCAACAGCCAGGCCACCGTCAGCCCCAGCGCGCTGAGCATCACGATCCCGGCCATCAGCCCGTCGGTGTCGTAGAGGTTGCCGGCTTGCAGCACGAAGCTGCCGATGCCCTTGTCCGCGCCGATCATCTCGGCGGCGACCAGCAGGATCACCGCCGTCGAGGTGGTGATGCGAAAGCCGGACAGGATCGCCGGCAGCGCGCCGGGCAGCACGATCTTGGCCAGGATCGCCGCGCGCGACAGGCCGAAGGACTGCCCCATGCGGATCAACCCGCGCGGCACGCTGTCCACCCCGGCCACCGTGTTGATGACCGTCGGGAAGAACACGCCGAAGGCCAGCGTGGCCAGCTTGCTGCCCTCGCCGATGCCGAACCAGATGATGAACAGCGGCGCCAGCGCAATCTTCGGGATCGGGAACAGCGCGGAAACCACCGCCATGCCCGGCGCCCGCGCCAGCGTGAACAGCCCGATGGCGAAGCCCAGCACCAGCCCGGCGGCCGTGCCCATCGCCCAGCCAAGCGCGAAACGCTGCAACGACGCCGAGAGATGCGCCCAAAGCTCGCCGCTCTGCCCCAGGGCGACCAGCGCCCGCCCGATCGCCAGCGGCGGCGGCAGGAAGCGGGTGTTGATCAACCCGGCGCTGGCCGCCCCCTGCCAGGCCGCCACGATCAGCAGCAGCGTGGCGGCGCCGGCGAAGCGCACCGCGCGCGGGGAAAAACCGCCGCCGCGGAAGGGGATCTCAGCCATGCTCCAGCTCCCCGGCGGCGGCATGGGCATCGGCGCGGATCAGCTCCCACAGCTCGGCTTCAACCGCGCGCAGGGCGGGATCGTCGGGGCTGCGCCCGGCGAGCGGGCGGTCGATGCGCAGGCGGGCGGCGATGCGGCCGGGGCGGCGGGACAGCACGACAACGGTGTGGCCGAGCCGCACCGCCTCGGCGAGATTGTGGGTGACATAGACGCAGGTGGCGCCGGTGCGGGCGATGAGTGACGAAAACTCGTCCTGCAACAGCAGCCGCGTCGGCGTGTCCAGCGCCGAGAGCGGCTCGTCCATCAGCAGCACCGCCGGGCGCACCGCCAGCGCGCGGGCAATCCCCAGCCGCTGGCGCATCCCGCCCGACAACTGCCGCGGCCAGGCCCCGGCAAAAGCGGAAAGCCCAACCAGCCCCAGCACCTCGGCCACCCGGGCGTCGCGCTCGACGCGCGGCAGCCGGCCTTCCAGCACCAGGGCGACATTGCCGGCGACGCGGCGCCAAGGAAGCAGGGAAAAATCCTGGAACACGTAGGTCAGCGGGTTGAGGCTGTCGGGCGGCGGGGTGCCGTGCATCACCACCCTGCCCCGGCTCGGCGCCAGCAGCCCGCCCAGGATGGCCAGCAGCGTCGACTTGCCGCAGCCGGAGGGGCCGAGCAGCACGGTCACCTCGCCGGCGGGGATCGCCAGGTCGATGCCGTCCAGCACCTCCAGCGCGCCGAAGCGGTGGCCGATCCCCTCGGCGCGCAGACTGACGCCGGGGGCGGTCAACGGGTTGGCAGGAACCGGGTGTCGATGATGGCCGCGGCGTCCACCTCGCCCTTGACCATGCCCTGGGCGGTGAACCAGGCGAGCTGGTTGCGGACATCGGCGACATGCAGCGCGCCGCCCTCGTCGTACCAGCCCAGCCCGGCCTTGATCTTGTCCCCGGCCGCCGGGTCGCCGATGAAGACATACTTGGTGATGTCCGCGATCGCGGCATCCGTCGCCGGCCCGTATTGCGGCGCGCCGGCGGCATCAAACCGGAGAAACGCCTCGCGATAGGCGGCCACCCCGCGCTGGTAGGCAGCGGCGAATTTGCGCAGGTCGTCGGCGCGGGTGCCCACCATCGCCTTGGCGGCGAACAGCGCGGTGATCTGATACGGCACGTGGTCGCCGACCCAGCCGATGATCACCGCGTCCCCGCTCGCCGCCGCCGGCGCGGCCATCGAGGCGATCGCCATGGTGGCGTCGATCTGGCCGGTGCGCACGGCGGCCACCATGTTCTGCACCGTCTGCAACGGGCGCAGTTGCAGCGACTTCAGGTCGAAGCCCTGCACCTCCGCGAGGCGCCCGGCCATGTAGTGGAAGCTCGACCCGAACTGGGTGATCCCGAAGCTGCGCCCGCCGAGCTTGTCCAGCGAGGTCAGCCCGGCGGCATGCGCGGCCTTGGAGACCAGCACGGCGGTCAGCTTCACCCCCTTCTGCTCATGCAGCCCGCCGCCGATCACCACCAGCTCGCCCCGCCCGGCGAGCGCAAAGAACCCGCCGGTCAGCGCGGTGATGCCCATGTCGGTGTCGCCGGAGACGGCCGCCGCGGCGATCGGCTGCGCGGCATCGAAGAAGCGGAACGCCACCTCCACCCCGGCCTCGCGGAACCAGCCGCGCTCCTGCGCGATGTAGAGCGGCGCCGGGGAGGCGGTGCGCAAAAGCCCGAGCCGGATCGGCGTCGCAGCCCGCGCGGGCACGGCAAGGGCGGCGGCCCCCAGGGCAAGGGCGGCACGGCGGGCGATCTGCATGAATTCCTCCCGGTCAGGACTGCGCCGCATAGGCCGCCCAGACCGCATCCACGTCAAGCGCCGCCACCGCCGCCGCCTGTGCCGGGGTTTCCACCGCCCGCGCGTCGTAGTTCGCCCGGGTCCATGCGACGCCGTCGGCGATGCCGGCCAGCCGCGCCAGGGCGGCGATGAAGGTGCCGGTGCGCCCCAGCCCGGCGGCACACCCGACATAGACCGGCAGGTCCGGCGCGTCGCGCAGCCGCCGCAGCACCCGCACCAGCCCGTCCTGAAGCTGCGCCTGGGTCGGCGGGGAAAAATCCGGCACGTCGATCAGCACGTCGGCCCGATGCGCCAGGCGCGAATGCCGCTCCAGGCACACCCCGATCGCGGGCGGGAGAAAATCGTTGAACGGCCCGCCCATGATCCGCCGCGAGGCGCCCAGCAGCGACAGCGCGACCGCGGCATTCATCGCGTCATCCCGCCTCGACCTGCATTTCGCCGAGATAGGCCTGCTTGATCATCTCGTTCTCCCGCATCTCCGCCGCCGTGCCGGACAGCACCACCACGCCGGTTTGCAGCACATAGGCGCGATGGGCAATCGACAGCGCCATGGCGGCGTTCTGCTCCACCATGAACATCGTCACCCCCTGCCTGTTGATCATCTGGATGATGTCGAACACCTGTTCCACGAACAGCGGCGACAGGCCCATCGAGGGCTCGTCCATGCAGATCAGCTTGGGCCGGCTCATCAGCGCGCGGCCGATCGCCACCATCTGCTGCTCGCCGCCGGACAGCGTGCCGGCGAGCTGGGTGCGGCGCTCCTTCACGCGCGGAAAGAGCTGATAGACCCGCTCCAGGTCCTCGTCGAACTCCGGACCCTTCTTGCGGGTATAGGCGCCGATCTCGAGGTTTTCGTAGACGGTCATGCGCGGGAACAGCCGCCGCGCCTCCAGCACCGGGGCGATGCCGCGGCGCACCCGATCGCTGGTGGACAGATCGGCGATCGGCTGGCCGTCATAGGTCACGGTGCCGGAGTGGGGACGCACCACGCCCATGATCGTCTTCATCGTCGTCGACTTGCCCGAGGCATTGCCGCCCAGCAGGCAGACGATCTCCCCGCGCCCGATGCTGTAGTCGACGTCCTTCAGGACATGGAGATCGCCGTAATACGTGTTGACGCCCTTGAACTCGAGCAGGGTGGAGCCGTCACGCATCGCTTTTCTCCTTGGCCGCCGCCGCCGTTGCCGCGCGGCCGAGATAGGCGCGCAGCACCTCCTCGTTGCGCCGCACCTCGTCGGCCGGGCCCTCGGCGATCTTTTCCCCGTGGTCCAGCACCACCACGTTCTGCGCCAGCCGGGTGACCACATCCAGCTTGTGCTCGATCAGCAGGATGGTGAGCCCCAGTTCATGCAGGCTCTTGATCTGCTCGGCCAGCTCCAGCGTCTCCGCCGGGTTCATCCCCTCCGTCGGCTCGTCCAGCAACAG
>JBIPLY010000349.1:0-4553 GCA_044369385.1 Acetobacteraceae bacterium | reverse complement strand
GTTCAAGCTGGGCGGGTTCCTGCAGGCCGGGCGCGCGGTGCCGCGGCCCGACCTGGCGCAGGCCGCCGACTGGTATCTGCGCGCGGCCGGGCGGCAGCATGCCGGGGCGCAGTTTGCCCTGGGCCAGCTCTACGAGGCCGGCGAAGGGGTGGCGGCGGACGAGACCCTGGCGCTGTCGCTGTACCTGCGTGCCGCCGAGCGCGACGAGCCGCTGGCCGCGCGCGCCGCCGGGCGGATGCTGTTCGAGGGACGGGGGAGCGCGCCGAACCTGGCGGAATCGCTGCGCTGGTACCAGGTTGCGCTGCGGCTGGAGGGCGAGACGCGGGCGCTGCGGCTGCTGGCGTTGCACGACCTGACGCTGGCAGCCAGGTTGCGGCCGGGGTCCGGGGTGGCGGCGGATGACCGCGCGGCGCTGGAGCATCTGCGGCGGGCGGCGGCCAATGGCTCGGCGGCGGCGACGGCGGAGCTGGCGGTGATGCTGTACCACGGCTGGGGGGCGCCGAAGAACGAGGCCGAGGCGCTGCGGCTGTTCCGCGCCGCCGCCGCCGCCGGGTCACGCACGGCGCGGGACTGGCTGCGGCGGCTGTCGACGCATTAGGATCAGGACCCATCAGCGGCTTGCTTCGTCCATATGACGGGGGGCTACGTTTGCGGGTTTGCGGTTGAGACCGGCGCGCTTGGCCGCCGGCGGCCTGCGGCTTGGATTTGGTGGTTGTGCGGCGTGCATTCCGCACCGACCTGTCCCCAGGTTGCAAGGTGACCCGGCATCAGACGGCAGGTGGATATGTTTCCCAGCGACGCCCGACGTATCGGTGAGCTTGCGACGCGCGATCCGTCGTTCAGGCGCGTGAGCCCAGACAGTCTCGCGCAGGCCATGCGGGAACTCGTGGCGACGCCGTCTGCCGATGCGTTCAGGCTTCAGGCGATGCGCCTTATGGCACTGGGCGGCAATGGACATAGCCGGGCCATCGCCAATCGGACGGTGCGCGTTGCGCCGCTTCGGCTGGTGTGGCTCGGCCACGGCCCATGCGTTGCGCGCGGCCCGTATCGCGGAGCGCGCCTCGTCAGCACAAATGGCAGCGCCACGGCCGACGTTTTCAGCGCCATCCGCCCGCTGCTTGCAGGCACGGATCAGCGAGCACGCGCGATTGCCGGATTTATGTTCGCCTGGCCACCCGCTGTGGCGCTTGCGACAGGGTGCACGGGCGCTCCTCGATATGTTGTTGAGACGCCCGATGGAAGCCGTGTCGATCTTCACTTCCACGAAACGGTGCCCGCCGAGCCGCTGTATCCGGTTCGAGAGCCCGGGGCCGCACATGAGCTGATTGCGGCAGGCGGGCTGGCGGATGCCGACGAGGCGCGAACCGGCGTGTTCCTTCGGGTGCTCCGTGGAACATCGCACTATGTGCGGATAGGTGATCTTGCGGCCAAGGCCGCCAGCGCGATTGCCGCATTGCTGGATGCAATCCTGGTTCAGTTGGCCGGCGCGAGACATGTCATTGTGGATTTAAGGGGAAATCCGGGCGGCAATTTCACCGGTGCCTCTGGCTTTTCACGAAAGCTTCGAGTTGCGGCGCCCATGGCCAAGGTTGCGGTGCTCGTCGACAAGTTCACCTTCTCAGCCGCCATTTTGACTGCGGCTCTTCTCAAGGTGCATGCCGATGCCCGTATCATCGGCGAGGAAATGGGGGACGGCGAACGCTTCTATGCTGAAGGCGGCCTTGAGGAATTGCCGCAATCGGGACTCGCGGTCCGCTACTCGGATGGGTGGCACGATTGGGCGGAAGGCCGGGCCGATCCGGACCTGACGCCGCCGCCGATCGCTGCCGAAATGGTGGGTGCGGGTTCTCTGCTCCCTGACATCCAGGTCACGCTGCAGGGATGCGATCTCATAGGCGGACGTGACGCGGCGTTGGAATGCGCCCTCGCCGAGGTCGCCTCCTAGAGCATGATCCGCGCTGACAGAAGCGCGGCCCATGCTCTAGCCCTTTGTTTGATCGCATGATTCACGTCTCCGGCGGTTCCGCCTCCGACGATCACGCTCTATTCAAACACGGCAGACACCGCTCCGAACGGGTGGAATTTCGACGTAACCCGATCGCCGCGCGCGATCGGATACTGCTTCGTGAACGAGCCGGACATCACCAGCATGCCCGGTTCCAGCGCCCGGCCGAATTCCGCCAGCTTGTTGGCCAGCCATTGCACCGAGAGGAAGCCGCCGCCGCCCATCACCTCGGCGCCGGCGGCGCGGTCCAGCACCGTGGCGTTGACATCCACCTCCACCGTCGATGCGGCGAGGTCGCGGTTTGCGGCGGTCAGCGGCACTTCGGCGCCGGTGACGAAGGCGTATTGCTGGGCGTTGTCGGCCATGGCCAGCGCGATGTCCTCGCTGAACGGGCCGCGCTTCTCGACGATCTCCAGCGCCGGGGCGGCGTGGCTCACGGCGGCGATGGCCTGGTCGAGGGTGATGCCGGGGCCTTGCAGGCGGGTGCCGATGCGCAGGCACAGCTCGTTCTCGAAGCCCGGGGCGATGATGCCGGGGAAGCGGAAGCGGGCGCCGGAGGGCTTGTGGCCGCTCTTCAGCAGGAAGCCGAAGCACGGCTCGTGGATGTTCCATTGCGCGCGCATCGCAGCGGCGGTCAGGCCGACTTTCCAGCCGGCCTGCGCCTCACCGATGGCTTCGAAGCGGTCGAGCAGGGCGAGCTGCACCGCATAGGCCTGGTCCAGCGTCAGCCGGCCCATCCATTCGGCGGGCATGTGCCGGCCCTTGTGCCATTCGGCCCATAGTGCCGCCGCGGTCTCGGCTGGATCGAACATCGTCGTCCCCTATTGCTTCGGCCGCAGCCCGGTGGCCAGCGTGGCCTCGTCGCCGCGCGCGGCATAGACGAGATCGCGGCGTGACGCCCAGGTGTTGATGGTGAAGTAGACCGGGATCATGCCCATCTCGGCCACCGCCACTTCGGCGGCGCGGGCGTACAGCGCATAGCGCCTGGTATCGTCCATGGTGCGCAGCGCGGCGCCGAGGGCGGCGTCGTATTCCGCGTTCGACCAGCGGCCGCGATTGGAGGCGCCCATGCCGGTGGCCGGGTTGAAGGTGGCCATCAGCGCGACCATCGGCGAGGAGGCCTCGCCATTGCCGACCCAGCCGGACAGCATGGCGGAGAACTCCAGCTTGCTGCCGCGGCTGAAGAGCTGGTTGGCCGGCATGGTGTTGACCTCGGTCTTGATGCCGACGCGGGCGAACATCTGGCCGATCGCCTGGGCGACCTGGGCGTCGTTCGGGTAGCGGTCGTTGGAGCCGGCCAGGGCCACCGAGAAGCCGTCGCCCCAGCCGGCTTCCTTCAGCAGGGCGCGGGCGCGGTCGAGGTCGAAGGGCAGCGGCTTCAGGTTCGGGCTGGCGCCGGGCACGTCGCTGGGGACGTATTGGCCGGCGGGGCGGGCCTGTCCGCTCAGCAGGCGTTCGGCCAGGGCCGGGCGGTTGATGGCCAGCGAGAGGGCCTGGCGGACGCGGCGGTCCTTGAAGGGGTTGCGGTCAAGGGCGGCGCCGTTGGCATCGCGCAGGCCGGGCGAGACGTCGCGGTCGCTGTCCATGATCAGGTAGATGATGCGGAAGGCGTCGCATTCGTGCAGCACGAGGGCGGGGGCGGCGGCGAGCTTGGCGCGGTCCACGCCGGGCACGCCGTCGATCAGGTCGACATCGCCGGACAGGATCGCGGCGACGCGGGCGCCGTCATTGGAGATCGGGCGCACCGTCACCCGGGTCCAGGGCTCCGTGCCGCCGAAGTAGCCCGGGTTGCGCTCCAGCACCACGCGGTTGCCGGGTTGCCATTCCACGAAGCGGTACGGGCCGGTGCCGATGGCGGCGCGCCCGGCGTTGTAGTCGGAGGTCGCTTTGCCCTCGGCCACCTTGCGCGACAGGATGGCGATGGAGTCGAGGTCGACCAGCAGGGTGGGTGCCGGGCCCTTGGTGCGGATGCGCAGGGTGCGCGGGCCGGTGACCTCCACGCCGGCGATCGACTTGGTGTACTGGCGGTAGGAGGAGGGCGAGTTCGGCACCTCTGGTGCGCGGGCCAGGGTGAAGGCGATGTCGGCCGGCTCCAGCGGGGTGCCGTCGTGGAAGGTCACGCCCTCGCGCAGGGTGAATTCCCACAGATCGTCCTCGACCACGCGCCAGGATTCGGCGAGGCCGGGCGTCACCTCGCCGCGCGGGCCGAGCTTGGTCAGCGAATCGAAGATGTGGCGGGAGATGGCGCGGTTCGGCGAATAGACGTGGTAGTGCGGGTCGATCGAGCTGACATCGGTGCGCACCGCGATGCGGACCTCCGCGGCCGCTGCCGGAAGGGCGATCGCGGCAAGCAGGCAGGCCGCCCCAAGCAGGGTTTGGCGCATGGTGGTTTCCTCCGGGTTCTTGCCCGCAGGCTAGAGCATGATCCGCGCTGATAGAAGCGCGGATCATGCTCTAGGCCCTGTGGACACTTATCGAAGCCATAGGACGGTAGCTGCGAGTTTGACAACGGCGAGGTAGTTTCTGGCTGTCTTTTCGAAGCGGGTTG
>JBIPLY010000348.1:0-4563 GCA_044369385.1 Acetobacteraceae bacterium | reverse complement strand
AATTGAGGATCTGGGAGTAGGCGGTGCGCAGCATGGCCTCGCCCATTTCCTCGACAATGCCGCGCAGGCGGTGCTGGATGACCGAGACGGTGATCGGATCGACGGTCATGCGGCGCTCCCCTGTGGGTCAGGCAGGTTCCGGGCTGCGCCCCATGCTGTCAACGGCGGGCTGTCAACTAAGTGCCCAGGAACAGGTCGTGGCGGATCAGCAGGTAGTCGCTGCCGCTGGCCGGGTCGTGGCCGAAATGCCGGCCCATGCGCCAGTAATCCAACAGCTCCAGCGTCCAGCCGGCGATGGTCAGCGCCGCCACGTCGCCGTTCGGGCCGGAGGTGACCAGGGTCAGGCCCTGGTAGCCCGGCGCACCCTGCCACTCCTGCCAGGCGAAGGGCGTGTCGGCGTTGATCCCCCAGATGGTGATCGTGTCGATGCTGCCGAGATTGGCCACCGTGCTCCAGACCGGGGCGGCCAGGCCGCGGAGATCGAGGAAGAAGGTGTCCGCGCCGTGCCCGCCGGTGAGGAAGTTGGAGCCGGTGCCGGCGTCCAGCACGTTGCGGCCGGTCTGCACCGCGATCGCGTCGTTGCCGCTGCCGGTGCGCAGGAACCAGCTCCCCGCCGAGGTGGGGTTGAGAAGGTCCCAGCCGGTGCTGATCAGCAGGTCCTCCGGGGTGATGGCGATGAGTTCGAAGTCCAGCCCGTTGGCCGGGCCGTTGTAGAAGGTCGGCGTGGCCGGGACCGTGGTGTCGGTGCCGGCGTAGCGCGCGGCGATGCCGGCGACGGGGTCGTCGGACAGGATGGTGCCGGTGGCCTCGCCGGCCAGGATGCTCAGGCCGGGCGACGGGTCGGAGAGGGTGACGCGCAGGCTTTCCGGGCGTTCGACGAGGCGGTCATCGAAGATC
Source organism: Acetobacteraceae bacterium (assembly GCA_044369385.1). Taxonomy (GTDB): domain Bacteria; phylum Pseudomonadota; class Alphaproteobacteria; order Acetobacterales; family Acetobacteraceae; genus CAMDGX01. The sequence continues at coordinate 3,666 of JBIPLY010000348.1, read as the reverse complement.
GGAATCGCGATGTCGATCTCGGCGACGCCGGCGGGGAAGCTGACCTGGACCGTGCCGGGCATCCAGGGGAAGTCGTACTGGATGCTGGCCGGGCGCGGCCCCGCGCTGCTGACCGCATACCAGAGGTCGGCCGGGCCCTCGATGCCGCCCGAGCGGTGCAGGCGATAGACCAGGGCGGCATCCGGCCCCTCGGTCTGCACGTCCAGCACCGGCAGGATCGAGACGAAGGCCGGGGCGTCGTTGTCCAGAATGCGGCCCGCGGCCTGGAACGTGTCGCCGAGGAAGGGGTCGGTCGACCAGCGGTCGATCATGACCACGAAGGCTTCGTCGGCCTCGTCGTGGCCGTCATCGGTGGTCGGGATCTCGAATTCGCGGCTGGTTTCGCCGGGCGCGAAATCGACGCTGCCGCCCGGCAGGCCATGGGGCCAGACGAGGCTGTCGGGGAAGTCGGCGGGAACCAGCCCCTGGCGCTCCGCGGGGTGCGGCGGCCAGTCGCCGGGGCGGGCGAGGCTCCAGCCCGCCGAGGCGGCGACCGCGGTGTTGCCGGAGCGGGTGATCACGAAGCGCGCGGCGGTGCCTTCGGCTACCTCGCTGTCGATCGCGCGCAGGCTGAAGCGCGGCCAGGTGTTGTCCAGCAGCAGCGTGGCGCTGGCGCTGAGCGTGCCGACCACGTGCAGCCCGTCATCGATCTCGTCGAAGGCGACGCTGCCGCTGTAGGTGATGCTGGTGCGGTCGGCGGCCAGCGTGATGGTCTGGGTCCAGCCATCGCCGAATTCCTGCAGGAACGGCCCCAAGGGAAGGGCGAAGCCATCCAGCGTGGTGAGCAGGTCGAGGCCCGGCACCCGGACGGTGCTGAGAACGGAGTCGGTCTCGCCATTCGGGTAGGCGATGGTGAGCGGCATGTTGCCGGCATTGCCGACGGACCGGCCGAGGATGCGGCCGAATTCGTCGAAGCGCAGATCGGCGAGGGTCCACGGCGCCGATCCGCCGCCCGCCAGCGTGGTGCCGTCGTCCAGCCTGGCCCGAAGGGTGAGGTCGAAGCTTCCGATGTAGCTTGCCATGCCGGCTCGCGCGCTGCTGGCCCGACCGTAAGCTGCTGGCGCAGGCGTTTCAAGCGCCGCTGGCGCAGGCGTTTCAAGCCGATCGGCGGGAAAACTCGATGACGGGGCGCAAGGATGCCCCGATTCGGTTTGACAGGGGGGCGGGCCGGTGGAAGGCTCACATAACAGGCACGAAAGCCTCAGTGAAAAACAGGAGACAGGCCGTGACCCATGTCATGAATCGTCGAACCCTGCTGGCCGGCGTGGCCGGGGTCGGAATGGCGGCGCCGCTGGCGTCCGAGGCACAGGCCCAGGCGGTGAAGGGCGGCAAGCCGCTGCGCGTCGCGCTGCTGGCGGACATCGTCAACTTCGACCCGCACCAGTTCTCCTCGCAGAACGCCACGATCATGCGCAACCTCTACGACACGCTGATCGAATACGACGAGGCCGGCACCCCCATCCCCGCCCTGGCCCAGAGCTTCACCATCGCGCCCGACAACATGAGCTGCACCATCGTCCTGCGCGCGGGCGTCACCTTCCACAGCGGCGCCGCGCTGACCAGCGCCGACCTCGACGCCACGCTCAAGAAGGCCAACGACCCCAAGACCGGCAAGAACGTCTTCCCCACCATGAGCGTGGTGAAAGACTGGACCGTGGTCGACGACAAGACCGTGCGCCTGAACTTCAAGGCGAAAGTGCCGGACCGCCAGGTCACCGACCTGCTGCAGTTCATGTTCGTCATCGCCAAGGACACCACCGACAGCGCCGAGACCAAGATCAACGGCACCGGCCCCTTCACCGTCGCCGAACGCGTCCTCGGCCAGCGCCTGCGCCTGGTCGCCAACCCGAAATACTGGCGCGCCAACCAGCCGGTCCTGTCCGAAGTCGTCTTTACCATCTTCAGCGACAACGAAAGTGCCGCCGCCGCCCTCGAATCCCGCGCCGCCGACATGATCTTCGGCGGTGGGGCGCGGGCCGCCGTCCGCCTGCGCACCGCCGGCTTCCAGCTCTGGCAGGGCCAGGGCCAGCTGGTCCAGGTGCTGCGCATCAACACCACCAACGGCCCCTTCAAGAACGAGAAATTCCGCCAAGCCTTCAACTTCCTCATCGACCGCGCCGCCATCCTGCGCGTCGGCTATGCCGGCCTCGGCGAGGTCACGGCGCTGCCCTGGGCCCCCGCCAACCCGGCCTCCGACCGCGCGTATGACAAGACCTACGCCTTCGACATCGCCAAGGGCCAAGCCCTGCTCAAGGAATCCGGCCTCACCGCGGCCGAGATGAACGACTGGAAGCTCCTGGTCAACGGCGGCGACCAGGACGGCGTCGCCATCAGCCAGGTCGTCCAGAGCACCCTCAAACGCGCCGGCATCGACATCCAGCTCGACCTCAAGCAGGGCTCGGAGTTCGTCGACGCGCTGCTCGGCGGCAAGTTCGCGGCCGTCTTCGGCGGCGTCGGCAATGTCCAGAAATTCCCCACCCGCATCACCACCAACTCGATCTACCGCATCGCCAACAACCCCGTCCTCGGCAACCCCAACCCGCACACCGCCTATGTCGCCGCCATCGAACGGGTGAACACCGCCTTCGGCACCGCCGACGTGAAAGCCGCCTATGACGCCCTGAACAAAGCCATGGTCGACGCCAGCTTCGGCATCGCCACCAACACCTTCGACGTCTTCCTCGCCGTCGCCGCCAAGAATGTCGGCGGCTTCACCCGCGACCTCGACAGCCTGCTGGTCCTGCGCACGCTCGGCTTCACCAGCTGACCGCGCATGCCTGACGGCGGCCCCGCAACCCCGCCGGTCCTGTCCGTCCGCAACCTCTCGGTGACCTTCACCGGCAGCGGACGCGACGTGCCGGCGGTGCGCAGCATCAACCTGGACGTTCGCGCCGGCGAAGTCCTGGGCATTGTCGGCGAGTCCGGCTCCGGCAAGAGCGTCACCGCGCTGGCCATCACCGGCCTCCTCCCCCAAACCGCCCGCGTCGCCGGCAGCATCCGCATGGGCGACACCGACATCACCACCGCCAGTCCCGAAACCCTGCGCACCCTGCGCGGCCTGGATGTCGGCCTGATCTTCCAGGACCCCACCACCACCCTGAACCCCGTCCTCACCATCGGCCGCCAGGTCATCGAGGGCCAGATCGCCCACGGCCTCGTCCCCCCCGCCGACGCCAATCCCCGCGCCGCCGCCCTCCTGCGCGAAGTCGACATCCCGGACCCCGAAACCCGCATCGGCAACTACCCGCACCAATTCTCCGGCGGCATGCGCCAGCGCGCCGTCATCGCCATGGCCATGGCCGGCCAGAAACGCCTCATCATCGCCGACGAACCCACCACCGCGCTCGACGTCACCGTCCAGGCCCAGGTCCTCGCCGTCCTCGCCAAACGCCAGGCCGAAACCGGCGCCGCCGTCATCCTGATCACCCATGACCTCGGCGTCGTCGCCGAAACCGCCGACCGCGTCGCCGTCATGTACGGCGGCCGCATTGTCGAGACCGGTGACGTCGCCGACATCTTCCGCACCCCCCGCCATCCCTACACCGTCGGCCTGCTCCACTCCCTCCCGCGCCTGGACATCGTCGCGGACCGCCTCGTCCCCATCCCCGGCCAACCCCCGGCCCCCGC
>JBIPLY010000347.1:0-4566 GCA_044369385.1 Acetobacteraceae bacterium | reverse complement strand
CGGACAGCTTCGACTTCGCCATCAGCCTGGCGGTGTTCGAGCATCTGCTGATGCCGTGGAAGGCGGCCGTCGAGCTGAGCCGGGTGCTGAAGCCCGGGGGGCTGGCCTATATCTGGGCGCCGCAGAGCTGCCCGGTGCATGACACGCCGTGGGACTTCTTCCGCTTCTCCGACAATGCCTGGCACGCGCTGTTCAACCGGCGCACCGGCTTCGAGGTGCTGGCCACCGACATGTCCCAAAGCCTGCACATGGTGCCGCGCGTGCTGCCGGAGCAGGAGGCCTTTGCCGAGCGCACCTTCGGCTTCGCTTCCTCCGAGGCGCTGGTGCGGCGGATCGGGCCGGCCGAGGTCGACTGGCCGGTGAACCTGTCCGAGGTGATCGACACCCGCTATCCGAGCCATGTCAGCCACGAGGATGTGCCCCACGGGCCGTTCCACCCCGAGGGCTCGTGACAGCGCCGGCCACCCGGCCTACACCGCGCAGCTGATCACAGGAGCACCGCCGTGAAGGACACCGACATCGCCCGCGTGCAGGCCTATCTGCGCGCAACCCTGGGCAATACCCGCATCTTCATCGACCCGCCGACGCGCAAGGGCGCGACCGTGGAGGTGCGAATCGGCGACGAGTTCGTCGGCACGCTCGATCGCGACGACGAGGATGGCGAGGTCAGCTTCACCTTCACCATGAGCATCCTGGACGAGGACCTGCCCAAGGTGGCGACGGCGCGGAAGTAGCGCCATGGATGAGGCGCTGCTGGCGGAGCTGCGCGGCTGGCGGCGCCATCTGCACCGCCATCCCGAGTTCGGCTTCGAGGAGCATGCCACGGCACGGTTCGTGGCCGAGACGCTGCGCGGATTCGGCATCGCCGATGTCGTGGAGGGCGTCGGCGGCACCGGGGTCGTGGCCACGCTGCGGCTTGGCAGTTCGCCGCGCTGCATTGCGCTGCGGGCGGACATGGATGCGCTGCGCATCGGCGAGCTGACCAACCTGGAGCACGCCTCGGCGACGCCGGGGGTGATGCATGCCTGCGGGCATGACGGGCATACCGTGATGCTGCTGGGGGCGGCGCGGCTGCTGGCCGGGCAGGGCGGGTTCGATGGCACGGTACGCTTCGTGTTCCAGCCGGCCGAGGAATGGGGGCAGGGGATGCGGGCGATGCTGGCCGATGGCCTGGCGCGCCGGTTTCCGTTCGACGAGATCTATGGGCTGCACAATGCGCCGGGGCTGCCCGTGGGGCGGTTTGCCACCCGGGCCGGGGCGTTCATGGCGGCGGAGGACAATTTCCTGATCCGGCTGCGCGGCTCCGGCGGGCATGCGTCGCGGCCGCATGAGTGCCGGGATGCGCTGGTGGCGGCCTGTGCGGTGGTGATGGAGCTGCAGACCGTCGTGGCGCGCAACGTCGATCCGGCGGAGCTGGCGGTGGTGTCGGTGACCGAATTGCGCAGCGACGGGACGCGCAACGCGATCGCGGGCTATGCCGAGATCGATGGGGATTGCCGGAATTTTTCGCCGGCGGTTTCGGCGCGGATCGAGGCGGCGATGCGGCGGATCGCGGCCGGGGTGGGGGCGGCGCATGGCTGCGCGGTTGAGGTTGAGTACACGCGGGTGTTCACGCCGCTGATCAACGACGCCGCGGCGACCTTGCATGCGCTGGCGGCGGCGCGCGCGGTGTTCGGGGAGGCGGCGGTGGACGGGGAGGCGGCACGCGTCGGCGGGGCGGAGGATTTCGCCTGGGCGCTGGCGCATGCGCCGGGGAATTTCGCCTTCATCGGCAATGGGGATACGGCGGTGTGCCACTCGCCGCATTACGACTTCAACGATGACGCCATCCCGCATGGGGTGGGGTATTTCGTGGAGCTGGTGCGGCGGCGGTTGGGCGGCGGGTAAGGCTGCGCCGGCGAGGGGTTACTCCGCCGGGGTGAGGGCGGCTTGGCGGAGCCGGGGGGCGATTTCGGACATGAAGAGGTTCAGCGCGCGGCTGGAGAAGGCGGCGGGCATCGGGCCGGTGCGGAAGCGGATGATGCAGCCGCCGATGCCGGTGGCCTGAAGGCTGGTGAAGTCTTCCAGCATCGATTCCGGGGCGCCGCAGAGCACCGGGGGATGCGGGGCGGCGTTGCGCTTGGCGGCGAGTGCCTCGAAAGCGGTGCTTTGGGCTGCCCGATACGTTTGCATCTGCTGGAAATAGGGCAGGCCGACGTCATGGGCCTCGGCGTCGGTGGGGGCGAGGACCACCGTCCGGGCGACCCAGGATTCGGCCACCGCGTGGTCGATCTGCGCCTGGGTGAGGCCGGCTTCGGTGGCGGCGGCGCGGTAGACCTCGATATTGCGCGCTGCGCCGCGGGCGGTGGCGGCGGCCATGATGACGGGGCGGCCCTGGCGCGCCTGGGCGGCCAGCGAGGCCTCCGACGCCACGGAGCGGAGGATTTGCGGGTGGGGCTTGGTGTAGGGGCGCGGGCGCAGGGAGGGGATTTCGAAGTTCCAGTATTTGCCGGCGTGGGTGACCTTTTCCTGGGTCCAGCATTGCAGGAGGATCTTTTCGATCTCCTCGAAGCGTTCCTGGGCGGAGGCGGGGTCGATCTGGTAGCCGGCGTATTCGTGGGTGTTGACCAGGCTGCCGCGGCCGAGGCCGACGATGAGGCGGCCGCGGGCGAGGTTGTCGATCAGGGAGAGCTGCTCGGCCATGCGCAGCGGGTGGTAGAGCGAGGTTTGCAGGACCGCGAAGCCGATCTTGATGCGGGTGGTGGCCATGGCCAGGGCGGCGGCGAAGGCGGGGGGATCGACATAGACGCAGTTGCCGTCGAAATGGTGCTCGGCGAGGAAGGCGGCGTCCATGCCCTGGGCCTCGGCGAGCTGGGCTTCGGCGATGGCCTCGTGGATGGTCTGGCCGTCGGCGTCAGGGTTGCGGGATTCGTGGAAGAGGAAGACGCCGAGGCGCATGGGGCGGGGTCCTTGAGAGGGGCTGGCCCCGGGGGGCATGCAAGAATTGGGCCGTGGGGATCGATCGCGCCGAGGGTAGCATGATGCGAAAGCCGGTGTCGCGGGCTGGGAAAAGCTAGATACGCATACGGAAAGAATATGGGCGTGAGTCAACGCCCCCGAAATTGAGGGTGTTTTCAGCATCGGGGCAGGTTTGGGCGCGGCGGTGCGCGGATGCCGCGGGCAAAGAGGGGGCGGGGGGTGCGGATAGGCAGGGGGCGCATGCCGCGGTTGCGCACGCCGGCCAGAATCCAGTCGGCGATCAATCCTGCTGCGACATAAATGGCGTGCGGGGCGCGGCCGACCGGGCGCGGATGGAGCGCGTACGGGTCGGCACCGCAGAAAGCGTATGCGTCGAAGCCGTATTCGTCTTCGTATTCGTATTCGTCGTGTTGGTCGTCGTCTTCGGGAAGGAACCAGGCCGCTTCCGCGCGCGCGAGGATGCGCAGCAGCAGGGCGAGGATCAGGGCCACGAGGCCGCCGGGGCCCGGGCGCACGCCCGCGACCGCCGGGAAGGCGGCGCTGATGCGCGCGAGGGGGGGAGCCGGGGCAGGGGGCATTCGGAGAATATAAACCGAATGCCGCGCCGATGGGAAGAAAAATTTCGTGCGGCGGGAAGGCGGGCTGAAGCCCGCCCTACGCCGGTCGCAAGGGTCCAGGGGGCTTGGCCCCCTGGCGGGTGCAGGGCCGGAGCCCTGCCCTTGCTGTGTCCTTCCTGCTTCAGTGCCGCCGCGGGATGATGACGGGCACCTCCTCGATGCCGTGGACGAAGTTGCTGAAGACGCGTTTCACCGGGCCGGTGACGGTGATTTCCGGGAAGCGGGCGAGGATTTCTTCCCAGAGGATCTTGAGCTGCATTTCGGCCAGCCGGTTGCCGACGCAGCGGTGGATGCCGAAGCCGAAGGACAGGTGCTGGCGCGGGCGGGCGCGGTCGATGATGAAGGCATCCGCGTTGTCGATCATCTCCTCGTCGCGGTTGCCGGAGATGTACCACATCACCACCTTGTCGCCCTTCTTGATCGACTTGCCGCCGAACTCGATGTCCTCCAGCGCGGTGCGGCGCATATGGGCGAGCGGGGTTTGCCAGCGCACGATTTCGGGCACCATGGTTTCGACCAGGGCCGGGTTGGCGCGCAGCTTGTCGTATTGCTCGGGGTACTGGTTCAGCGCCAGCAGCCCGCCGGAGATCGAGTTCCGGGTGGTGTCGTTGCCGCCGACGATCAGCAGGATGCAGTTGCCGAGGAACATCCTGTCGTCCATGTCCCGCGTCGACGGGTCGCGCGCCATCATCGACAGCAGGTCGAAGCGCGGCGGGCCGTTGGCGCGCTGGTTGGACAGGGTGCGCATGTACTTGACGCATTGCTGGAGGATTTCGTTGCGCTCCTCCTCGCTGGACACCTTCCCGGACAGCAGGTCGGCGGTGGCGATGTCGGACCAGTAGGTCAGCAGGTGCCGGTCCTCGAACGGGAAGTCGAACAGGGTGGCGAGCATCTGGGTGGTCAGCTCGATGCTGACCTTTTCGACCCAGTTGAATTCCTCGCCGATCGGCAGGCTGTCGAGGATTTTCGCGGACCGCTCGCGGATCAGTTT
>JBIPLY010000584.1:0-14130 GCA_044369385.1 Acetobacteraceae bacterium | reverse complement strand
GAACATGTACTAAGCTCATAACTTGCCCCGCGTTGTCGGGGTGTTGAATGGACTGACGCCCGATCTTCGTTACAGGATCGGGCTTTTTTGTTGCGAATTCACGGACAATAGGACTTGTATCGCTCATTAATGCGGCCATCAATAGACCACGGGATATACTCAATCTAGTGAGTGTTTTGATGGAGCTAGGGCGATGGTACTTCCTGTCAGTTTGCAAAAAGAGAGAAAGACGAGTATGCGAGAAACCCGAATGACCCCCTCAGAGTATTGCAAGAAATGGATTCCACATCTCTACGGCCATGAGCCGGGAGAATATGGATACAGAAAAGCCTGCATCATAGAGCTAGCCTGCATCACAGACTTTGAGACGAGTTCGATCCAGAACTGGGGGCAAGACCTAAACAACCTGTCTAAGCGTTCCCGCAGCCTCGTTGAACGCGTCCTAGCACAACAGGATTTGCTTAACGAGGCCGACGCTCGAATCCGACCGTTCGTCTCAAGACCGCATCTACGATAACACAGATACTCACTAGCCAGTGATACTTTCTACCCCGACTCCCACTGAGCCGGGGTATCTTTTTGTCATCGGAAAACGCGACGCAAAAAGGCGCGGCATGTTTTGTCAAAACGCAAAACAAAACCGCCCCGTCCGCTCGCAAAACCACGGAAACTCAAGGTTTTTTCTATGGCAACACCCCCTCCCGCTCCGACCGCGACAACAAAACAAAACACAGCACGCAGCGCAGCGCGACGCGGCACAATCCCCCAAGCGCATCCCGCCGCGATCGTCTCCACATCAGGCGCATACGACGGCGGAAACTCAGGATCAACCCTCGTCATCGACGAAACCCTGAACGTTGTATCCCAGCCGTCCGCGTGGTACGGAGTTGGCGAGAATCTTACTTCCATCAACACGTATAAGGATGGGTCTGGTTCGACAATTCGACGCGACGGCCAGTTTTTTTACACAGGCAAGTCTGCGATCGAAGTAGGGAAAGAGTCGGTTCAGTGGACAGGGGGAGATCCCAACACGAACAAACCGGGATTTGCTCCGTTCCTCTTTCCCACGCTAGTCGCAGCCGCACACCCAAAAGCCCGCGAAATCGAAATCGACCTTTACGGTAATGTCCACCAAACAGAGCTAATCGATCCGATGTCTAAAGCCCTGATGGGCGAGCATGTCATTACCGTGCTTGATTCCGATACGGTTGAAGGCATCACCAAGCGTGAGGTGCTGATCCGGGTTCACCTGGAAAAAGTTCTGCTGGAGGAAATCGGCGCGATCGTCAACGCTTCAAGCCTCTGCCACGCCGGATCAAACACCCCGCTACTCGACCCCACCAAGCCGAACGCCGTCCTGGGTTTTGGCGGCAAAACCTTTAATGTTGCCATCTTCCAAGGATCGCGAGCCATCCTCGAACCCCAAGCGATTTCGCTTGGGGGATGGAATCTGATCAACGCGATCAGTACGCAGTCCAGTTTGAAACAGCGGCTAGCAAAGGTCGGATGCCCGGTCGTGGGCGCGGTTGATGTGTCGCTAATCAAGGAAGGTTTGGAAAGCGGCACGTTTGAGATCGGACTAAGTGGGATCTCGTTTCGGCCTGAATACAACGCCCTGTTAGAGCCGGTATTAGTTCGCCCCGCGTTGAATCACGCCACGAACCTCGTCAAGGGGTCTAACGTTGATCGCGTTCTCGTGTCGGGCGGGTGTTCCCTCGCTCCGGGGTTGGTCGATCTGGTCAGCGCTAGCTATCCGGGCAAAGTTGTTAGTACCGGCATGGGGCCGATCGATAACGCCCGTGGCCTTGCCATCCGTGCTGCCATCAAACGCCGTCAACGGCTGGGGAAGTAGAGTATGGCCGGACGCGAACCCACCAAAGGGCGGGAACGGGACAAGCTCAAGATTCAGGATTCCCGTGCCGCTCGCAAGCTGTTGGATGCTTGCGAGGGGGACTTGCAGAAGTTCAAGGAAGCGGGTTCTTACTGGATCAGCTTCGGGGCTTCCCTGATGAAACGCGGCAGCACGACCGACCCGATCGAAGCCTCGATGATGCTCGGATCGACAGCCCCGCCCCCGCCCCCGCCCGTCGCAGAGGTCGTGCAAATGGATGTCAACTACGACGAAGACCCATTCGGGGACGACTGGTAGTCCTCGCAACGATCGCCGATGCAATCGGTTTTTAGCTGATTGCTGACTTGAAACCATCAGAAAAATCATGACCCGAGCACAACGCCACCGCCGCTGGGCGGAAATCCAAATCCGAGTGATGGGCATCACCCGAGATGAAATCTTTAGCCCGACCCTATCACCGGCCTTGACCGACTTCATCCAGGACAGCCTCGGAGTAGAACTCACCATCGAGGACGCGATCGACCTGACAGCCTGATGATGCAATCAGTTAATCGCCGATTGCTGTTTTGAAACAACGAATTCATCATCCCCACGGACAGAACCATGACGAAAACCCTTGCTCAAAACCTTCGGATCGCTTACGGCCTACTGAGCCTCGATCCAGCCCGACAGGATTTTGCGGAACTTGAGGCCGATCGAGTCGAGCAAGAATTTCACCCGTTCCGGCGGGTAGTTAACCCCCAGGTCAACCCCGAATCTTGGACAGAGCAATGCTTGGAGGGCTAAAGCGGATCATGGCTCGGCACAGCCAAGAGATTGAGATGATCCGCTGGGCAAGAGACGCGGCAAAAACGCCAGGGCATGAGCTGGAAAATCCCGGACTTCGGGAAATCCGAGCGATGCAGGCCAAAGCCGCCGATCGAACCCAACCAAAAACCAGCAAACGGATGGGCGAGATTATTACCGCGATCAACGCTGATCCTCCGCGTCGCCTTCCCTCACGTTCCACCCGTCGCGACCGCTTTGACGGCGTGACGATCGACATTACCCCGAACCCATGATCGACCCACTCAACCCCCGCCCCTGCCCGAACTGTGGCAGCAGCGACACCCGGATCGCCGACTTCGATCCGCCCTTCACCGCTACGCTGACTTGCGACGCCTGTGAATACGATTCCACCTTGGATGAAGACGGCGAAGCGCCGGACATCGTTAAACGCGACATTTAGGAGAAGCCCCATGACCCTACTTGAGCAACTAAAACGAACCCACGAGCTTTGCACTCAGCAGCTCACCCCGGAAGCGATCGGGAACTTCACCGATGGAGAGATTCAGGCGCTTTACGAAGCGATTCAAAGCCTGCAACAGTTCCGCACCCCGCTAGCCGTTGTCGCTGGCCTCCGTGAGTTCGATCTCAGTGACGAGGAAGAGCAGCGGGAATTTGACGAAGCAATGGCACTTTTGACCACTGATTGAAGAAATGAAAAACAGACAAGACCCTGATCAAGACATCAAGCGATTGCTTCCCAACAGCAAGGTTATGGCCGGACAGCTTGAGAACATGTTTGATCCGCCTCGCCAGTCCCCAGGAATTAACCGAGTAGAGACCCTAGCCAAGCTAGCCATCATCGGACTCCTGCTCTACGGGCTACACGATATCGTTACCCGCCCAGAGGCTTACCCGTTCCGTACCGCGAATCCTGCGCCCTCTAACCCTGTACCCTCGCACCGCGTTCCGATCAACCCAGGCGACGATCTCGTCCCCGCCCGCCCCGCTTCGACCAGCCGCCAAGAGAGCCTTTAATGAACATCACACCACGAACCGCTATCGCTGCTACCGCCGCCGTCGGCGTTACTGTCTGGGGCGCGGCGAACATCGCAGCCCCGCACCTAAAGCGGATGGCAAGTATCGCAGACTGCATCGCAAACCCGATCGCCTGCATCGGGGAACAGCTCAAAAGCAAACCGGCAACCGCCGAACAGGTGACGCCAACAGCCCCCACGCCGATCGCGCCGTCAGGGCCGGTCAAAACACCTCGCCATGATTGGGAGGAAGAGTACGCCGAAATCTGCTACAAAACCCGACCCGCAACTGTTGCCGACTGCCCCACGGATTAAAGATGGAACCACCAATCACACCAAGAATGTTGATCTTGCAAGTTGGCATTATCAAACAAGTCTTAGGCTGGGACGACACCTCTCGACATGAGCCGTCCTTCAATTTCGAGGAATCTCTCCACTACTTTTTTGAGGGCATTATGCTCGCCAACCCCTCACTCCTGCCAGGACTTTCAATTGCGCTCAAGGAAGCGTCCAAGCTGCCTACAGTATGGAATAGCAAGGCCATCTCAGAGATTGCAGATCTTCTTCAACAGAAAGCCCCGTAAAGCATCACGCTTCACGAGGCTCCCTATCCACCCCGATCGCCAACATCTCACCGACAGCGATCGGGACTTCACCCAAATAGTAGCAATGAAACCGAACAGCCCGTTATCCCATCTGGCGCGATTCATTGAAAACACGAACCGTCGCCACCGGCTTCGCCAAATTCAAGCGCTCCAGGCTCGACATCTATTTGATACGCCGCCGATCGTCACCGAAGAGGATCTATTTAGCGCTGAAATCGCCAGCCAGTTAAACCAGGAGGACGAAACCGATGCCTAGTAGCAGCAACACCGCACGCAAAATCCAAGCCGCATGGAGCCGCGCTTTCGGCGCAGACCGCGAAATCTTCATGCCGTTGGCGGGTGAAATCACAGAGGCGGACATTGATCGGGCTGAAGCAATTAACGGTCGGTGGGCGAACCAAGTCCACATGCGGAACGCATACCAAGAGCAGATCGCCCAAGCCCGTCGCAACTGGGTGAAAGTCCGTCAGCTTCAACTCCAGAACGAGGTTGATGTAGCCGCCACGAAACAAGTCAATCGCGTCGCCATTGCTCAGTCGAGCCACGAGCGCTCCGAAATCAAGAAACTAGCAAGCGCCACCATCAAAGGCAACAAAACCCAAGCCCTCGCTGCACACTACCAAAATCTCATCACCGGAGGTCAATCATGATTCGCTTTGCAACTCTTGCTCTTTGCCTGTTTTTGGCCGGTCTTTTCGTTATCACCCTAGACTCTCTGGCCGTTGCATTCCCTGTGTTTAGCTCCGTCGCGATCATGTTGCAGGTAATCCCAGGGGTCGCGGGTCTGGTTTGGTGGCTGCATGATGGCGATCTTGAAACCGGCATTGAAGGCGCGGCAATCGTGGTCGGTGTTATCGCCGGTCATCTCATGCGGGGGGTGTTCTAATGGTGAGCCACTTAAGCCGAGTCCGACAACTTGTGGACGATCCCATCGACGTGGGAGAAGAGGTACTAAAGGCGATCGGCAAAGCTCTTGCGTCGTTCGCCGTCGCTGGAACCTTTTACTGCGCCGCAGGTAGTGACCGGGTACTGAATGGTGCGTCGGCGATCCTCTCGGCAGGTGCGATCGGTGTCGTTGTTACGGAACTTCGGAAGGCGAAGCAGTGGCCGCTCCTGCAAAAAATCGAAGCGGCGACAAACTCCGATGTTCAGCAAGCGATCGTCGCCCGACTAATTGAACGCGCTCAACGACTCGCGGAGGAAGGTGTTACGGTCTCGCCAATCCTTCAAGAGAGCGATCCTTTCGCCCTCCCCCCATCGTCCACCCAAGAATTCGCCCCTCAGTTCGCCACGGCTCCGGCTTACGACGAATACGAGCTGGGCGACGACGATTACGACGAACCGGCTCCGATGATGCAGGCTCCGATGATGCAGGCGCAAGCGCCAATGGTTCAGCCAATGGCTCAACCCCCGATCGCCCCTCAGTTTCAGCCGCCAGCATCGCAGCCCACAAACTGGCTAAAAGAAGCCGTCGAACGCCGAGACGAGAAAGGCCGTCCGTTCTTCCCCCACTACAACCTTGCCGGTACGACTGGAGACGGCAAAACCACGACTGCCGACTTTATCGCCCGAACGTTCATGGCGGCACATGGATCAAAGCCCTACCTGATCAACCCAAAACACAAACCACTAGAGCCCGAATGGTCGATCGAGCCAGAGTGCGAAGACATTGAGGACGTCCTCCCTCACCTGAGCCGATGCCTCGCTGACATGAACGAGCGGCGATCAATCAAGAACCCCGAAGGTCGGCTCATCATCATTGACGAGATTGACTGGATTATTAATACCTACGGAAACGAGGCGAAAAAGGCTGTGCAAAGCCTGTTCAAGGTTGGCCGATCGGTTGGAATTAACCTCCTACTAGTCGGGCAATCCCCCCTCGCGACCGACACCGGGTTTAGCGGTGCGGACTTCCGTAATTTTTTCCGCATGGTACTTTCCAGCGAGGCGATTCCGTTCCTGTCTAACTCTCAGTTTCCTTACCCGGAGATGAAAGAGGTACTAAAGGGGAAAGCAGCGGAGATCCAGGCATCAACACGCTACTGGGGGCTCATTCTTCCAAAAGGAGAGCGCCCGAGCATCAAGGCGATGCCCCACCTCGAAACCCCCAGCGGAATCACCTATTTCACCCGAAGCCAAAGCACCGATCTCCCCGTAACCCCACCCCACCAACCGATCGCCTCCGCTCAACCCACACCACCCCGATCGTCGCAACAGCCAATGCTCCAGCTCATGCCGCAAGGCGGAATCATGGACGATCGGCCTACAACGACAAGCCTTATGTTGCCGGAAGTCACGCATTACCAGCAATCGATCGACGGAGCAACCCTAACCCTCACAGACCCCGCATTGCTCGATCTGCTGACCAGTGGCCGATCGCCGTACTTGCCTGTAATCGTTCGGCAAGCCCAAAAGGGCACTTCTCAAGCGGCTGAAGGTACGACCACCGTACGGGAAATCCAGTCAAAAGCACCCCATAACAAGGCGCTGCAATCCCCAAACGGCACTCCGTTCACCGCAGACATCATCCGCCGAGCAATGGCCTTCTTAGCGGAAAGCTACCCGAGATCGTTCGTGTTCGACGGCCAAACCCTGACCATCATCGACCCGGCGCTGATTGAAGCCGATATCTAGGAGGAACCGACAATGACAACTGCGAAAACGAGTCGAATTAAACAATGACCATCCGAATCTTTTGCGGCAACTGCGGCAACCTCGCCGCCACCATCAGCGATCGTCTCACCGCTGATGACATCCCCCACACGATCGACTCATTGGGGACGATCGAGGCCACCACCGACCGGCTCATGATCGTTAAGTCGATCGCCACCCGATACCAAGTCCCAGCCCTAATCCAAGTCACCACCGACGTTTTTGTCGCTGCATAACCATGAAGCTCACCCCCCACTACATCACCGCAATCAACCCCAGCACCAACCGAACCGTCGAGTTTGAGTACGACGCACGCAACACCAGCCATGCTCGCCAGCTATTCAATGCTCAGTACCCGGCCTGGGAAATTAAGTCAGTCAGTGCGCCAATTCGCTGGATCTATACAGCCCTAGTAGTCGGGGTCGTACTGACGATCGGCGGCCTAGGCGTAGCATCCCAGTTCATGCCGGAGGCGGATGCACGAACCAATACGGTAGAGAATCATGCCAACGATTAGCCGCACGATGCGCCGCGAGATCTCGATCGCCTGTCGTGACGGCGAAGATCTCTGGGTTGTCGAAAAGGTGGGGCTGCGGTACGCCCTGATCTGGTACGACTGCGGCGACCAATTCCCGATCGAACTGATCCGTCACTGGAAACGAAAGCCCCTAATTGATCTCGCAAAGCAGCTAGAGAACATCCCCGGCGGCTGGATCTGGACTGCTGCCTGGGCTGACGGAGAATTCAACTCGCTTGAATCTGCGTGGCGCTGGACGAAAGAAGCTCTAACCCAAATCTAACTAAAAAGCCCCTCAGTCCTGCGATGAACTGAGGGGCTTTTTCTATGCAACAAATCAAACCCGCGCGATCGTCACCTGCTCACCCTGATCCTGATATTTGCCCCGCCGATCGTCGTAACTTACCTCGCAACGTTCCCCCTGAAGAAACAACAACTGCACCACCCCTTCGCGGGCATACATCCGGCAATCCGCGCTTGATGAGTTGGAAAATTCGAGGGTTAGATAGCCTTTCCATGAATTACCAGTCCAGGACGCCCGCCCGTTGCGTCGAGACATGAAAATGTGATTCGGCACGGTCACATCGTAGACAAACCCTGCATAAGGGACTTTTTCTTGATTAGATGGGAGTAATTTGTTCGGCGTTGAACGAGGATTGGACACACGGCATTTATACTGCACAGAATGAGCCTGGGTGAACTCAGAAAAGCCTTCTGTAGTCCACGATGTGGCGGCAAAACCTGCCTTAATTGCGATCTCTTGAAAGTCATCCACTAGCCGACTGGACGCGCTTCCATAAGTCGAGCATTCGAGATTACCATCGGAGCGCATCATTCCTTCGATAACAAGGCTCAGGTAATAAGGCGGGAGCTGTTTTATCTCCTGGGGGAGATGCTTCTTTTTCGCGTACTTGTAGGGCTGCAAATAGTCACAGATAGCCTTTGAGCGGAACTCGAACCCGTAAGGCGTCTGCTGGTAATTCACCCCCATGTCGTTTAAGATGCCGCGAAAATACTCGCGCTTACTGTCTTTCGTGACAACGGCAAGCTTGATGACATAATTTCCACCTTCCTGATAGAAGGCAGAACCATCTCCCATCCAAGCGCCGATAAATTTACACCACGCATCAAAGGGAATTTCGTACCGCCCAAACGAAACGGTTTTAGGGGGTTCAACTCCACTCCATCGGACATCCCGAGAAAGGTAGTAATTCCATTTCCCAAAAATGTCTTTAGCTTCTGAAAACCCCCAATCCCAACGATCGGTAGCTTGTCGTTGAACGCCCTTCTGCTTATCTTTGCGTCCGTCACCCGCAGGGACAACTTGACGCGCTCGCTTTCCCGTCCACATTCGATGCTGAGGTGTAACAAGTTGATCTACATAGCGAGACTTGAAGTTAAGTAAATCCCCGTTGAAGTAATAGGCTTGCGTATCTTGCACCGGCTGGTATTCCGCAAAGCCCGTATCGGGATTAAGGGTTAAGACCTGTTCACCGACAATCACGTCTTTCAGAAGCTTCCATCCCGTCTTCGCCAAAATCTCCGTGTCTTCGGACATGCACGCTTCCGCCGGGGTTAAATTCGCGATGATGCCTGCGCGGGCATACGTCGATTTTCCGAGACAGATGATCGTCACATCGTCCGGCACTTCCAACCGCTCGATCGCCACACCGAGGCCGTAGGAATGCGCGGGCAAAACGAAAAACTCGCCGTTCGTGTCGCGGTGGAGTTCGGCATTTTCTAGATTGGCGGGGTTGAAGTTTTTCGGATCGACCACCGTGCCGGGAACGTGGCGGAAGATCTTGAATTCCTTCGGCGATAGGCGAATATCGTAACCAAAGCTACTGAGGCCGTAGGAAATGACGGGGCGATCGTCCTCGCTGCGGACTTGGTGCGGAATGAAGGGCGAGATGCCACCGCGTCCGGCGATTTCCGAGATTTGGGCGTCGTTGAGGATCATGGTGATAGAAGTGGAAAGTTAGCGGAGCCAGCGATAGGTCACGTAGGTCTGAGAGCCGTGGGGTTCGGATGACGCCGCCACATGAACCGGCAACCCTGAGAGGATGAACGACTGGATCGCGCCCGCCGCCAACCAAAAACCCAGCGTTGGCGGGCGCGGTGGTGAACCGTCTAGGCGTACCCAGGCGGGGTTTCCGGTTGCCTGGATCTCGATCTTGGTTGCGCCCGCAGCCGGTAGCAGTTCGCACGTACCACCGGGGTTAACAAAGGTTCCGTACTGCTTTCCGGCCTGCTCAAACGGCAGCTCGGGAAACAGTACGGAGGGCGGCAACCCGACAGCATCGCAAATTAATTTCCAGCGGGGCTTGCCACCCCGTTGCTGGACGTGACGAAACATCAGGCCACTATTATTAATGGCCTTGCAGAGGTCGGCCTGACTGATGTCCGTCATCCGAGCGAGGGCTAGTTGGGTCTTTATTGGCGTTCCGTCTATGGCTGTCAACGTCCCAGCCTTCAATTTTTCCTTGAGAGTTGCACACGGCAATTCCGCTTGGAGCGCATCTGGGTAAAAGTCTTGCATCGTGGGGCTTTCGAGAATTTCCCAAAAAGGACTAGGTGGGGGCTAATTAATTTCTATTTTCTCACCCCAATACCTGATCTTGGGGGCTAGCCCCTCAAAAAGTTGTGGTTCGGGCAATCTTGAGAAGCACGTATCAAGAAAGGATTGCCTCTGATGCCACCCCCGATCGTTCCGCCCCTGGAACTCGATATTTTTGTCGCCGGTAAACGTCCTGCGTTGGATGGTCGCGAGATCGAGATCACCGAATCAAATCTGGATGAGGTGGTGTCGAGCTACAACCCGAAACGCTTCCGAGCACCGCTCATCGTCAATCGCGATCTGTCGCACAGTACGGCGGGATTCTCCGATCGCGAGCTTGCCACCGCGCCGATCTGCCACGGGATACCATCGGCGCTCAAGCGCGTCGGCAAAACGCTTAAGGCTACGTTCGATAAGCACACGCCGGAGCTACGCCGCTGGATCGATGAGGGTCGTATTCCCGGCCTGTCCGCTTCGTTCTATCTGCCCGATTCACCCTCCAATCCTTACCCCGGTCAGTGGGCATTGCGTCACGTTGCCGCCGTGATGCGCCCCGCTGTGAAGGGTATGGGGTTGCCTGGTTTTTCCGAGTCCACGGATTTTGGCACGATCGCCGAATTCGGGCTGGGGGAAGACGAGGGCTTTATCGAGTTTGGCTGCGGTTGCGGTGGTACGTGCAAACCCAAACCCTATGGAAACCCTGTGATGTACAACGATGCACCAACCCTAGAGTCGGTGTTGCGTCCCCTGCGTGATTATTTCATCGAACAGGGCGGCGTCGAACTCGCGAACCGTGTTTTGCCCGAGCATCTGTTTCGGGCGATCGATACGGCTCATGCGTCGATGGCAGGCTCGATCGAATCCCTGCACGAACTACTCGAAAGCAAGGACGCGGAACTATCCGAGATGCGCCTCAAGCTGTCGATGTTGCATCAGGAGATCTCCCGCGTGGACGGTCGCTGCGACCTCACCAACAGCCGGATCGATGGCCTGGTATCCGAGATCGAGGGCGACATGGAAGAGTCTGAGCTGGTTCACGAAAACGCCTACAGCTACAGCAAGCCCCACGACACCTACAGCTACAGCGAGCCGGAACGCGCAACCCGATCGGACGGTTCCCACTGGACGCGCCGCACGGCTCGCAATTCCGCTGCCCTGAACTTCCTACGAGATCAAATCAATGGCTCAAATTAATATCCGCCAAACGAAAGAGATGCTGAAAGGCTTGCTCGATGAGGTGGTCGGCTCCGATGCGTCGGTCGATGCGATCGACTTTTCGCTATCCCCCAAGCCCGGTGTTATCGCTTCGGGTGTGTTCGTTACGCTGACCCGCGATCCGGGTGATGCACCGACAACGCCACCGGGCGCGGGCGTGTATCGCTACCAGATCACCGAAGACAACGCGGTCGAGTTTCGTCCGTTCGTCGCGGATCAGGATATCGAGTTCGGGGAAGAGTACGACGATCAAACAACGCTGACGTTGCCGCCTGAGTACGCCGAGATGGTGGAACAGCTCGAAAGCGAGCGGGCATGGCTACAGGAAGAAATGCGCCGCCGTGAGCGTGCAGCCCATAGCCGATCGGTTGAAGATTTGCTCGATCGTCGCAAAACCGAGGGGCGCATTCCCCCGTCGCTGCAACGCCCGCTGACGGTTTCGTTTTCCGAGTCTCGCGAATCCTACGACCTCGAATCGTTCCTCAATTCGCTTGAGGAGGATCAGCTCGCTTTTTTTTCCGAGTGGTCGGGCTCATTACCCTCGGTCGAATCGGTTCACCCTGAGTTGTTCGGCGATGAGCTGACTCCCACGGACTTCTCGGAAGCAGCCCGCGATCCGATTGCCGCTGCTTACAAGGAAGCCGAGGAAATGTACACGAATAGCTGGCGCAATGGCGACCAGGATGATTACTAATGCCTATTACTGATTACGGCGATCTGAAGGGCGGTTTTATCGGCTCTTTGTACAGCACCGCCGAACCGCTCTCCGTCCATAGCGCGGTCAATGCCGCCACGATCGAGATGCCGATCGGTGTTGCGGTGGCTCGTGGTACGGGTGACGGCACGGCGATCGTACCGGCGGCGACCACGGCGGATCTGATCGGGGTCGTGATGATTTCGGGATACGAAAAAGCGCCGGGTAAAGAGCCGGTCATCCCGATCGGCCTGCCCATGAACTACCTCACCCAAGGCGAAATCTACGTCAACGCCGTGACGACGGTTGCTCCGTCCGATTCGGTGTACGTGATTGCGTCCGGTGTTGACGCGGGCAAGTTCACCAAGACCAGCGGGGCGAACACGATCGCCCTGCCTAACGCCCGCTGGCTGAAAACCACGGACGAGGCGGGCGCTGCCCCGGTTCGTATCGCGTTCCGCTAACCCTATTCGCGAGACGATCGCGGGATTAAATTATGAGCACAGCAGGTTTTGTCACTTTACTGGCGAATAGCAACCGTCAGATTTTACCGGACGTTTTGAAACGCAAGTTTCGGAACCTGGTGTTTGAGGGATCTTCCCCGAACACCGTTTTACCAACCGAGGGCGGACTGAAGGCCGGGGCGAAATACCTCGTGCAGCTTGAGGCTTCTCACCGTGCCAACGCGATCGGTGATGAGCTGATCAGCGATGACGCGACGGATGTTCAGTTGGTGGATGTTGGCTTGGATGAGACGACCTACAAGGTTGTCACGATCAAGCGGGCGTATTCCTACACTTACGAGGAAATGGAGTCGATCCAGTCCGGCGCGATGGATGTGACATCGGAGCGGGCTTTGGCTTGCCGTCGCGTGATTGCGGAAATCTCGAACCGCCTGGGGGCGTTTGGCGCTCCGGGGTCGGGTTTGTCGGGAATGCTGAACAACGATCAAGTGCCGTACCTGAACAGCTCGTTTGATTTCTTCACGGCGGAGCCTGCGGAAATCGCGGACTTTTTCCGTGAGCAGATCACGGCGGTTTCTGACGAGACGAACCAGGTGGAACGGATCGATACGATCTTGCTACCGGATGCCCAGTACGACCACATGATGTTCAAGCTGATTCCTGGCACGTCGTCATCGATCTTGACGTTCCTCAGCGAAACGCTGAAGGCGCACGGCCACGAGGTCAAGATGCACAAAATCACCGAATGCAAGGCGTCGCAGCTTGAGCGGGCGAAGGTGCTACCGGCGGGAACGAATAAAGATCGGCTGGTGTTTTACTCAAAGACCAAAGAAACACTCTGCCGCAAGGTTGAGCCGGTGAAAAAGTTACCGGAGGAATACTCGAACAGCCGTTACAAGACCGTGTTACGTCAGCGGGTCTCGGACGTGATGGTTCACTATCCGCTTTCGATGCGCTACGTTGACGTGCCGACGGCATCCTAGGGGGTTGATTCATGCAAATTGAGTACGACCCACGGAAGATGCACCGCCCGCACCGGCTTTTGGTGTTGGATGCGATCGGCGGTTCGGACGATCACCCGAAGCGGGTTTCGGTTCGGCTTTCTGAGGGCATGAATGAGATCGAGGATTCGGCGTGGGGGGCGGTTGCCCTTCGGTCGGATGTGCAGGCGTTGATCGGGTCTGGGGCGATCGTTGTCCTGGGGGGTGTGCCGCCTCTTCAGGGCGGTGACGCGCCGGTTTCTCGTGAGGCGCGGGAGGCGGAACTTTTGGCGATGAAGGCTCCGCAGTTGTCGCTGGTTGCTCGCAAGCTTGGGGTGAAAAAACCTGAGTCGGGCGATTGGCTTGAGGCGATTCCGGATCTTCTTAAGGCTGAATTCGGGGGTGATGCTGGGTGACATGGGCGACCGTTGATGATTTCATCGGCGCTCTTCCGGGGGGTGAGGCGGTACAAATCTCCAATCCCCCGGAGGTCTTCGCTGAGGTTCCCGATCGCGATCGTATCCAGCTTGCGTTATCGCAGGCGGCGGGTGAAATCCTGTCCGAGCTGGGCGGTCGGTTTGATCGGGCGATCTTGGCGGCGTCGGTGTCGGCGGATCTGGCTTCGATTCAGATCGCGTTTGCTCGTTGGAATCTCGATCGTGATGTGGTCGGGCGTCCGCGTGATTTTGTTTACAAGGATGCGGAGGATCGTCGCTTACGTTTGCGGCGAATCTCTCGCGGTGAGGCGGCTTTGGAGTACACGCCACCGGAGGCAACTGAGCCGGTGGCGGG
>JBIPLY010000346.1:0-4584 GCA_044369385.1 Acetobacteraceae bacterium | reverse complement strand
CGGTCTGCTGGCGCTCGATGCCGGTGACGGTCCAGGGGTGGATCTCGATGTCGTAGTGCGTCGAGAGCCGGCGCAGCAGCTCCAGCGAGCCATCGGTGCTGCCGTTGTCATGGACGCGGAAATGGCTCACGCCGACCAGGGAATGGAAGGCGAAAAACTCCGCGAGGTAGGGCGCCTCGTCCTTCACCATCAGGCAGATCGCCAGGCTCATGCGTGCGGGGTCCGTGCAGTGGGTCGTTCGGCCGCCGACATGGCAGGTTTGCTGGCCTGTCCTTCCCTACACAGCCGGGCGGCGGATGGGAACGCATTGTGCTGCGCTGCGGCGTGATCTCGCGATTTCGTGAGGATTGTAACTCTCATGTCGTGCTGACGATCGCGTGCGCCGGGAGCAAGCGCGCTTGCGCCAGGCTGCCGGTTGCCGCATCAAAGGCGGCGCGTTTCCCCGCCCGCATGGAGTGGCAAGCATGGCCGTCGCCGACCTGTTCGTCTCCAGCAGCCGCCAGACCGAGGCGGAGCGCCGGCCCTTCCTGCTCACCCCCTGCGGCGCGATGCAGGAGGTCCGCCTGGTGCTCGCCGGGCATTCACACATGCATGCGGTCGCCCGCGCCCTGGTCAGCACCCCGGACGAGGGCGAGGCCGCCGACCCCGCCGCGATCGGCCGCTCGCATGGCATCGCCGGGCTGCTGGGCTCGCAGGACCCCGCCGTGTTCCTGTCCGACCTGCTGGAGCTGTCGCAAAACCGGGCACTCGCCCTGGCCTGGCGCGGCAACCAGCACAACGGCGATTTCCTGTTCATGCCGGGCCAGGTGCTGGACCTGCTGCCGCGCTTCTATCCCGACCGCAGCGTGATCAAGGGCGCCGTCATCGTCGCCGAAAGCGCGATCCGCGACCACCTGCAACCCTCGATGGACGAGCTGTCCGGCCTGCTGCGCAAGCTGGGCGGCGGCGGCCCCCATCTCGTGCTCGGCACGCCCCCGCCGCTGGGCGACCAGGCGCTGGTGCGCACCCGGCTCGGCCGCGAGCCGTCCTTCGTGGACCGCGCCAGGGCGCTGGGCATGGACATGGCCACCATCGGCCTGGCCCCGCCCAGCGTGCGGCGCAAGCTGTGGTTCGTCATCCAGCGCATGATGGCCGAAACGGCGGCCGCCCACGGCGCGATCTTCGTGCCGCACCCGCCGGGGGCGGAGGACGCGGAAGGCTATCTGCGCCTGGACATGTCCGGCGGCGACATCACCCATGCCAACGAGCGCTACGGAAGGCTGATGCTGGGCCAGATGGCCATCGTGCTGTCATCCGCCGCGCGCGCGGCCTGAAGGGGAACCCGCCATGGCCAGCCATCCCTATCTCCACGCGCCCGCCAAGTCGTTCTGGTCGCGCGGCGTCGCCCGCCGCTTCGATGCCGCCGCCCTGCTGCCGGCCAGCACCACGGTGCTGCGCCGCGGCGACCGGGTGATGAGTGCGGGAAGCTGCTTTGCCGCCAACATCGTGCCGTATCTGGAACGCTCCGGCTTTCCCTATGTCCGCACCGAGCTGCGCCACCCCTTGCTGCGCGCCGCACCCGAGAATCTCGGCTACGACAATTTCTCCGCCGCCTACGGCAATCTCTACACCGCGCGCCAGCTGCGCCAGCTGCTGCAACGCGCGCTCGGCACCTGGACCCCGCGCGAGGCGGCCTGGACCGATCCGGCCGATGGCACCCTGATCGACCCGTTCCGCCCCGGCCTGCGCCACCGCGCGCGAAGCCGCGACGAGTTCGAGCTGCTGACCCGCCAGCACCTGGACTGCGTGCGCCGCGGCTTCGAGCAGGCCAGCGTGTTCGTGTTCACCCTCGGCCTGACGGAATCCTGGCTGTCGCGGGAGGACGGCGCCACCTATCCGGCCTGCCCGGGCACGGTTGCCGGCGAGTTCGATGCCGGGCGCCATGTGTTCCACAATTTCACCGTGGCCGAGGTGGTGGCCGACATGGCCGAGTTCATCGCCGATGTGCGCCGCATCAACCCGGACCTGCGCATCGTGCTCACCGTCTCGCCGGTGCCGCTGGTGGCGACGGCCACCGGCGAGCATGTTCTGACCAGCACGATCTATTCCAAATCGGTGCTGCGCGTGGCCGCCGAGGAGATCGTGCGCGCCCACCGCGACATGATCTACTTCCCGGCCTATGAGATCGTCACCGGCCCGCAGGCGCCGGCGGAGTTCTTCGAGCCCGACCGCCGCAACGTCACCCGCGCCGCCGTCGATGTCGTCATGGCCGCGCTGCTGGCCCATTGCGAAACCGACGCTGCCGCCGAAGCCGCCCCCGTGCCCGCGCCGAAGCAGCCGGACGCGGACAGCCAGGCTCGCGCGCTGTCCAGATCCATCGCCGATGCCGAATGCGAGGAAGCGATGGCCGACCGGACGGCCGCCGAATGAGCGGGGTCTCCGACGAGGCCCTGCGCGCCCTGTGGCACGCGCCGGAGGGCTTTGCGGTCAAGCGCGACGGGCTGCGCCTGCACATGCGCACCGTCGCGGACATGCACGCGGCGATCAAGCGCCACCTGCACCTGGTCACGCGCGAGGAGATCGACCTGGTGGTCGGCCTGCCGCGCAGCGGGCTGGTGCCGGCCGCCCTGCTGGCGCTGCACCTGAACCTGCCGGTGGTCGCGCTGGCCGACCTGGCCGGCGGGCGGCTGGCGCAGCGCAACACCAATCGCTGGTCGCCGGCGCATCACCGCCTGGCGCGCGCGCTGGACAGCGGCGGGCGCGTGCGCGTGCTGGTGGTTGACGATACGGTGAACACCGGCGCCGCCATCCGCCGCTTCCGCGCCGAGCATGCCGAGCTGCTGGCCCAGCCGCATCTGGAGGTGCGGTTCCTGGCGATCTACAACTCGATCCACAATCCGCCCGACCCCGACATGACGTTCGAGGCGGTGCCCGCCCCGCGCATCTTCGAATGGAACCTGATGCACCATGCGATGAGCGAAACATACCTCAGCGACCTCGACGGCGTGCTCTGCCCCGACGGCCCGCCTGAGAACAGCAACGATGGCGGGCTCTACGAGAATTACATCCGCAACGCGCCGCTGCGGCTGCGCCCCACCTTCAAGCTGGGCGCCATCGTCACCTCGCGCATCGAGCGGTGGCGCGCGGCCACCGCCGAATGGCTGGCCAAGCACGACATCCAATACAACGCGCTGGTGATGCTGGACGTGCCGAGTGCCGAGCACCGGCGGCAGTTGCAGGTCTACGGGCGCTACAAGGCGGATGTCTACAACGCGCTGGGCGGCAACCTGTTCGTGGAAAGCGACTCCGGACAGGCGCACCAGATCGCCCAGATCACCGGGCGGCCGGTCTATTGCACGGACACGTCGGTGTTCCTGCCCGAACGCAAATAGGCGAATTGAAGGAATGACAGTGAGCAGCAGCGAAGCGGCGGCCCCGCGTTGCCTGGAGATCGGTCCCGGCCCCACCCCCTTGCCGGGGTTCGAATCGCTCAACATCGTCGATGACGGGTTTTCGGACACGGTATCGAACGCCTCCGGCAAGTTGCCGTACCCCGATGGCAGCTTCGACCTGATCTACGCCTCGCACGTCCTGGAACACATTCCGTGGTATCAGACCGTCGATGCGCTGTCGGATTGGTGCCGCATCCTCAAGCCGA
Organism: Acetobacteraceae bacterium; assembly: GCA_044369385.1. Lineage (GTDB taxonomy): Bacteria > Pseudomonadota > Alphaproteobacteria > Acetobacterales > Acetobacteraceae > CAMDGX01. The sequence goes on along the minus strand of JBIPLY010000346.1, from coordinate 947 downwards.
GCGGCCGCGTGGAGATCTGGGTGCCGGACGGGCTCAAGATCGCCGAGGCCTTCGTGCAGTTCGAGCGCACCGGCGTCGACAACAGCCACCGCGACGGCTGGTATCGCCTCAACCCCGAACGCGATCCCTGCGTGTGGATGGCCGGCCGCACATTCTCGTATGGCGACGGCAATGGCACGCCCGGCCACCCGAACTGGCACCTGGCGCTGTTCTCGCCGCGCTACCTGGCCAAGGCGTTGGGCCAGGCCGGCTTCGTCAACATCGAACCGCTGCCGCTCAGCCGGGTGCGCGGGCACAACCATGGCTGGATCAACCTGGGCATGACCGGGCAGAAGCCGGGCTGATTGCGAGAGGAAGCAAGAATCTTCTTTTTGTGAACAAAAAGAAGCAAAAAAACTTCATCCATTGGCATCCGTCTCCCCCGTGCGCGCCGGATGCCAATGGGTAAAAGTTTTTTGGTTCTTTTTTTCAAAAAAGAACCGCTTCCTTGAACCCCGCCCTTTCCAGGAACACCGCGGCCTGCAGGTTCATCGCCGCCGCCTCCCGCGCCATGAACCCCCCCAGCTCCGCCACCGGCACCACCGTCAGCGCGGCGTATTCGTCGTCGCCCCCGGCCGCATGCCGCGCCCGCACGCCGGCGGCATCCAGCGTCGTTTCCAGCGCGATGCCCAGGTCCAGCACATGGCTGCCGGCATGCTCCACCAGGCAGAGCGGGCGCAGCGCATGCACATCCCCGGCCAGCAGCCCGACCTCCTCGCGCAGTTCGGTCAGCAGCATCGCCCGCACATCCACCCGCCCCTCGGCGCGCTCCGCGCTGCGGTCGACGGTGCCGGCCGGCGGCAACTGCCACTCGCCGGGCTGGTAGATCGCGCGGTCCGGCCGCCGGCCGAACACCACGCCGTCGGCACAGCGCAGCACGCCGCCGACGGCCAGCGAGCGCTGCGCCA
>JBIPLY010000345.1:0-4589 GCA_044369385.1 Acetobacteraceae bacterium | reverse complement strand
CCAGCATGTCGGCCGTGCCGCCCATGTTGTCCATCCCGCGCAGCGCGCGCGCCAGGCGCTCGGTGGTGCGGATCATGCGCTGGCCGATGCGGTACAGCTCCGCGCGCGCCGTCTCGGCCGTGCCGCCGAGCGCGATCAGCTTCTGGACCGTCGTCTCCATCCCGTTGACGCGGGCGGTGGCCTCGCCCAGCCGCTTGGCCGCATCGGCAGTCTCGGCGCCGATCTCGGCCACCGTCAGCCCTTCGCGCAGCCGTGCCGGCAGCGAGGCCAGCTCGCCGGCATTGCCGTCCAGCATGAAGCGCAACTGGCTGGCGGCGAACTCGCCCATCATGCCGCGCGCGGCGGCCACCTCGCGCAGCGAACCGGTGGACTGCTTCAGCCCCACCAGGTGCCCCGCAACCCCGCCCAGGCCCAGAATGCCGGCCGCGGCCAGGCCGAGCGACAGCAGGATCAGCAGCGCATAGCCGGAAAACAGCCGGCTGCGCAGCGCCAGCCGCGGCCAGCCACGCCGGCGGACCGGCTTCTCGTCAGGGTTCACCATCGACACGACCTTCCCAGATGCCTTGCCACCCCCAGTCGGTCGGCGGGGTTGCACGGTCGGGCAAGCTACGGCGCCGACGTTAACAAAGGCTTGTAACGATGCCGATGCGGACACGAGATTTGCCGTGCCGTCATGCGCGCGATCCCCTGCGATGGCCGAACGCGCCGGCCATCGCAGGGGGCGGGATCAGACCGCCAGCAATTCCACGTCGAACACCAGCGTCGCGTTCGGCGGGATCACGCCGCCGGCGCCGCGCGCGCCATAGCCCATCTCCGGCGGGATGATCAGCGTGCGCTGCCCGCCCACCTTCATGCCGGCAACCCCATGGTCCCAGCCCTGGATGACGCGCCCGGCGCCCAGCGGGAACACGAACGGATCGCCGCGGTCGCGCGAGCTGTCGAATTTCTGGCCCTTGTTCTCCGGGGCGCTCGCGTCGAACAGCCAGCCGGTATAGTGGACCGTCACCATGGCGCCGGCGGTGGCCTCGGCGCCGTCGCCGGCCTTGTGGTCGATCATCTGCATCGTGGGTTCCTTGTTTTCCTCAGGGAGACTTGGCCAAGGCGTCGAACGCCATCAGCCGGGCGATCAGCGCGGGCATGTCGCGCAGCGCGAGCATGGTGGGTCCGTCGCTGGGGGCGCGGTCGGGATCGGGATGGGCCTCGATGAACACCGCGGCCACGCCCACGGCGACGGCGGCGCGGGCCAGGACGGGGGCGAATTCGCGCTGCCCGCCGGAGGACGCGCCCTGCCCGCCCGGCTGCTGCACCGAATGGGTGGCATCGAACACCACGGGATAGCCGGTGCGCGCCATGATCGGCAGGCCACGCAGGTCGGAAACCAGGGTGTTGTAGCCGAAGCTGGTGCCGCGGTCGCACAACAGGATGCGGGTGTTGCCGGTGCTGGCGATCTTCTCCGCCACATGGGCCATGTCCCAGGGCGCCAGGAACTGCCCCTTCTTCACGTTGATCGCCGCCCCGGTCGCGCCGGCGGCCAGCAGCAGGTCGGTCTGGCGGCAGAGAAAGGCGGGGATCTGCAGCACGTCGACCGCCCGGGCGGCCGGCGCGCACTGCTCGGCGGCGTGAACGTCGGTCAGCACCGGCACGCCGAAGCGCTGCTTCACCTCGGCGAGGATTTCCAGGCCCTGGGCCATGCCCACCCCGCGCGCGGCGCCGGCGCTGGTGCGGTTGGCCTTGTCGTAGCTGGACTTGAAGATCAGCCCGATCCCGGCCGCTTGGCACATCTCGGCCAGGGCCGCGGCGCATTCCAGCGCATGGGCGCGGCTTTCGATCTGGCAGGGGCCGGAGATCAGCACCAGCGGGCGGTCATTGGCCAGGCTGAGTTCGGCGATGCGGACGGTTGCGTGCATGGCGGGGTGATGGCGCGGCTGGGCCAGGAAGGCAAGCGATCAAACCTTCTTGTGCACGGTTGTGCGCCGGTGCGGGCTCACCCTAGGGTTGCCGCGCAGTGCGGATCAGGAATGCGGGGAAAACGAGCATGCAGACGATCTACGACATGGAGAACAACGGCTTCTCCGGGGTGACATGGACAAGGGTGACCGGGACCACGCGCAAATGGCTGCGCAAGCGCAAGGTCAACAAGGGGGTGCAGGCGGCCACCGCCAAGCTGACCGAGGGGCTGTGCTTCGGCTACTCGACCACCTGGGCACGCAAGATGCTGGAGGGGGCGGCGCTGGACGAGACGGTGCCCAGCCAGTTGCAGGCCGGATTGCTGCAACAGAAGGTGGAGATGATGGTGCGCACGGCGGGATGGGATGCCGCGATCGCCAACACGGTCAAGGACCTGGGCATGCGGGTGGAGCGCAAGATCACGCCGCTCTGGTCGGACACGGCGCATGCGATGACCGCGCAGAACGGGTTCTTCATCGTCGATATCGGCATCCACTGGGTGGCGATGGGCCACAAGAACCACAAATACTTCTACTTCGACGCCAATGAGGGCTTCTTCGTCTATGACAGCCGGACCGAATTCCGCGCCGACGTGAACAGCGGCGACAATTTCGGCTACTACGACGCCGATGGCTGGTTCACCAATACCGGGAAGGTCTGCAACTGCTACAAGCTGGTGCAAGCCTAAAGCCCGTTCTTTTTTAAAGAACTTTCACCCATTTGCATCCGCGCTTCGCAGGGGCGCCGGATGCAAACGGATAAAGTTTTTTTGCTTCTTTTTGTTCACAAAAAGAAGACTCTTCCTTCCTAGACCAGCCGCGCCTGCTTCACCGCGGCCTCGATGAAGCTGCGGAACAGCGGGTGCGGCGCGAAGGGCTTGCTGGTCAGCTCCGGATGCGCCTGCACGCCGACGAACCAGGGGTGGTCGGCACGCTCGATGTTCTCCGGCAGCTCCCCGTCCGGCGACATGCCGGAGAAGCGCAAGCCCGCAGCCTCCAGCTTCTCGCGAAAATTGACGTTGACCTCGTAGCGGTGGCGATGGCGGTCGGTGGCGGTGGCGCTGCCGTAGATCGCGCGCACCAGCGAGCCTTCGGCCAGGACGGCGTCGAAGGCACCCAGGCGCATGGTGCCGCCCAGCGCGCCGCCCGCCTCGCGCCGCTCCACCTGGTTGCCGCGCGACCATTCGGTCAGCAGGCCCACCACCGGCAGCTCGCACGGGCCGAACTCGCTGGAGGATGCCTCGGGCATGCCGGCCAGGTGGCGCGCAGTCTCGATCACCGCCATCTGCATGCCGAAGCAGATGCCGAAGAACGGGATGCGGCGCTCGCGGGCGAAGCGCACCGCCTCGATCTTGCCCTCGGTGCCGCGCTCGCCGAAGCCGCCCGGCACCAGGATGCCATGCACGCCTTCCAGCCGGGCGACGGTGCCCGGGTTCTCGAACACCTCGCTGTCCAGCCAGTCCAGCTTGACCTTCACGCGATTGGCGATGCCGCCGTGGATCAGCGCCTCGGACAGGCTTTTGTAGCTGTCCAGCAGGGTGGTGTACTTGCCGACGATGGCGATGCGGACCTCGCCCTCGGGGGCGCGCACCACATCGACGATGCGCTGCCAGCGCGACAGGTCGGGCTCGCTGTCGAACGGCAGGCGGAAATGGCGCAGCACTTCGCGGTCGAAGCCCTCCGCGTGGTAGCTGATCGGCACCTGGTAGATGGTGTCGACGTCCAGCGCCGCGACGACGGCATCCGGGCGCACGTTGCAGAACAGCGCGATCTTGCGGCGCTCGTTCTGCGGGATCTCGCGGTCGCTGCGGCAGATCAGCATGTGCGGCTGGATGCCGACGCTGAGCAGCTCCTTGACCGAATGCTGCGTCGGCTTGGTCTTCAGCTCGCCGGCGGTCGGGATATAGGGCAGCAGGGTGAGGTGGATGAACATCACCCGCTCCGGCCCCAGCTCGTTGCCGAGCTGGCGGATCGCCTCCAGGAACGGCAGGCTCTCGATGTCGCCGACGGTGCCGCCGATCTCGATCAGGGCGAAATCGGGCGGGTCCTCGCCGAAATTGGCGGTGATGGCCTCCTTGATCGCATCGGTGATGTGCGGAATGACCTGGACCGTGGCGCCGAGATAGTCGCCGCGGCGTTCGCGGGCGATCACCTCGGAATAGATCCGCCCGGTGGTGGCGTTGTCCGCCCGCGTGGCATGCACCCCGGTGAAGCGCTCGTAATGGCCCAGGTCGAGATCGGTCTCCGCCCCGTCATCGGTGACGAACACCTCGCCATGCTGCAGCGGCGACATCGTGCCGGGGTCGACGTTCAGATACGGGTCCAGCTTGCGCAGCCGCACCGAATAGCCGCGCGCCTGCAACAGCGCGCCCAGCGCGGCGGAGGCAATGCCCTTGCCCAGGGAGGAGACCACGCCGCCGGTGATGAATACGAACCGCGTCATGGGCGAACACCATAGCGCCGCGCCCGAGTCTCGGGAAACCCGGTCTGCATGAGTTATCCGATCGTGCTGCCCTGCGGGGGACGCAGGCTGGAAAGGGGCGGATGACGCAGGAGAGGGAAGCTAGTTGGTCGGCACCTTCGGCGCGCCCGACTCGACCGGCGCCGGGGCGGCCGGCACATCCAGCACCGAGCCGCGCTGGC
>JBIPLY010000344.1:0-4600 GCA_044369385.1 Acetobacteraceae bacterium | reverse complement strand
ATGCCACCACTCCACCTCGCGCGCCGCCTCCTGCACCACCGACGCCCCGTTCACCAGGTAGCGCACCGGGATCAGCACGCCGCCGGCGAAGACCGCATGGTCCGGCGAGAGGATCACGTCGCGCGCCGGCACGCCGGGGGCGAAGGCATCGCGCCGCACCCGCACCGGCCAGACATCCTGCGGCCGCCGCGCCCGCGCCACGTTCATCCGCCGCTGCCCGAGCCAGACCACCCGCCGCACCCGCCCCCCCTGCGTCAGCACCGCGTCGCCCACGCGCAGCCGCTCCACCGCCACGCGCCCGAACGGCGTCATGATCCCGGTGCCGCGATGGAAGCAGGGCGGCGCCCCGATGCTGGAGAACACGATGTCGTCCATTGCGAAGGGCAGCAGGTCGTTGAAGCTGACGATCTCAATCAGCGTGATATTCACCAGTGTCGGAAAGGTGAAAGTACTGAAACTCGTTCCGACCGAAACGCTCCTGAATCCGATGATGTCCTCATTTTCGTCACGGCCGACCACGAGTATGTTCTGCGGTGAAAAATAGGATTTCAATTTGATGGATTCGATGGAGAACGGCTGGCCGCCGATGAAATCCACCTCCACCAGCACTTCGCCGCCGTAATACGCCGCCTCGACGTAGGCGCGCCCGGGATCCACGAAAAGCGGGTCCAGCCGGCCATCGACCTCAAGCCTGTAGGTGGTCGATCCCGGGACGAGATAGATCACGTCCTCGCTTGCGTCCGAGGAGCTGCCGCGGCTTTCGAAGCGCGCGTCATCGTCGAAGGTCACCGTCGTCCGGCCCAGCGCCAGCACCGCGCCATACTCCGCCGCCAGCGCCGCATCCACCGCCGGGGCCGCGCTCACATCGCCCACCCGGACTTCCAGCTCCCAATCCCCGCCCAGCGCCGCCGCCCCGGTCAGGTCGTTCGATGCGGCCAGGTCAGCCCCGGTCACGATGGCAAGCTCCTGCAACAGCCCCGCATCGGCGCCGATGTCGCAGCCGTACAACAGGATGTCCCCGTCCGGCGCCATCGCCGCCCCGATCGCCGCCAGCCTCGCCCCATGCTCCGCCAGGTTCGCCCGCGTCAGCACCAGATCGCCCAGCGCCACCGCGCCCTCCTGGCCATGGCCCAGCACATGCAGCGCCGCGAGATCCCGCCGCCCTTCCAGCACCGCGGCGATCTGCGCCAGCCCGTCGCGGCCCATGTCCAGCACATGCACCTCGCGCCCCTGGCCCAGCCCGGCCAGCAGCCGCGCCAGGTCCGGCAGGTCGCCGGCCACGAAGACCACCTCGCGCCCGGCCGGCGGCGCCGCGCCGGGGCCGACCAGCGCCAGTTCCACATCCTCCGGCAGCGTGGCGCCCCAGCGCTGCCACGGCTCCATCCGCCGCCCGGCGCGCGCCGCATCCTGTGGTGCCATGGGCCCGCTCCCGGTCATGCCAAGGCCCGCCTCCCGGGCAGACCGGGCGGCATGATGGCCAGGCGACCATGAGGATTTGGCAAAGAAGCCGCGCCACGCCGCCGCGGATCAACCCGGCGTCAGTCCTTCGCCTGCGCCGCGATCACGCTGGCCGCGCTGCCGGCGGTCTCGGTCCAGAACGACATGCGAGCGAACTTGTCGAACAGGTCCGGCGGGATCACCGCGCGCCGCGGCACGAAGGCCACCTGGCGCCGCACCGCATGCAGCCCGGGCACGCCCAGCCCGATGTCGAAGGCCGCCGCATCGTATTCGACATTGTCGAACTCATGCGCGAACGGCGCCTCGTCGAGAAACCGGTAGATCAGCGGCAGCACCTTCGCCGGCGCGCGCGCCAGGAAGTCATAGTCCACCACCAGCAGCGCCCGGGACTCCGCGCCATAGAACGCCTCGCGCAGCGCCGACCAGGCGTGGCCGACCAGCTGGTCATGCTGCGCCAGCCCCTCCAGCCGGCTGTACACCGTGCTGCGGTTCGGATTGCCGCCGAACAGCCGCGTGTTCTCGAATGGATTGGCACGATGCAGCACCTCGATGCTGTCCATCACCCAGGCGAGATTGCGCACACAGGCGATCACCCGCGCCTCGGGAAACAGGTCCAGCAGCGCCGGCAATCGCGCCGTCCAGCCGCGATTGGTGTCGAACACCACCGGCGCGGCGACATCGGCATAGAACGAGGTGAACAACCCGCGCAGCAGCCGCCGACGCTGTTCGGTGTCCACCAACGGGCCGAACTCGCTGCCGGCACTGACCTGTGCCAGTACTGCGTTGAACATCGCGCCCACCGGGCTGGTCATGCCGGCGTGAAAGCGTGGATTCTGGCGCAGGATCGCCGACAGCAGCGTCGAGCCCGATCGCGGCAAACCCGAAATGAAGTGAAAACGCGGCGCGGCGTCCGGCATCGGCGATCCCCTGGGCGTGCCGCCCGCGTAGCCCGGACCAAGTATCAGTGCAAGATTGTCACAAAAAACCCGGGGGCCGAGCCCCTGGACCCTCGCAATTCATAAGGTCCAGGGGCTTGGCCCCTGGCGGGTCTGGGCAGAGCCCAGGCTTCGCCCAGTCCTTGCGGTCACTTGTTCTCAGGCACCCCCGCCTCCGCCAGCGCCGCCGCCTGCCGCGCCGCCACCGCCTCCACGGCGAACCCGTCCGTCAATTCGCGGTACAGCTTCGCCCAGTTCAGCTTCGCCCGCAGCCGCAGGAACACGCCCCCCAGCCCGATCGCCGAGCGGTCCATCAGCACGAACTCCCGCGGCGGGCGCACGCCGCCGGTGCGCTTCAGCCCGGCATGGACGCGGCGCGCCACTTCGCGCCCGAACTGGGGATCGTCGGACAGGGTGATCGGGCGCACCCGGTCATCCAGCAGCGGCTCGTACAGGAAGCGCGCCCATTCGTTCAGCACATCCATCTTGTCGCGCGACAGGTCGACGAAGCCCCAGGAGCGATAGGCCTCCGCCGCCGCATCCATGTCCTCGTCGCGGATCGCCTCATACAGCGCGATCACGCCGCCGGCGAAGCTGGGCGGGAAGACGCGGATGGCGCCGAAATCGAGCAGGTTCACGCTGCCGTCCGGGCGCACCTGATAGTTGCCCAGATGCGGGTCGCCGTGGATCACGCCGTAGCGGTAGAACGGGATGTACCAGGCGCGGAACAGCGCCTCGGCGATGGCGTTGCGCTCCTCCTGCGGCGGGTCTTCCTCCAGCCGCGCCATCAGCGGGCGGCCGTCGAGCCAGGTCATGGTCAGCAGGCGCTTCGTCGACAGTTCCGGAATCGGCGCCGGCACATGCACCTGCGGCACGTCGGCCAGCATGATGCCGTAGAGCCGCGCCTGGGCGGCCTCACGCGTGTAGTCCAGCTCCTCGCGCAGGCGTTCGGCCAGCTCGGCATAAATGTCGTCGTGCTGGATGGCGTTGTCCATGCGGTGATAGACCGCCATCGCCATCTTGAGCTGCTTGAGATCGGCTTCCACCGTGCTGGGCATGTCGGGATATTGCAGCTTGCAGGCCACTTCCCGCCCGTCCGGCAGGGTGGCGCGATGGACCTGGCCGAGCGAGGCGGCCGCGGCGGCTTCCTGGCCGAAGCGGGCGAAGCGGGCCTGCCAGTCCGCCCCCAGCTCGCCGGCCATGCGCCGGCGCACGAAGGCGGCCCCCATCGCCGGGGCATTGGCCTGAAGCTGGGACAGCTCGGCGGCGTATTCCTCCGGCAGGGCGTCGGGCACGGTGGAGAGGAACTGGGCGACCTTCATCAGCGGCCCCTTCAGCCCGCCGAGGATGGTCTTCAGGTCGCCGGCATGGTCGGCGCGGTTGGTCTTGATGCCGAACACCCGCTCGCCCGCCACGCGCGCGGCGATGCCGCCGACGGCACCCGAGGTGCGCGCCATGCGGCGCAGCTCGCCGAAGAAGGAGCCCTTGTCCTCGCGGTCGCTCATCGTTGCGGCTTCCAGAAAGGCATTTCACATGGAGACGTAGAGGCGAAGAGAAGAACAGGACTGGGCCTTGCTTGCGCCTCTTCGCCTCTTCGTCTCCATGTGAATTCTACTTCCTTGCCGTGCGTCACGTGTCCATCCGTTCCAGCTCGTCGATGAAGCCCGCGATCACATCCAGGCCCCGGGTCCAGAACGCCGGCTCGGAGGCATCGAGGCCGAACGGGGCCAGCAACTCCTTGTGCCGCAGCGTGCCGCCGGCGCGCAGCATGGCGAGGTATTTCGCCTCGAAGCCGGGATGCCCGGCCTGATAGACCGAATACAGCGCGTTCACCAGGCAGTCGCCGAAGGCATAGGCGTAGACATAGAACGGCGAGTGGATGAAATGCGGCACATAGGACCAGAACACCCGGTATTCCGGCGCGAACTCGAAGGCCGGGCCGAGGCTTTCGGTCTGCACCTGCATCCACAGCTCGCCGATGCGCTCGGCCATCAGCTCGCCGGAGCGGCGTTCGTCGTGCAGCAGGGTCTCGAAGCGGTAGAACGCCACCTGGCGCACCACGGTGTTCAGCATGTCCTCGACCTTGCCAGCCAGCATGATGCGGCGCCGCGCGGGGTCGGTTTCGGCGTCCAGCAGGGCGCGGAAGGTCAGCATCTCGCCGAAGACGCTGGCAGTTTCGGCCAGCGTCAGCGGGGTGGAGGACATCA
>JBIPLY010000343.1:0-4610 GCA_044369385.1 Acetobacteraceae bacterium | reverse complement strand
GGTGGCGCGGGTTCTCCGCCTCCTCCAGCACGCGGTGGTTGAAGTCCAGCCAGGACAGCTCGCGGTTGAGGAAGCGCTCCGGATTCGGGGGGGCCTCGGCGGGCTGGTCCGGCGCGGCCAGCACCATGTCGGGGGGGGTCATCATGCGGCTCCGGTCTCGTCGCATGGGCATCCTACAGCAGACTCGGTCCGCTGGCAGCCGGTGTGGCGAAATCTTCATCCGCCGCATCCGGCAGGTCGGCCAGCAGGTCTGGCAGCACGTCGCGCGCCAGGGCCGGCGCGATCGGCACGCCCAGCGTCTGGGCGGCGCGGTCCAGCCGCGCGACGGCGGTGATCACCGCATCGTGGCGGCGCGGCAGGCGGGCGAGCAGCCAGGCGATGGTGGCCGGGCTGGGGCGCAACTGCCGCTCGCCCAGCAGCCGGGCCAGCAGGGCGGCGAGCAGCGCATCCTCCGGCGCCTCGATGGCGACGGAAGTGGTGGCGCGCAGCCGGCTGGAGAGGTCGGGCAAGGTGGTGGCCCAGCGGGCGGGTGCCGCCTCGGCGGCCAGCAGCACCGCCAGCCCGGCCTCGGCGGCGGCGTTCAGCATGTGCAGCAGGTCATGCGCCGGGGCGCGGTCGGCGTCGTCGATCGCAAGCGGGGTGGCCGGCGGGAGGAAGCGCAATGCGGGGCCGGCGATCAGCGCCGCGCCGTGCCGGTGGGCCCATTGCGCCAGCAGCAGCGACTTGCCGGCGCCGCGCGGGCCCCAGAGGGCCAGGCGCCGCTGCGGCCAGTCCGCGGTGCGCGCCAGCCAGGCCCGGGCCGCCGCGTTCGATGCCGCCGCGATGGGCGGGGCGGCGGCGCGCGGCGGCGGGCGCAACGGCAGCAGGAGTTGCCCCGCGCCGCTCATGGCGCGTGGGAGTCGGAAGGCGGGTCGAGGTAGAGCGGGCTTTGCAGGTAGCGCCGCAGCCAGAATCGGCACAGCACCCCGATCACGGCCGCGGCCGGCACTGCCAGCAGCACGCCGAGGAAGCCGAAGGCGGCACCGCCGGCGAACAGCGCGAAGATCACCCACACCGCATGCAGCTCCACCCGGTCGCCCAGGAAGCGCGGGTAGATCACGTAGCCTTCCAGCAGATTGCCGATGAAGAACACGCCCAGCACCATCAGCACGCCGGACCCGGTGGAAAACTGCGCGGCGGCGAGGCCCATGCCCAGCACCAACCCGGTGATGGTGCCGACATAGGGGATGAACGACATCATCCCCGCGGTCAGCCCGACGATCAGCGCCAGGTCCAGCCCGACCAGCGACAGGCCGACCGCATAGAAGATCGCCAGCGCCATGCTGCACATCGCCTGGCCGCGCAGCCAGGCGGCCAGGATGCGGTCGACCTCGCGCGCCTGGGTGCGCAGCACCGTCGCATAGCGCCGCGGCAGCCAGGAATCGACCTGTTCGACCATGCCGGGCCAGTCGCGCAACAGGTAGAACGCCACCACCGGCGTCACCACCAGCAGGGTCAGCACGTTGAACAACGCAAAGCCGCTGCCGATCAGGGTGGTCAGGGCGGTGCCGACATAGGACAGGATGATCGCGGTCTGGCTGGCGACCAGGGCGCGCAGCCGCTCGTCGACGAACTCAGGGCCGAGATGTTCCTGCAGCGTGGCCAGCAGCAGGTCGGCCGCGGATCGCACCAGGGTCACGTAGCTGGGCAGCCGGGTGATGATCAGGCCGATCTGGGCCAGGATCAGCGGATACAGCAGCACGGTGAACAGCAGCGCCACCAGCAGCGCCGCCATCAGCATCAGCAGCGCGCCGAGGCCGCGCGGCAGGCCGGCGCGCTGCATCCTGCTGGTCGGCGGGTCCAGGAAATAGGCGATCACGGCGGCGACCACGAAGGGCAGCAGCACCGAGGCGAACAGGTGCAGCCCCAGCCAGGCCACCACCAGCAGCCCGCCAGCCGCTGCCCAGCGCTGGGCGCGCGTCGCACCGGCCAAGGGCTGTTCGCCGTTCATCGCGCCCCCTTCATCGTGCGCGCGCCATCAGCCAGAGATAGGCGCCGAGCGACGCCAGCGTGCTGGCCACCGTGGTCCACAGCAGCGCCGCGCCCAGCACCGGCCAGTCCAGGGCCATCCCCTCCATGAGCAGCGTCGCCCCCACCATCACGATCTGCACCACCGTGTTCAGCTTCGAGATCGCGATCGGGCGGATCGCCACCTGATGCCCCAGCACCGACAGCGCCAGCACGCCGCCGACGATCACCATATCGCGGAAGATCACCAGGATCGCCAGCCAATCCGGCAGCACATGCACCACCGCGAGCGTGGCGAACATGCTGACCAGCAGCGCCTTGTCGGCGATCGGGTCCAGTATCGCGCCCAGGCGGGTCGGGCCATTGCGCCGGGCGAGCCAGCCATCCAGCGCATCGGAGGCGCCGGCAGCGGCGAACAGCCAGAACGCGGCGAGGAATTGCCCGCGCAGCACCAGCCAGACCGCCACCGGCACCGCGCAGATGCGCAGGAACGTCACCATGTTGGCCAGGGTGAACGCCGAAGTGCCCAGCGCGGGCGGCGGAGTGGCGCTGTCGCTCATGGCCGCAGTATAGCCGCGAGTTGCGTCGGCGGGCCACGCATGGTTGTTTCCGCCGGATTCCGTGTCGGAGCACCGCATGACCAGCATGACCTATCGCGCCGCCGGGGTGGACATCGACGCCGGCGATGCGCTGGTGGAACGGATCAAGCCGCTGGCGCGCTCGACCAACCGCGCGGGCGTGATGGGCGGGCTGGGCGGCTTCGGGGCGCTGTTCGACCTGCGCGCGGCGGGATACAGCGATCCGGTGCTGGTCTCCTCGACCGACGGGGTGGGGACCAAGCTGAAGATCGCCATCGATACCGGCATCCATGATTTCGTCGGCATCGACCTGGTGGCGATGTGCGTCAACGACCTGGTGGTGCAGGGGGCGGAGCCGCTGTTCTTCCTGGATTACTTCGCCACCGGGAAGCTGGATGTGGAGGCCGCCGCGCGCGTCGTGGCCGGGATCGCCGAGGGCTGCCGCCAGGCCGGCTGCGCGCTGGTCGGCGGGGAGACGGCGGAGATGCCGGGGATGTATGCCAAGGGCGATTACGACCTGGCCGGGTTTTCCGTGGGTGCGGCGGAGCGCGGCAATCTGCTGCCGAAAGACGTGATGCCTGGGGACACCATCCTGGGGCTGGCCAGCAGCGGGGTGCATTCGAACGGGTTCTCCCTGGTGCGGCGGATCGTGGAGGCGGGCAATGCCGGCTGGGCGGCGCCGGCGGCGTTTGGCGGTGGGACCTTGGGGCAGGCGTTGCTGGCGCCGACACGGATCTATGTGAAGTCGCTGCTGGCGCTGCATCGGGCCGGGTTGTTGAAGGCGGCGGCGCACATCACCGGCGGCGGGCTGCCGGGCAATCTGCCGCGGGTGCTGCCGGCGGGGATGACGGCGGTGGTCGACGCTGGGGCCTGGGCGTTGCCGCCGGTGTTCCAATGGCTCGCGCGGAGCGGGCAGGTGGCGGCCGAGGAGATGCTGCGGGTGTTCAACTGCGGCATCGGCATGGCCGTGGTCACCGCCGAACCCGCGGCGGCGCGCGAATTGCTGGAGGCGGAAGGCGAGACGGTATTCGAGATCGGGCGGATCGAGGCGGGCGCGGCGGGCGAGGCCGGCATTCGCATCGACCTGCCGGCGGGGTGGCCGGCATGAGCCGGTCACCGGGGTGGCCGGGCGCGTGAAGCGGCGCGTCGGCATCCTGATCAGCGGGCGCGGCAGCAACATGCTGTCGCTGATCGCGGCCGCGCGCGGGAATGACTATCCGGCCGAGATCGCGCTGGTGCTGTCCAACCGCGCGGATGCCGGCGGGCTGGCGCGGGCGCGGGCCGAGGGGGTCGCGGCGCAGGCGGTGCCGCACCGGGAGTTCGGGCGCGACCGCGCGGCGCATGAGGCGGTGCTGAGCGCCGCGCTGGAGGCGGCCGGGGTCGAGATCGTCTGCCTGGCTGGCTACATGCGGCTGTTCTCGCCGTATTTCGTCGGGCGCTGGGCCGGGCGGATGCTGAACATCCATCCCAGCCTGCTGCCGGCGTTTCCCGGCACCGACACCCATGCCCGCGCGCTGGCCGCCGGGGTCAAGCTGCATGGCTGCACCGTGCACCTGGTGACCGAGGGGATGGACGAGGGGCCGATCCTGGCGCAGGCGGCAGTCCCGGTGCTGGCGGGCGATGACGAGGCGCGCCTGGGGGCGCGGGTGCTGGCGCAGGAGCATCTGCTGTATCCCGCGGCGCTGCGGCGTTTCATCGTCGTCGGCGGCGGCGGCGACGGCGGGGGCGAGGCGGCGGCGGATGCGGTGCTGCGCAATCCCGGATAGGTTTCTTCCCGGCGCGAAATCCGCTAGTTTCTTCCCAACCTCCACCCATCCGAAAGATCGAGACCGCCATGGCCCATGCCCCATCGAACGGCAACAAGGTGACCGAGGAAGCCTTCACCGCCGACCGCCAGCGGATGTTCGACGGCTTCTGCAGCGCCACGACCATCAGCGTCGTCCTCTCGGTGGTGACGCTGGCGCTGATGGCGTTCTTTCTGGTCTGATACCAACCGGCGCAATGGCCGACTCTTCCGGCCATTGC
>JBIPLY010000342.1:0-4632 GCA_044369385.1 Acetobacteraceae bacterium | reverse complement strand
GGTGGCGGCGGAGTAGGCCCCCCCCCCTCTTGCCCGCCGTCCCGGCAGTCGCCATGTTCGGGGTCTGCATTTCACGCCGGGCCCAAGGATGATCCACTACACTCTGCGCTGCGACGACGGCCACGAGTTCGATGGCTGGTTCAACAGTTCGGCCGGTTTCGAGGCACAGGCCAAGCGCGGCCTGTTGGAATGCCCGCACTGCGGCAGCGCCAAGGTCGACCGCGCCCTGATGACCCCCGGCGTGCCGCGCAAGGGCCGCATCACCGCTGACCCCGCGCCCGCGGCACAAGTTGCTGCGCCGACCCAGGCCGTGACCGCGGAAAGCCTTCCCGACCATGTCCGCGCCATGCTGCAGAAGCTGCGCGCGGAGGTGGAGGCGAACTGCGACTATGTCGGCGACGGGTTCGCCGAGGAGGCCCGCCGCATCGCCCGCGGCGAGGCCGAGACGCGCGGCATCTACGGCGAAACCACGCCCGAGGAAGCCGAGGCGCTGGCGGAGGACGGCATCGACATCGCCCGCATCCCCTGGGTGCCGCGGGCCGACGGATAGGGGCGCGCTAGCGAAGGCTTAACCTCTCCGGCCGATGGTTGTCCGGCCACCGCTCCGGAGACCCATCATGCCCGACGGCCTCGTCCGCCCCGCGCGCCCGCTGACCCATGGCTTCGGCCACCCCGCCCCCGCCGCGCGCTGGCCCTGGCCGGTGGCCGGCGCCACGATCATCGCCCTGTCGCTGCTCGGCTGGGCGGCGCTGATCCAGGTCGGGCGGGTCCTGCTGAACCTGCTGGACTGATCAGCGCGCGGCGGATTGCGCCGGCTGGTTGAGATAGAACTCGTCGCGCGGGAACAGATCGCTCAGCGCGTCTTCGTCCAACTCGCGCGCCGTGGTCCAGCGCCAGGCAATGCCACCGATCAGCGCCGGCCAGTCGCAGCACCCGGCCCGTCCCAGCGCCAGGTGGGCGGCCACCGCGGGCTCGGCCAGCCGCGCCAGCAGTTGCTCCTGGTCGAAGGTGATCGGCGTGTTGGAGCCGATCATGATGCCGACCGGTCGCAGGATCACGCCATGCGGAAACACCGTGGCGAAGGTCGATACGCTGCGCGGCGTCGGTGCCCATTGCACATACAGCCCGCCCGGCGCCAGGCGCGCGCGCACCTGGGTCAGGAACTCGCGCGAATACATCATGCCGGACTGCGACGCCTCCGGCAGGATCGCGTCGGCCTCGATCACGTCGTAGAACTGGGTGTCGCGCGCCACCGCGCGGCGCGCGTCGCCGTATTCCAGGCGCAGCCGCGGATCGGCGAACAGCCGGGCCACGGCGCTGTCCGGGCGCTGGCGGCCCACCGCCTCCAGCGCCGTCAGCACCGGGGCGACCAGCTCCACGGCCCGGATCGAGCGGCTGGCGGGATTGACCGACGCGGCCCAGGGCGTGCCGCCGGAGCCGACCCCGATCACCAGCACCCGCGCCGGCGCCGGATGCACCAGCGGCCCGACCGCGCCCAGCAGCATGTGCACCGGCAGGAACGGGATCGTGCCCTGGGAGAAGCCCTGGATGAAGAACGGGCTGGCCGCGCGCCCCGGCCGCGGCCCCGCCGCCCCGCCATCATCGCGGAAGAAGGCCACGCCGGAGCGGTCCTCGGCCCAGGCGGCATTCTGCCCGGCGGACTGGACATGCAGCCGCCGCCACCAGGCATCGTTGCCCGGCATCGCCACCAGCCCGGCCACCGTCGCGGCCAGCAGCGCCCAGCCGGCCTTGCTGCGTCCGCCCCCGCCGCGCAGCAGCCACACCAGCAGCAGCCCGGCCGTGATCGCCGCCAGCAGCATCAGCGTGCCCGCCGTGCCCAGCCAGTGCAGCCCGATCAGCCCGGCCCCCAGCGAGCCCGCGGCATTGCCCAGGATGTTGGCGAGCTGCACCCAGCCCACCCGCGCGCCGACCATCGCCAGGTCGCGCTGCACCGCGCGCTGGACGAACGGAAAGGTCAGCCCGATCAGGAAGGCCGGCGGCCCCACCAGAACCACGATGGCGCCGATGCCGATCCACAGATTGGGCCCGCGCAGCCGCCAGGCATCGGGCCAGCTCGGCTCCGCCCCGGCGGGCCAGTGCGGCATGCTCCACCAGACCGCCAGCAACAGCAGCAGCGCCAGCAGGAAGCCCGCGCCCTGCGCCAGGAAGAACCCCGGCCGCGGATCGCGCGCCCGCTCCACCAGCCGCCCGCCCACCGCCATGCCGAGGCCGTCGGCCAGCAGGAACACCCCCAGCAAGGTGGCGAACATGTAGGCATGGTACTGGCCGAGCTGGCCCAGCACCCGCACCCAGACGATCTCCAGCGCCACGATCACCAGCCCGGACAGGAACGCCAGCACGCACCACAGCCGCACCGAGCCGACCCCCGCGGGCACCGCCACCTGGCGCGCCGCCGCCGGGGCCGCCGCCGGATCGGGGCTGCGCCGCACCGCCGGCACCAGGGTCAGCGCCAGGGCGGCGGCCACAACCTCCAGCCCCGCCGCCAGCCACAGCGCGTCCTCGAACCCCAGCATCCCCAGGATCAGCCAGCCGCCAACCAGCGCGCCCATCCCGGCGCCAACCGTGTTCAGCCCGTAGAGCAGCGCGATGCGCGGGGCCAGGCCGTCGATCGAGGTCGCCACCGCCCGCGACAGCAGCGGCAGCGAGGCGCCCATCAGCGTGGTCGGCAGCACCAGCCCGGCGAAGCACAGCGCGAACACCCCGGACAGGCTTTCCACCTGCCCGGCCAGGCCGATCGCCAGCCCGTCGTACAGGAACAGCTTGGAGACCAGGGCAAAGCCGGCCACCCCGATCTCGCACAGCGCGAAGCCGATGATCGCCTGCGCCCGGCTCAGCCGGTCGGCGACGCGGGCGGCCAGGATGGTGCCGATGCCCAGGCCGGTGAGGAAGGCGCCAACCACCAGCGCGGCCGAGACCGTGTCCGAGCCGGCGAAGAGGCCCAGCATCCGCTGCCAGACCACTTGGCACAACAGGGCGGCGAAGCCGGACACGAAGAAGGCCAGGCTCAGCTGCGGCATCCGAAGAAGTCTCCCGTGGCGGATCGCACGCCGCCTTGGGGAACCGCCCTACCAGACACCGCAAGGCCCTGGCAATCCCGCACAACCCTCGACGCGCCGGGCGTGCGCATGGGCTGGCGAGCCCTCCTGCGGGCACTCCCCCCCGGGTCACGCCATCGTGCGTAGGCCGCCGTCCTGGAGCCATGTCCGATCGGTTGACTCCATCCGGTCGGATATTGCTCGAGAGCGTGATCGTCGGAGGCGGAATCGCCGGAGACGTGAATCACGCGATCAAACAAAGGGCTAGAGCATCGGCCGCGCTTCTATCAGCGCGGATCATGCTCTAGCCGCGTGCCAGCCGCCGTTCGACAAAGTCCAGCCGGTCCTGGCCCCAGAAGATCTCGTCACCGATCACGTAGCTCGGGGCGCCGAACACGCCGCGGGCCAGGGCGGCCTGGGTGTCGGCCACCCGGCGCTCCGCCCAGCGCGGCTCGGCGCCCAGGGCGAGCACCGCCGCGGCATCGAGGCCGCACTCGGCGACCAGCGCGCCCAGCACCGCCGGGTCGGCGGGGTCGCGCTCCTGCTCCCACACCGCCTTCAGCACCAGATGCGCCAGGCGGATCGCCGGGGCGTCGCCCATGGTCTCGCGCAACGCGATGACGCAGCCGGACGACAGGGCCTCGGAGGTGGGGAAGTGCTTCGGTTGCAGCGTGATCGGGATGCCCAGCGCATCGCGCCAGCGCTTCAGCTCCATCATCCGGTAGGCCTGGCGCTGCGGCGCGCGCTTGGGCAGCGGCAGGCCGCCGGAGGCCGGGAAAATGGCGCCCAGATCGACCGGCCAGATGCGCAGCGAGGCGCCATGCGCGGCGCACATCGCCTCGATCCGCGCGGCACCCAGATGGGTCCAGGGCGAGTTCAGCGAGGCGTAATAGTCGACATGCAGCGCCATGATGCGGCTCCCCCGGTTTGGCCGCATCCTGGCGGGGCGGGGCGCATAGGGCAAGCGCCGGGCGGGGTGGCGGCTGGAAGAAAGGAAGCATGTTCTTTTTTGAAAAAAAGAACCAAAAAACTTCATCCGTTCAGCGCAGAATCCTCCGCGCGCGAATGGATGAAGTTTTTTTGCTTCTTTTTGTTCACAAAAAGAAGGCTTCCTCCCTATCGCCGCACCGCCGCCAGCGCGCCGCGCACCAGCCGCGCGTCTTCGCTGTCCGGCGGCAGGATGGCGAGCAGCCGGTCCCAGAAGCCGCCGGCCTCGGCCATGGCGCCGCGCTTGGCGGCTTCGACGCCGAGGTGCCACAGCGCGACGGGCTGGCGCGGCTCGGCGGCGATGACGCGGGTGAGCAGGGCCAGCGCCCGGGGCGGGAAGGGCGCGCTGGGCGGCTGGCCCTCCAGCAGCACCAGGGCCTCGGCGAGCGCGATTTCCATGTCGTCGGGGCGCAGGGCGCCGGCGCGGGCATAGGCGTCGGCGGATTTTCCCCGTTCGCCCAGCACGGCATAGGCGCGGCCGAGGCGGGCCCAGCCTTCGGCGTCGTCCGGCGCGCCCTCCAGCCGCGTGGCCAGGCGTTCGACCATGCCGCGCACCATGGCGTCGCGGGCCTCGGGGTCTTGCGGGGTG
>JBIPLY010000055.1:0-14289 GCA_044369385.1 Acetobacteraceae bacterium | reverse complement strand
CCTGGAAGATCTTCTGTGCCCAGCCCTGGCCGGCCAGGTTCACCGCGCTGTTGAGCTGCGGCAGGGTGCGCAGCAGCTTCTCGCCCAGCGGCGTGGAATAGAAGCTGCGCAGGTTGCGCAGTTCGTCCGCGGTGAAGGCGCCGGCCCAGGCATCCACGATCAGCGTCTGCAGCGCGGCGGCATCGCCGACGAAATCGGGCATCAGCACGTCGTCGACCACGCTGATCATGTCCTGCGGCTGGCGGCCGTTGGTCTGGGCCAGGTTGACGATGATCGCGGTGCGCAGCGTGTTGATGATGCCGCGCACCTGCGATTCCCAGCCCAGCTTGTCGCCCAGCGCGCGCGCCTCGCGGCGGCTGGCCTCGGTGATGTTGGCAGCCGGAGCCGTTGCCTGCGCGGGGGCCTGCGCCGGCGCGGCGGGTGCTTGCGCGGCGGCGGGCTGGATGAAGGCGGGTGCTCCAGCCAGCAGCACGGCGGCGAAGGCGGTGCCGGCGAGGCGGTTCTTGGCGGTCATGACGATTCCCTTCAGAATTTCAGCCCGCGCGCACGCAGCTCATCCGCGTGGCGGTCCACCGATTCCTGGAACACTCTTTGCCCCCACGCCAGCCCCGCCGTTTCTCCCTGCGTGCGCGACAGCTTTTGCGCGCGCAGGAACTTCTGGCCGAGCGGGGAGGCATAGAAGGCGCGCAGCGCCTTGAGGTCGGTGATGGTCAGGTTGAGCGCATAGGGCTCCAGCATTTCCTCGACCAGCTCGGCGGAGCGGGCGACGAAATTCGGCATCAGGATCTCGTCGACCACGCTGGCGGCCTGCTCGGCGGTCATCTCGCTGGCGCGCAGGGTGGATTGGATGATCTCCTGGCGCATCCGGACCAGCAATGCCTCGGCCTGCGGCACGATCTCGAAGATCTCGGCCATCTGGCGCACTTCGCGGCGGTTGTCGTCGATGCCCGGCACCGTGGTGCGCGGCTGCTGCGCGGCGGCGGGGCTGGCCGCGATCACCACGGCCAGGACCAGAAGCGCGCGCATCACGCGGCCTCGCGCTGGGCGCGCTGCATATGGGCGTGCATGGCCGCCGCCGCGTCGCGCCCGTCGCGGATCGCCCAGACGACGAGCGAGGCGCCGCGCACGATGTCGCCGGCGGCGAACACCCCGGGCAGGCTGGTCATGAAGCTGCCGCGGTCCACCGTCAGCGTGCCGAAGCGCGAGACCTTCAGCGCCGGTTCGCCGAACGCCGCCGGCAGGTCCTCGGGGTCGAAGCCCAGCGCCTTGATCACCAGGTCGGCGGGCACCGTGAAGCCGCTGCCGGAAACGGGCTCCACCGCCTGGCGGCCGGAGGCATCGGGCAGGCCCAGATGCATGCGCGCGGCGCGCACGCCGGTGACATGGGTATCGCCCAGGAACGCCTCGGGGGCGGCCAGCCACTGGAAGCGCACGCCCTCCTCCTCGGCATTGGTCACCTCGCGCAGCGAGCCGGGCATGTTGGCGCGGTCGCGGCGATACAGGCAGGTGACCTCCGCCGCCCCCTGCCGGATCGCGGTGCGCACGCAGTCCATCGCCGTATCGCCGCCGCCCACCACCACCACGCGCCGCCCGGCGGCATCCAGCGTGCCGTCGGCAAAGCCCGCGACATGGTCGCCCAGCCCGGTGCGGTTGGCGGCCGTGAGGTAGTCCAGCGCCGCGACAATGCCCGCCAGCCCCGCGCCGGGCCCGCCGATCTCGCGCGGCTTGTAGACGCCGGTGGCGATCAGCACGCTGTCATGGCGCGCGCGCAGCGCGTCCAGCGAAATGTCCTGCCCGACCGCGGTGTTGAGATGGAACCGGATGCCGCCCGCCGCCAACAGGTCGTGGCGGCGCTGGACGATGGGTTTCTCCAGCTTGAAGCCCGGGATGCCATAGACCAGCAGCCCGCCGACACGGTCGTAGCGGTCATAGACATCCACCTGGTAGCCCAGCCGACGCAGCTGCTCGGCGGCGGCCAGCCCGCCGGGACCGGCGCCGACGATGCCAGCGGACTGCGCGCGCTCCCGCCGCGGGGCGATCGGGCGGACCCAGCCCTGCTCGAAGGCGGTATCGGTGATGAACCGCTCCACCGCCCCGATGGTGACGCTGTCAAACCCCTTCTCGATGACGCAATTCCCCTCGCACAGCCGGTCCTGGGGGCAGATGCGGCCGCAGATCTCGGGGAAGTTGTTGGTGGCCGAGGCCACCTCATAGGCCTCCTCCAGCCGGTCCTCGGCGGCCAGCTTCAGCCAGTCGGGGATGTTGTTCCCCAGCGGGCAGTGCACCTGGCAGAACGGCACGCCGCATTGCGAACACCGGCTGGCCTGGCTGGCGGCCTGGGCGGCGGCGTATTCGTCGTAAATCTCCTCGAAATCCGCGCGCCGTAGGGTCGCCGTGCGCTTGGCCGGCGTCTGCTGGGGAATGGCGACGAATTGCAGCATGCGGTCGGGCATCGGACTGCTCCGGGCGAAAGGGCGCACGGCTGTATACGCCCGTTCCGGCCGTTTGGCGAGTCATTTGCGGCAGTATATCTGCCTTAAATCATCGAATCGCCAGCTTTCTCAGAATTTCTCCAATCTCAAAGCCCAAAAATGAGCCCGAATCGGATCTAACTGCGCGCCCGATACCGTGCCAGATAGCCCGGCACCACCTGTTCCACCGAAATCGGCGCAATGCCCAGCGCGGCCAGGCCCAGCGCATCGGCACCCACCACGTTGTCGCGCTGCAACAGGATCAGCTGGTCGCGGGTCAACGGCTTGCCCGGCAGCCGCTCCATGATGGCGGCCTGGACCGCGGCGATCCCGTCGGGGATGGCCAGCAGCGGCCGCCGCCGGCCGGTCTGCGCCAGGATCCAGGCCAGCAGCTCGCGCATCGTCCACGTCCGCGGCCCGCCCAGCTCATAGATCTGCCCCGCCGTGTCCGCCCGGCTCAGTGCTGCGATCGCGGCGTCGGCCACGTCGCCGACATGCACCGGCTGGAACCGCGTGGCGCCGGCGATCACCGGCATCACCGGCAGCAGCGTGGCCAGGCCGGCGAAGCGGTTGAAGAACGCGTCCTCCGCGCCGAACACCACGGAGGGGCGCAGGATGGTCGCGGCGGGGAAGGCGGCCAGGGTGGCGGCCTCGCCGGCGGCCTTGGTGCGGGCATAGGCGCTGGGGCTGGCCGCATCGGCGCCGATGGCGCTGAGCAGCACCAGCCGGCTGGCGCCGGTGGCCGCGGCGGCCCGGGCGATGCTGGCCGCGCCCTGGTGGTGGATGCGCTCGAAATCGCCGGGCCGGGCTTCGGCCAGCAGGCCCACCAGGTTGACCACCCAATCGGCACCGGCGACCGCCTGTTCCACCAGATGCGGCGCGGTCAGCGGGGCATGCAGCGGCACCAGCTGGCCGATGGCGGCGGCCGGGCGCAGGCTGTGCGCCGCCTCCGGGTCGCGCACGGCCACGCGCACGGTGTGGCCGCGCGCCAGCAGGCGGCGCACGATGTGGCGGCCGATGAAGCCGGTGCCGCCGAAGACGGTTGCGATCGGGGGAGGGGACTGGGTCATGCCGGGGATATGGGGCGCCGGCGGCGGGCGCGCAGGCCGCATCGGCGAAAAATTCCACCGATTCGCCGGCCGGGCGGTTGACGGCGCGCCAGGGGGGGGCTACATCGCCCGCCCACCCATTGCCCCGCTCCGCAATGGGCGGTTGGAATGCCCAGGTGGCGGAATTGGTAGACGCGCAGGTTTCAGGTACCTGTGGCCGTAAGGTCGTGGAAGTTCGAGTCTTCTCCTGGGCACCATCCGACTGACGGCGGCTTCGTCCGCCCAGCCCCCCCCGCCACCTGTGATGTTGGGGGGGTTTTTTGTTTCCGGGGTTCCTGATGGCTGGGAGCGTTCTGTTCATGGCCAACGCCACGCTGCACCTGCACCGCCACGACCTGCCGGACGGGCTGGTGCTCGGCCCCGTGCTGGCGGTCGACACCGAGGCGATGGGCCTGGACTCGCGGCGCGACCGGCTCTGCCTGGTGCAGATGTCCGCCGGCGACGGGGTGGTCCACCTGGTGCAGATCCTGCCGCCGGCGCTCGGCGGGCGCGGGCCCGACTGCCCGAACCTCAAGCGCCTGCTGGCCGATCCCGCGGTCGTCAAGCTGATGCATTTCGCCCGCTTCGATGTCGGGCTGCTGCAACATGCGCTGGGCGTCGACGTCGCGCCGGTGCGCTGCACCAAGATCGCCTCCAAGCTGGTCCGCACCTACACCGACCGCCACGGGCTGAAGGATCTGTGCCGCGACCTGCTGGGCGTGGAACTGTCCAAGCAGCAGCAGACCTCCGATTGGGGGGCCGTCGAGCTGTCGGCGGAGCAGCTCGCCTATGCCGCGTCCGATGTGCTGCACCTGCATGCGCTGTGGGCGAAGCTGGAGGCGCTGCTGGTGCGCGAGGGGCGGCTGGCGCTGGCCGAGGCCTGCTTCGGCTTCCTGCCGGCGCGCGGGCGGCTCGATGTGCTGGGCTGGGACGAGCCCGACATCTTCGCGCATTGAGATGGCGTTTGCTTGACCCGGGGCGCGGCGGGGACGTAACTGCGACGGCTTGGAGCCGTGCGGCACGTCGCGCGGCCGTGGCTGGGACGCCTCGATCATGACCGCCGATGTCGCGCCGTTGGCCAGCGACCTGGAAGTTGCCCGCGATGTGCTGGCCGCCGAGGCGGCCGGGCTGCGCGCGCTGGGCGCAGCACTGGATGGCAGCTTCGCTCGCGCCGTCGATGTGCTGGCGGGCGTGGCCGGGCGGATCGTGGTCTCCGGCATGGGCAAGTCCGGGCATGTGGCGCGCAAGATCGCCGCCACCCTGGCCTCCACCGGCGCCCCGGCGCTGTTCGTGCACCCGGCGGAGGCGAGCCACGGCGACCTGGGCATGATCGTGCCGGGCGATGCGATCCTGGCGCTGTCCAATTCCGGCGAGACCGCGGAGCTGGCCGACCTGGTCGGCCATGCGCGCCGCTTCGGCATTCCCCTGGTGGCGATCACCGCGCGGCCGGGCAGCGCGCTGGCCGGCGCCGCCGATGTCGCCCTGATCCTGCCGCCGGCGCGCGAGGCCTGCCCGATGGGCCTGGCGCCCACCACTTCGACCACGATGCAGATGGCGCTGGGCGATGCCCTGGCCGTGGCCCTGCTGACGCGGCGCGGCTTCGGCGCGGCGGATTTCCGGCAGTTCCATCCCGGCGGCAAGCTGGGCGCGCGGCTGCGGCGGGTGCGCGAGCTGATGCATGCCGGCGAGGAGATGCCGCTGGCCGCGCCGGACACGACGATGGATGCCGCCCTGCTGCGGATGACCTCCAAGCGCTTCGGCTGCCTGGGGGTCGTCGAGGGGGGCACGCTGGTCGGCATCTTCACCGATGGCGACCTGCGCCGGGCGATCGGGCCGGACCTGCTGGGGCGGCGGCTGGGTGCCGTGATGAACCCCGCCCCGCGCACCATCGGCCCGGAGATGCTGGCCGCCGAGGCGCTGCACGTGATGAACGATCCGGCGCGGCCGATCACGGCGCTGTTCGTGGTCGATGCGCAGCGCCGCCCGCTGGGCATCCTGCACATCCACGACCTGTTGCGCGCCGGGGTGGCCTGAACATGGCCGTGGCGCCATTGCAGCCTGGCCCGCGCCTGGCGCCATCGGGGCGACCCGCGGGCCTACGCGGCGGCCCGCGCGGCTGGGGCGAGCGGCATCGGCGCCCCGGGGTGGGGCCGCACCGGCGCTGGCTGGTCGGCCTGGCCAAGCGGCTGCTGCCGCTGGTGGCGCTGGGCCTGCTGCTGCTGGTGGCGTTCTGGCCGGAGCTGAGCGGCACCGGCGAGCGCGGCCGGGTCAGCTATCGCCGCATCGACATCACCCCGGAGGGCGGCCAGCTCACCGAGGCGCACTACCAGGGCGTCGACGCCGCCGGCCGGCCCTATACCGTCACCGCCACCAAGGTGCGCCAGTCCGGACCGGACCGCACCGAGCTGGACCAGCCGAAGGCGGACATGCAGTTCCAATCCGGCGAGTGGCTGATGATCGCCGCCCGCAACGGCGTGTTCGAGCAAAAGGCAAGCCGGCTGGACCTGTCGGGCGAGGTGACGCTGTACCGCGACGACGGCACCGTGCTGACCACGGCGTCCGCCACCATCGACATGCGCGCCAACGCCGCCGCCGGGCATGAGATGGTCCACGCCGAAGGCCCGTTCGGGGTGCTGGACGCCCAGGGCTTCACCGTGCTGGACCGCGGGGCGGTGGTGCAGTTCACCGGGCCGGCGCGGCTGGTGCTGAACGGGGAACGCAAATGATGCGGGCATGGGTGGTGGCGGCGGGATTGCTGGGCTGGGCGGGTGCCGTCGCGGCGCAGCAGATCGACCTGTCCAGCGGCGGGCCGGTGGCGATCACCGCGCGCGAGGGCTTCGAGTGGCGCGAGGCCGAACAGATGGTGGTGGCCAGCGGCGATGCCCGCGCGGTGCGCGACAACGTCACCGTGATCGCCGACCGGCTGATCGCCCGCTATCGCAAGAAGCCCGGCACGGCGCCCGGCACGGCGCCCGGCACCCCTGGGGGCCTCGCCGGCGATTCCGGCGGCAACGAGATCTACCGGCTGGAGGCGCAGGGCAATGTCCGCATCTTCACCGCCACGGACGAGGCCGTCGGCGACCAGGCGATCTACGACATCGACCAGGCGGTGATGGTGATGACCGGCCGCGGGCTGAAGCTGACCACGCCGAGCCAGGTGCTGACCGCGCGCGACAGCCTGGAATACTGGTCGGCCAAGCGCATGGCGGTGGCGCGCGGCAATGCCGTGGCGGTGACCACCGACGCCAAGCGCCTGACGGCCGACGTGCTGGTGGCCTTCATCGAGGAGGACGGCGCCGCCCCGCGCCCGGCGGCAGCCCCCGGCGGCAACCAGCCCCCGGGCGCCAACAGCAAGCTCAAGCGCATGGAGGCGTTCGGCAATGTCGAGGCACGGACGCAGACGGACATCGTGCGCGGCGATCGCGCGGTCTACCTGCCGGAGACCGGGGTGGCCCGCGTGCTGGGCAATGTGCGCGTGACCAGCGGGCAGAACCAGCTCAACGGCCCGGCGGCGGATGTGAACCTGCGCACCGGGGTGGCGCGCATGCTGGCCGATCCCGGCGGGCGGGTGCAGGGGGTGATCCAGCCGAACTCGACCCCGGCTGCGCCGCCCAACCCTTCCGCGGCTGCGCCGCCCAACCCTTCCGCGGCTGCGCCGCCCAACCCTTCCGCGGCCGCGCCGCCCAACCCTTCCGCGGCCGCGCCGCGATGAGTTCGGCGCTGCGGGTCATTGCCGGCGACGCGGCGGCGGCCTCCGTGGGGCTGTCCGCGCACGGCGTGGGAAAAACCTATCGCAAGCGGCCGGTGGTGCGGAACGTCTCGATCAGCCTGAAGCGCGGCGAGGCCGTCGGGCTGCTGGGGCCGAACGGGGCCGGCAAGACCACCACGTTCTACATGATCGTCGGCCTGGTGCAGCCCGATACCGGCACCATCAGCCTGGACGGCCACGACATCACCACCCTGCCCATGTATCGCCGCGCGCGGCTGGGCATCGGCTATCTGCCGCAGGAGGCCAGCGTGTTCCGCGGGCTGAACGTGGAGCAGAACATCATGGCCGCGCTGGAGGCGATCGAGCCGGAGCGCGACCGGCGCGCGCACATGCTGGAGGAACTGCTGGCCGAGTTCGGCATCGGCCATCTGCGCCGCACCCCGGCCCTGGCGCTGTCGGGCGGCGAGCGGCGGCGGGTGGAGATCGCCCGCGCGCTGGCCACGCAACCCAGCTATGTCCTGTTGGATGAGCCGCTGGCCGGCATCGATCCGATCGCCGTCGGCGAGATCCGCGACCTGGTCTCGCATCTGAAGCACCGCGGCATCGGCGTGCTGATCACCGACCACAATGTGCGCGAAACCCTTGAGATCATTGACCGGGCCTACATCATGCACGATGGCCAGGTGCTGATGGAGGGCGCACCCCACGAAGTTGTGGCCCATGAGGATGTGCGTCGCGTCTACCTGGGTGAAAGGTTTTCGCTCTAGACTGCGTGGCATGGCCCTTGCTGAGCACGCTTCTTGCTTCGACTGCGATGACCGACCGCCGCCGGCCCGCATGGCGGGAGCGGCCTGATGGCGATCGGGCCGCGCCTGGACCTGCGCCAGTCGCAGACGCTGGTGATGACGCCGCAGCTGCGCCAGGCGATCCAGCTGCTGCAATTCTCCAACCTGGAAGCCGCCGCCTTTGTCGAGGCGGAGCTGGAGCGCAACCCGCTGCTGGAGCGCGACGAGCGCGGCGACCTGCCGGACCCCGAGCGCGCGGCCCCGGACCAGGTGGTGCTGGACCGCAAGGCGCTGGGCGAGCCGGCCGATGCGGCCAGCACGGCGGAATCCGGGGTGCTGCCGTCCGCGGCCGCGACCCCGCTGGAGATCGATGACGGCAACTCCTATGACCCCGGCGGCGCCGGCGACGGCATGCGCATCGGCAGTGGCGGCAGCCTGGCCTTCGACGACGACGACAGCGGGCTGGACGACCTGGCCAATGCCGGCCCCACCCTGCGCGAGCATCTGGGCGAGCAGATGCGGCTGAACTTCGCCGAGGCCGCCGACCGGCTGATCGGCGCCTATCTGATCGCGCTGCTGGAGCCCTCCGGCCGGCTCTCCGCCAGTCCGCAGTCGCTGGCCGATGCCATGGGGGTGTCGCTGGCGCGGGTGGAGGAGGTGCGGGCGCGGATGATGCGCTTCGACCCGACCGGCATGTTCGCCACCTCGCTGGCCGAGTGCCTGGCGGTGCAATTGGCCGAGAAGAACCGGCTGGACCCGGCGATGCAGGCGATGCTGGACAATCTGGAGCTGCTGGCGCGCCACGACCACAAGCGGCTGATGGCGGTCTGCGGGGTGGACGCCGCCGACCTCACCGAGATGATCGCCGAGCTGCGCGCGCTGGACCCCAAGCCCGGCGCCACCTGGGATCGCGCGCCGCCGGCGCCGGTGGTGCCCGACATCCTGATGCGCCGCGCGCCGGACGGCGGCTGGCTGCTGGAGCTGAACCCGGAGACGATGCCGCGCGTGCTGGTCAACCAGGGCTTCACCGCCCGCATGCTGACCCGCGCCAGCAAGGACGAGCGCGCCTTCGTCGCCGACAAGCTGCAAACCGCGACCTGGCTGGTGAAGTCGCTGCAACAGCGCGCGCAGACCATCCTGAAGGTGGCCGCCGAGATCGTGCGGCGCCAGGACGGGTTCTTCCAGCACGGCGTCAGCCATCTGCGCCCGCTGATCCTGCGCGACGTGGCCGAGGCGACGGAGCTGCACGAGAGCACCGTCAGCCGGGTGACCAGCAACAAGTACATCGCCACCCCGCGCGGCACCTATGAGCTGAAATACTTCTTCACCACCGCGATCAATGCCACCGGCGGCGGCGACAGCCACAGCGCGGAATCGATCCGCCATCGCATCCGTGCCATGGTCGACGCCGAGACGATCGCGGATATCCTGTCCGATGACGCGATCGTGGCGATGCTGCGCAGCGAAGGCGTGGACATCGCACGGCGGACCGTGGCCAAATACCGCGACGCGCTGCGGATCCCAAGCTCGGTGCAGCGCAAGCGGGAGAAGGCCGTGCCGGCCTGAGTCCTTTGCCCGGCCCATGTGCCGGTCGCCGGCAGGCGGTCCCGAATGAACGGGCGCGAGGAAAGGCCATGCAGATCACGGTATCGGGCAAGCAGGTGGAATTGTCGGACGCGCTGCGCACACGCGTGGTGCAGTCGCTGGACACGATCACCGGCAAATACTTCGACCACGCCCTGGAGGCGCACGTCACCTTTAGCCGGGCGCGCAGCTTCTTCACCTGTGACATCAACGTCCATGCCGGCACCGGGCTGATGCTGCGCGGCGAAGGGGAGGCGGCGGATGCCAATGCCGCCTTCGACGACGCCGCCGAGCACATCGCCAAGCGCCTGCGCCGCTACCGCCGCCGGGTGAACGACCATGCCCGCGACCAGGCGCAGCGCGACCGCCCGCAGGCCGCCCGCCAATACACGCTGCGCCAGGAAGACGACGAGCCGGCCGGCGACGCCCGCGCGGAGGGGGAGGTGCGCGCCACCACCTATGCCACCGTGGTGGCCGAGGTGCCGACCGAGATCGCCCTGCTGACGGTCAGCGACGCGGTGATGCGCATGGACCTGGCCGACCAGCCGGTGCTGATGTTCCGCAACAGCGCCACCGGGGTGCTGAACGTGGTCTATCGCCGCAGCGACGGCAATATCGGCTGGATCGATCCGAACGAGGCTGGCGGCTGAATCTGACCGGGGGTGGTTCGGCGGGCTGAAGCCCGCCCTACCGCCCCGCCCTACCGCCCCATGTCGCGCAGGAAATCGAGCTGCCAGCGCATTTCGTCCACCGCCAGCGGAAAGCCGCCGCCGGGCGCGGGGCGCAGCACGGCGCCGGGGTTGAGCCGGGCGAGCAGCGATTGCAGCGGGCCGGCCACCTGCATGGTGAAGCCGGCCTTCCAGACCAGGGACACCAGGCCCTTGGCGCTGCGCAATGTGGCGGCGCGGTCGACGGCGGAGGCCGGCACCTCGGCGGCCAGCGCCAGGATGGCGGTGGCCATGCGCGGCTCGCCGCGCTGCACCGCGCCCAGCAGGGCGGCTTCGTCCAGCCGGCCCGCCTGGCGCAGCTGGTGGGCGGCGACCATGGCGCGGTCGATATCCAGGTCTTCGCGCGGCGGCGGCGCCGGGTTCAGCCGGACCTCCAGCCGCCGGCGCAGCTCGCGCGACATCGCCGGCGGCAGATCGGCGCGGCCGGCCAGCACATCGAGCAGCTCGGTGGCGACATAGTCGGACAGGGCGCGCGCGGCGCGCTGGGACAGTTTCGGGCGCTGCACCAGCGGGCGGTGCCAGTCCTCATGCGCGGCGCCGTTGGCCGCCAGCATGTCCAGCGTCGATTCGCGGATCGCCGCGGCGCGGTTGGACAGCAGCGCGGTCACGGCGCGCACGTTGCTGGTGGCCGCGATCGCGTCGGCCACCTCCTCGCTGAGCCCGGGGCGCGCGGCGACGGAGACCGCCAGCTCGACCGAGGGGGCGGCGGACAGCAGGGCGAGCAGATCGTCCGAGCCCAGGATCGGCGACAGCCGCACGACGGGATCGAACACCGAGGTGGCGGTGTCCTGCGCCAGGCGCAGGATCAGGCTGCGCGGCGCATCCGGCATGTCCTTCAGCACGTCCGCGATCGCCTCGCGCACGCGCAGCGCCTCGTCGGTGACCAGCTGCGACAGGGTGGCCAGCGCGCGTTCATGCAGCGCGGCGCGGTCGGGCTCGGCCAGGCCGGGCACCAGCGTGGCCAGCTTGCGCGCCAGCAGCGTGCGCACCCGCTCGTCGCGGTCCCGGGCGAGCATGGTGTTTGCCTCGTTGCCGGCGGCGGGGTTCATCGCGACCGCGGCGCGCACGGTCACCGCCGGGTCGCGCGCCAGGGAGCGCAGCAGCTCCGGCGCCGTGTCCGCGGCGGCCCCCAGGCGGACGCGGGTGGCCTCCGGCGCGGTGTCGACATCGCTCAGCATGGCGGCTTGCGGCATCACACCGTCTCCGCCCGCCAGGCCCGCCACTGGCCGCGGCCGGCGCGCTTGGCCTGATACATCGCCTGGTCGGCGCGCTGCAGGGTGTCGTCCAGCCCCTCCCGCGCGCCGGGCCAGCGGGTGGCGATGCCGATCGACATGCCCAGGCGCATGTCATGCCCGCCGGCCAGGTCGCGCAGCAGGCGGGGGGTGGCGATGGTCAGGTGCTCGGCGCGCTCGGCGGCGGTCAGGTCGTCCGCGCCATCGAGCCAGACGGCGAACTCGTCGCCGCCGAGCCGGGCCACCAGGTCGGTCGGGCGCACCGTGTCGCGCAGCAGGTCGGCCACCAGGCACAGCGCCTCGTCGCCGACATCGTGGCCGCGCTGGTCGTTGAGCTGCTTGAAGCCGTCGAGATCGACGAACAGGATGGTGCCGGGCTGCCCCTCCCGCGCCAGGCGATCCAGGCGGCGGCCCATCTCGTCCATGAAGGCGCGGCGGTTGAGCAGGCCGGTCAGCGGATCGGTGCGGGCCTGTTCGGTTATCTCGCGCTGCATCGCCTCGTGCTGGAGGATGACGCGGATGATCGAACTGACGGAGGCGGCCAGGGTGCGGTCGTCCGCGTCCCAGGGCCGGCCGGCGAGCGGGCGCCACAGCGCCAGGGCCGCCGGGTGGGTGCCGGTACGGTCCGCCGGGCAGGCCAGCGTCCAGCGCCCGTCATTGGCCATCGCGTCGCTGGCGCCGTCGGGATTGGCCTCGACCAGCGACATCGCGGTGTGGACCACGGCCGGGCCGGGCATGCCGATCTGGTGCAGGAAGGCGGCCTCCACCCCGTCGCCCAGCAGGTCGATGACCACGCAGCCCTCCGCCCCCATGGCGGTGACCAGCGCGCCGAGGGCGGCCTTCATCATGCGCGGGGCCTGCACCTCGGCATGCATGCAGCTCAGGATGTGCTCCACCACCTGGCTGCGGCGCAGCGTGGAGGCGAGGCGGGATTCGTGGCTGTCCTGTTCGGTGATGTCCTGGCCGACGCCGCGCGCGCCGATCAGGTTGCCCTGTTCGTCATGCATCGGGGCGGCGGCGAAGGTGAGGCAGATCGGGCTGCCATCCGGGCGGCGCAGCCAGGCGCGGCGGCCGCGGGTGCGGGTGGTGGGGCGGAACGGATCGAAGCCGGTGGTGCCCGCGGCATCGGCCAGCAGCAGGGCGGCGGGCTGGCCCAGCAGCAGGCTGGCGGACCAGCCGATCGCGGGATCCGGCGCGATGAAGACGAAGCGGCCCTGGGCATCGGTCTCGAAGGCCAGGTCGGCGGTCAGCATGACAAGGTCGCGCCAGCGCTGCCGGCTTTCCAGCAGTGCGGCGCTGAGAACGTCGCTGCCCGGCCCAACGGGGGCGGCGGCGGGTTGGGCGGGGTCCTGGGACAGGGGCATCGGTGGCGCTCCTTGTGCGGGACTATCCAACGCCAAATGCGTAAATGCCGGATGAAGACGCGGCCGCGCGGCGCTTCGATTGACAGCGCCGGGCGGGCTGCGCATGGTCCGCGCCATCAGCGAGGAGGCCTGGCCCGATGAGCGATATGTCCCTGCGTTCCACCATCGAATCCCTGTGGGAGCGGCGGGATTCGCTGAACGCGCAGACCAAAGGCATCGATCGCGAGGCGGTCGAGCATGCGCTGGCGGGGCTGGAGGCGGGCACCTATCGCACCGCGGAGAAGCTCGGCGGCGAGTGGGTGGTGAACGAATGGCTGAAGAAGGCGGTGCTGCTGTCCTTCCGGCTGTACGATTCGGCGCTGATGGAGGGCAATGGCGGCGCCCCGGTATGGGACAAGGTGGCGATGAAGTTCGCCGGCTGGGATGCCGAACGCTTCCGCGCCGGCGGCTTCCGCGCCGTGCCGGGGGCGATCGTGCGGCGCAGCGCCTATATCGCGCCCGATGTGGTGCTGATGCCCAGCTTCGTGAATGTCGGCGCCTATGTCGGGCAGCGGACGATGGTGGACACCTGGGCCACGGTCGGCTCCTGCGCGCAGATCGGGGCGAATTGCCACCTGTCGGGCGGCGTGGGCATCGGCGGCGTGCTGGAGCCGTTGCAGGCAACGCCGGTGATCATCGAGGACGACTGCTTCATCGGCGCGCGCAGCGAGGTGGTGGAGGGCGTGATCGTGGAGCGCGGCGCGGTGCTGGCGATGGGGGTGTTCCTGTCGGCGACCACCAAGATCGTCAACCGCGAGACCGGCGAGGTTCATGTCGGCCGGGTGCCGCCCTATTCCGTGGTGGTGCCGGGCGCCATGCCGGGGCCGGTGGGCACGCCGAGCCTGTATTGCGCGGTGATCGTCAAGCAGGTGGACGAGCGCACCCGGGCCAAGACGGCGATCAACGAGCTGCTGCGCTACTGAGATGGCGGGCAACCTGCCGGCTGATCCGCTGGGGCTGGCGCAGGCGCTGCTCCGCTGTGCCTCCGTCACGCCGGAAGATGCCGGGGCGCAGGCGGTGCTCGCGGCGGCGCTGGAGCGGCTGGGGTTCACCGTGACGCGGCTGCGCTTCGGCGAGATCGAGAATTTCTTTGCCCGCATCGGCACCGAGGGGCCGCATCTCTGCTTTGCCGGGCATACCGATGTGGTGCCGGCGGGCGGGGTGTGGTCGGCCGGCGCCTTCGACGGCGAGGTGCGCGACGGGGTGCTGTACGGACGCGGGGCCTGCGACATGAAGGGGGCGATCGCCGCCTTTGTCGCCGCGGCGGAGGATCACCTGGCCGGCGGGGC
>JBIPLY010000054.1:0-14300 GCA_044369385.1 Acetobacteraceae bacterium | reverse complement strand
CGGCGAGCGCAACTGGCTGGGCCGGCGGGCGCGCGGCCGGGGCAGCGGCGACAACCTGCGGCGAGGGCGCGGCGGCGGCGGGTTGCGGGGGTGGGGCGGCGGCGGGCGGGGGCGGCGGGGCGGCGGCCAGGCGGGCGGCCTCCGCGGCGCGTTCGGCGGCGGCGGTCTGTTCGGCGCGGCGATTGGCCTCGGCCTGTTCGGCAGCGAGCTTCTCGGCGGCGGCCTTCTCGGCGGCGGCGCGCAGCACTTCCGGCTTCGGTGCCTCCGGGCGCGGCGCCAGGGCCTGCTTGCCGGGGGCGGGCTCGTCGATGTCCGGGCCCTGCTGCGCGGTGTCGGGCTTCACCCGCAGCGGCCGGCTGTCGGCCTCCACCACCGGAACGCCGCCCGGCTTGCCGCCGGTGAACGACCAGGCGCCGACCACCACCAGCAGCGCGGCGCCGATGCCGCCGGCGATCAGCGCCAGCTTGCGGGTGTTGGGGTCCATGCCCGGACGGTGCCGGGGGGTGCGGTAGGAGGTGTCCAACTCGGCCATGTCGCTGCCCGTCCTTATCGGGCAGCAAGCTGCCCGTCCTTATCGGGCAGCTTGCTGCCCGCTCCTGGGGCAGCCTGACGGCGGCCCGCTAACGCATCTCTTCCACCGGCGTCACCCCCATGACCGCCAGCCCCGACCGGATCACCGACGAAGTGGCGGCCACCAGGGCCACGCGCGCCCGGGTCTCGGCAGGCTGCTCCGGCTGCAGGAAACGCAGCGCAGCATCGTCCCGACCGCGGTTCCACAGCATATGAAAGTCGGCCGCTAAATCATAGAGGAAAAACGCAATCCGGTGCGGTTCACGCGCCAGGGCCGCCCCTTCCACGGCGCGCGGCCAGGAGGCCAGGCGGCGGATCAGGGCCATTTCCGCCTCGTGCCCCAGGCTGTCCAGGGCCGCGCCCGCCAGCGCATCCGGGGCGGTGGCCGCCGCCCCCAGCATCTCGGCGGCCGCGCGCAGCACGGAGCGGCAGCGGGCATGGGCGTATTGCACGTAAAACACCGGGTTCTCCCGGGTCTGCGCGACGGCGGCGGCGATGTCGAACTCCATCTGCGCGTCGGACTTGCGGGTCAGCATGGTGAAGCGCACCGCGTCGCGCCCCACCTCGTCCAGCAGGTCGCGCAGGGTGATGAAGGTGCCGGCGCGCTTGGACATGCGCACCGGCTCGCCATCCTTCAGCACGTGGACGATCTGGCACAGCACGACATCCAGCGTGGGGGCGGCGGCGGTGCCGTCGCCCAGCGCCTTCACCGCGGCGCGCATGCGGCTGACATAGCCGCCGTGATCCGCGCCCCAGATGTCGATCATCACATGGTCGCCGCGGCGCACCTTGTCGGCGTGATAGGCGATGTCGTTGGCGAAATAGGTGTTGCTGCCGTCGGATTTGCGCAGCGGCCGGTCGACGTCGTCGCCGAACCGGGTGGCGCGGAACAGGGTCTGTTCGCGCGGCTCCCAATCGTCCGGGGTTTTTCCCTTTGGCGGCTCCAGGACGCCTTCGTAGATCAGGCCGCGGGCCCGCAGCGCCTCGATGGTGGCATCCGCGGCGCCGGCTGCGACCAGGGCGCGTTCGGAGGTGAAGACGTCCTGCTGGACGCCGAGCAGGGCAAGATCCTCGCGGATCGAGGCCATCATCAGGTCCAGCGTGGTGTCGCGCACCACCGGCAGCCAGGTCTCGACCGGGCCGACATGGCCGCCAGGGGCTGCCAGGGCGTCGCCGTGGGTGGCCTTCAGCGCCGCGCCGACCGGGATCAGGTAGTCGCCGCGGTACTGCAGGCCGCCGGGCACAATCTGCGCGTACTCGTCCTCGGAGAGGGGCGTGCCGATCGCCTGGAGGTAGCGCCAATAGGCCGCCCAGGCGAGCGCCAGCACCTGGTTGCCGGCATCGTTGATGTAGTACTCCTTGGTCACCGCGAAGCCGGCCTTGGCCAGCAGGTTGGCCAGCGCATCGCCCACGACCGCGCCGCGGCAATGGCCGATATGCATCGGGCCGGTCGGGTTGGCCGAGACATACTCCACGTTCACCCGCACACCCTGCCCGACGGTCCCGTCGCCGTAGGACTCGCCCAGGCGGAGAATCGCCGGCAGTTGCGCGCGCCAGAGCGATTCGGCGAGTCGCAGGTTGACGAATCCGGGACCGGCCATGGCTGCCTCGGCGATGTCGGCGTCGTCCGCCAGCCGTGCCACCAGGGCGGCGGCGATGTCCTGCGGCTTGCGCCCGGCCGGCTTGGCCACCACCATCGCGGCATTGGTCGCCATGTCGCCGTGGGCGGGGTCGCGCGCCGGCGTGACCTCGACGCGGGCCAGCAGCTCGGCGGGCAGGTCCGGAAGTTCGGCGGCGAGCGCGGCGAGCACCCGCGCGCGCAGGGTGGCAAACAGGTTCATCGGCGGATTCCAGTCAGGCAGGATGGGAGAGGTCGGTCAGGCGCAGATGCTCGTCGCGGGCATAGCGGTCGGTCATGCCGGCGATGTAATCGCCCACCGCCACCGCGGCGCGCGCCGTGCCGCCCTCGCCGGCGCGGCCGCGCCAGTCGGCGGCGAGCAGGCTGGTGTCGGCGTGCAGCAGGGCGAAGATCTCCGCGGTGATGCGCCGCGCCTTGGCGGTCATGCGGTTGACGCGCCAGTGGCGATACATGTGGGCGAAGAGGAACTCCTTGATGACGCGGTTCGCCTCGGCCATCGCCGGGCTGAAGGCGACGACAGGGGCGCGGGCGCGGCGAATGGCGTCAGCGTCGGCCGGGTCCAGCCTGGCGATGCGGCGGCGCGTCTCGGCGACCAGGTCGGTGACGATGGCGTTGATGACCCGGCGGTTGGTTTCGTGGCGCAGGCGCGGCGGCGGCACATCCAGGCTGGCGGTGCGCGCGGCGGCGAGCGCCTCGCCCACCACCGGCAAATGGCGGATGTCGTCGATGCCGAACAGGCCGGCGCGCAGGCCGTCATCGAGGTCGTGCGAGTGATAGGCGATGTCGTCGGCCAGGGCGGCGACCTGCGCCTCGGCCGAGGCATGGGTGTGCAGGTCCAGCTTGTGGCGCTCGTCATACAGCGCGACATAGGGCGGCGGGCGGCGCAGCGGGCCGTTGTGCTTGGCCAGGCCCTCCAGCGTCTCCCAGGTCAGGTTCAGCCCGTCGAAGGCGGCATAGCGCGCCTCCAGCAGGGTGACCACGCGCAGGCTCTGGGCGTTGTGGTCGAAGCCGCCGAAGGGTTTCATCGCCGCCGCGAGGGCTTCCTCGCCGGCATGGCCGAAGGGTGGGTGGCCGAGGTCGTGGGCCAGGGCCAGGGCCTCGGTCAGGTCCTCGTCCAGCATCAGTTCGCGCGCCACGGAGCGGGCGATCTGCGCCACTTCCAGGCTGTGGGTCAGGCGGGTGCGGTAGAAATCGCCCTCGTGGTTGACGAAGACCTGCGTCTTGTATTGCAGGCGGCGGAAGGCGGTGCTGTGCACGATGCGGTCGCGGTCGCGCTGCCAGGGCGAGCGGCCGGCGGCCTCGGGTTCCGGATGCAGGCGGCCGCGCGCGCTTTCCGCCCGCACCGCCCAGGGGGCGCGATGGGGGCCGGTCATCGGCGGTTCGGCGCGATGGTCGGGCGCATGGGACACGCCACCTTTTGCTGCTGTGCGGCGCATACACAATGCGGCGGCTTGCTTCAATGCAGTCCGTTCAATCCGGCCCCTTCAATCCCAACCGGGTTTGTCCTATTTATAGCGCATGAACACGCACATCATCGACGCCCCCTTCGGCCTTTCGGCGCGCGCGGCCGCCCAGATCAAGGCGATCATCGCCGCCCAGCCGCCCGGCGCGCCCGATGCGCTGCGGGTGGCCGTGCTCGCCGGGGGGTGTTCGGGCTTCCAGTATCGCTTCGAGCTGGATGCCGCCCGCGCCGAGGACGACCTGGTGGTGGAGCGCGACGGGGCGGTGGTGCTGGTGGATCCCGCCAGCCTCGATCTGCTGGCCGGCTCCGAGCTGGACTATTCCGACGCGCTGATGGGGGCGCATTTCACCGTGCGCAACCCGAATGCCGCCTCGGCCTGCGGCTGCGGCACCAGTTTCTCGGTGGAATAGCCGCCGGTGCGGATTGCCACCTGGAACGTCAATTCGATCCGCCAGCGCGAGCGCCATGTCGCCGACTGGCTGGCGCGGGTGCAGCCCGATGTGCTGTTTCTCCAGGAGATGAAGTGCGAGGAGCGGGTTTTCCCCGCCGAGACCTTTCGCGCGCTGGGCTACGAGGCGGCGGTGGTGGGGCAGAAGACGTATAACGGGGTGGCGGCGCTGTGCCGCGTGCCGTTCACCGAGACGCTTCGCGCGCTGCCGGGCCTGCCCGACGGCGATGCGCAGGCGCGCTACATCGAGATCGAGGCGGGCGGGGTCACGCTGATCGGCATCTACCTGCCGAACGGCAATTCCGGCGGCGAGGCCGGCTATGCCTATAAGCTCGGCTGGATGGAGGCGCTGCGCGCCCGGGCCACCGCGCTGCTGGCCGAGGACCGGCCGTTCCTGATCGCCGGCGATTTCAACGTCTGCCCGACCGACGAGGATTTCGCCCCGGGGGCGATTTCGCGCGGCGACGCGCTGGTGCGCCCGGCGACACGGGCGGCGTTTCGCGCGCTGATCTGGCTGGGGCTGACCGATGGGCTGCGGGCGCTGCAGCCCGGCGGCGCGGCCTTCACCTTCTGGGACTATCAGGCCGGTGCCTGGCCGCGCGACCTGGGGCTGCGCATCGATCATGTGCTGCTGTCGCCGGCGTTGGCGGAGCGGATGGTGTCATGCCAGCCGGATCGCGCCGAACGCGGGCGGGAGCAGCCCTCCGACCACGTGCCGGTCGTGGTGGAGATCTAGTTCCGGCGCACGGAAAGACGACGCTTCCTACTTCCAGCGCGCCTTCCGCCAGACCCACTCCCCGCCACTCTGCGTCCATTTTCCCCGAACATGCGCTTTGGCCCCCGGGCGCCGCACCACATGGCGGCCGGAATGCCAGGCGTAGCGCGCGTTGGTGGCGTCCCATTCCCAATGGCCGGGTTGCCAGACATAGGCTTGGCTGGGCGGCCGAGAGGGGATGGTTTCGCGGCGCAGCGCGGGCACCGGCGGCGTTCCGAGGGGCTGCGCGCCGGCCGGTGCGGCCAGCGCGAGCAGGATCAGGAGAACGCCGAGGGTGGCGCGGGGGTCAGGCCGCGCCGTCATCCTTGCGGGTCAGGCTGACCGCCTCGTTCTGCCGGCGACGGTTGCGCCGCGAGATCGCCAGGCCGAGCAGGCCGGTGCCGAGCACCATGATCGTCCCGGGCTCCGGCACAGTCCAGCGCAGGTCGTAGACATAGACCGCCCCGCTGGCGCCCAGCGCGGCACCTTCGTCGGTCTGGATGGTCAGGTAGGCCTGGCCGGTCTTGCTGGTCAGGTTGTTGAACTGGATCTGGATGTCGCCGATCTTGGTGCTGTTCTGCAGGTTGCTGACCACACCGCTGGACGGCCCGGTGATCGAGTTGAAGCCCGACAGCGAGAAGGAGAACTCATTGGAGTCGCTGATGCTGATGGAGGTCAGCGACAGGTCGGTCAGCGCCTTCGAGGCCGAGTCGTTGGACAGGTTGCTGATCAGCAGGTCGCGCACGGTCAGGCCGCCGACGAACTCGCCGAAGTAGATCCGTTCGCCGTTGTTGATCGTGCCGACGCCTGCCACCGAGGCGCCATAGACCGGGCCGACGGCGGTGCCGCTGACCACCGTGTTCGCGGTGCCCTTGTTGTTGGAGGTGTCCGCGCCGTTCTGCAGCGTGGTGGTCACCGTGGTGGACTGCGCGCCGCGGGCGGTGGGGGCGAAGACGAAGGAGGCCGAGGTGGAGCCGGAGTCCAGCAGGTTCAGCGCATTGCCGCCGCCGCTGAACACGCCGGAGGAGGTGCCGACGGTGCCGCGCAGGTTGGTCAGCACGGTGGAGCCGTTATCCGCGCCGGCCAGGTTGCCGTCGCCGGTGTTCTTCACCACGAAGCTGGTGGTGGTCGAGGTGCCGACGCGCACCGTGCTGGCGGTGGCGGTGGCGGCCACCGAGGCGACCGGCGCCACGGTCTTGGCGCTGAAGGTCTGCGTCACCGATTGCGCCGCGTTGGTCCCGGCGCTGTTGCCGTTGGTGAAGGCGGCGATCACGCTGGCGGTGGAGGAGGCGCCGCGGGTGGAGCCGGTGTAGGTGACGGTCTGGGTCAGCGTGGTTGCCGCCGGGCCGGTCTTGCCGTCGTTCAGGTTGAAGGCGCCGGCGGCCTTCGAGGTGAAACCGGTGCCGTTGGTGGTCGAGACGGAGCCGTCCAGCGTCTTGCCGACGAAGCTGCCGTCACCGATGTTGTTGATCGTCACCGTGCCGGTGGCCGAGCCGCCCGGCAGGGCAAACAGCGTGGTGCCGGTGGCGGTCACCGACTGCACCGGGGCCACGGACTGCGCCACGACCGTCACGGCGGCCGAGGCGGCGGCCTTGTTGGTGCCGTCGGCGTTGCCGTTGGTGAAGGTGGCGACCGCGCTGCCGGTGCGGGTGGTGAGGCTGCGCGTGGCTTCGGCGGTGTAGGTCAGGGTCTGGGTGAGGGTGGTGGCCGCCGAGCCGGTCTTGCCGTCGTTCAGCGCGAAGCTGCCGGCGGCGGTGGTGCTGGCGAAGCCGGTGCCCAGGGTGTTGGCGAGCGAGCCGTTGAGCTTGGTGGCGGCGAAGCTGCCGTCGCCGATATTGGCCACGGTGAGCTTGCCGGTGACGGTGGCGCCCGAGCCGACCAGCACATACTGCGTGCCGCCGCTGGCAGTCGCGGTGGTGGAGGCGATCGGCGCCACGGTGACGCCGGTCAGCGTCGTGGTCAGGGTGTTGGCGGTGTTCGTCTGGTTCGGGTTGCCGTTGGTGAAGGCCGAGGTCACCGTCATGGTGTTGGTGGCCCGGCTGGCCTGCGCCGTGTAGGTCAGGGTGCCGGCGGAGGCCGAAGCGCCGTCGGCCAACGACGACGTGTTGCTCACCGAGCCGGTCCAGCCCGTTGTCAGTGTGAGCTTGTTGGTCGCCGTACTGAGATTGCCGCTGCTTCCGATGGCCAGGTTGCCGTCGCCGACATTCTTCAGGGTGACCGCGGTGGTTCCGGTGGCGCCGGACCCGGCGAGCAGATAGACGGTGGAGACCGTGCTGCTGGCGACCGGCGCGACGATCGTGGTCCGGAGGGTGAAGTTGGTGACTTCGCTCGACCCGCCCTGGGTGGCGGTGAAGGTGAAGGCGCCCGAAATCGCGCCGCGCGACAGCCCGGTGGGGTTCACCTGCACCGCGAAGGTCTTGGTGGAACCGGCGGAGATCGGCACCGAGGACGGTGTGATCGTCGCCCAGGCGATCGACTCCGCGGCGGCCCCGGTCAGACTCGAGGCGGTGATGTTCCTCGCGACGAGGCCCGTGCCGGTGACCGCCGTGCTGTCGAGATAGGTGTAGGCCGCGATGGAAGTGACCGTGTTGTCGCCGATATACAGGTTGGTTCCGGACAATGCCAGGCGCGGGGAACTCTCGCTGAACGTCACCAGCGTTGCTTCGGCCGGCCCGCTCAAAGCACCGAGCACGGCAGCCAGGGAACCGGCGGAGAGCAGCGATGTACGGACAGGCGTCATGATGCAATCTTTCCGCGGCTGAGGACTGACAGGCGCAAATGCTTGGTCTTAAAACTAAATTCCCGCACCGGCCCGGCAACGAATCGCCCCCCATCCGAGCCGGGGGCGGCATTCCATGCCGAATCAGCACTTCTCAACGACTTAGCTATCATATTCGCCGTCCGAGAGTCAAACCCGTTCCGTACACGCCGCCGTGAAGAGCCCTAGGCGATGCGCCGCAGCGCCGCGTCCAGCCGGGAAATTTCCGCCTCGGCGGCGGCCAGGCGTTCGCGGTTCTCCTCCACCACCTCTTCCTTGGCGCGCGCCACGAAATCGGCGTTGGCCAGCTTCTTCGCCACCTTGCCCGCCTCGTCGGCCAGCCTGGCGCGGTCCTTGGCCAGCCGCGCGCGCTCGGCGTCCAGGTCGATCAGCCCGGCCAGGGGGATCACCACCGTCGCCTCGGCCACCACCGTCTGGGCCGCGCCGCGCGGCACCTCGCCGGCCAGCGCCTCGAACGCCGAGGCGCGGGCCATGCGGCCGATCGCCTCGATCCAGCGCCCGCCGCGCGCCAGCGACTCCGAGGACGCATCCTTCAGCAGCACCGGCGCCAGGCGCGACGGCGGCACGTTCATCTCGGCGCGCACCGTGCGCACCTCGGAGATCAGCTTCACCAGCCATTCGATCTCCGCCCGTGCCTCGGCCTCGCCGGGCACCGCGAAGGGCTCCGGCCAGGCAGTGGCGATCA
Organism: Acetobacteraceae bacterium; assembly: GCA_044369385.1. Lineage (GTDB taxonomy): Bacteria > Pseudomonadota > Alphaproteobacteria > Acetobacterales > Acetobacteraceae > CAMDGX01. The sequence continues at coordinate 5,963 of JBIPLY010000054.1, read as the reverse complement.
GGCTGCCGGCGGGGCCGAAGCCGAAGCGGTCCCACAGCTCCTCGGTGACATAGGGCATCGCCGGATGCAGCAGGCGCAAGATCTGGCCCAATACGAAGCCGGCCGTTGCGCGCGTTTCCGCCGCCGCCGGCCCGTCGGCTGCCGACAGCACCGGCTTGGCCAGCTCCAGGAACCAGTCGCAGAAGGACAGCCAGGTGAAGCGATATCCGGCGGCCGCGTAATCGTTGAAGCGATAGGCTTCCAGCGCCGCGGTCGCCTCGCCGATGGCGACGGACAGCTCGGCCAGGATCCAGCGGTTCAGCGGCAGGGTGGCCTGGTCCGGGGTGAAGCCGGCGGCCGGGCCGACCGTGTTCATCTCGCAGAAGCGCGCGGCGTTCCACAGCTTGGTGACGAAGCTGCGATAGCCTTCCACCCGCTGCGGGCCGAGCTTCACGTCGCGGCCGGGGCCGGTGAGCGCGCAGATGGTGAAGCGCAGCGCGTCGGCGCCGTATTTCTCGATCAGGTCCAGCGGGTCGATCACGTTGCCCTTGGACTTGCTCATCTTCTGGCCGCGCTCGTCGCGCACCAGGCCGTGGATGTGCACGGTGTGGAACGGCACCTCGCCCATGAAGTGGATGCCCATCATCATCATGCGGGCGACCCAGAAGAAGATGATGTCAAAGCCGGTGACCAGCACGTCGCCGGGGTAGTAGCGCGCCAGCTCCTTGGTCTGCTCCGGCCAGCCCAGGGTGGAGAACGGCCACAGCGCGGAGCTGAACCAGGTGTCCAGCACGTCCTCGTCCTGCACCACCGGGGTCGCGGCGCCGTAATGCGCGGCGGCGGCGGCATGGGCGGCTGCGGAATCCTTTTCCACGAACACCGCGCCGTCCGGCCCGTACCAGGCGGGGATGCGATGGCCCCACCACAACTGGCGCGAGATGCACCAGGGCTGGATGTCGCGCATCCAGGCGAAGAAGGTGTTCTCCCATTGCTGCGGCACGAATTTGGTGCGGCCCTGCTCCACCGCCTCGATCGCCGGCTTGGCCAGCACCGCCGCGTTGGCGTACCACTGGATGGTCAGCAGCGGCTCGATCGGCACGCCGGAGCGGTCGCCATGCGGCACCTGGTGGGTGTGCGGCTCGACCTTGGCCAGCAGTTCGAGGCGCTCCAGCTCGGCGACGATCGCCTTGCGGGCCATGCCGCGGTCGAGCCCGGCCAGGGTGTGGATGAAGGCGCCGTCGGCCACGCCCTCGACCGTGGCGATGTCGGCGGCGATCTCGTCCAGGATCACGCGCGCCTGCTTGTCCAGGATCGACGGCATCGGCAGGGCGTGGCGCTGCCCCACGGCGAAGTCGTTGAAATCATGGGCCGGCGTGATCTTGACCGCGCCGGTGCCCTTCTCGGGGTCGGAGTATTCGTCGGCCACGATCGGGATGCGCCGGCCGACCAGCGGCAGGATGGCGTGCTGGCCGATCAGGTCGGCGTAGCGGGCATCGGTGGGGTGGACGGCCACGGCGGTGTCGCCCAGCATCGTCTCCGGCCGGGTGGTGGCGACGGTGATGAAGCGGCCGGGCTGGCCCGCGATCGGGTAGGCGATGTGCCAGAGGTTGCCGCGGACCTCCTGGTTCTCGACTTCGAGGTCGGAGATCGCCGACTGGAATTTCGGGTCCCAGTTGACCAGGCGACGGTCGCGGTAGATCAGGCCCTGCTTGAACAGGGTGACGAAGACCTCGCGCACCGCGGCGGACAGGCCGTCATCCATGGTGAAGCGTTCGCGCGGCCAGTCCAGCGAGGCGCCGAGGCGGCGGAGCTGGCGGGTGATGGTGCCGCCCGATTCGGCCTTCCACTGCCAGACGCGCTCCAGGAACCGGTCGCGCCCGAGCGCCTGGCGCGTGGTGCCGGCCTCGCCCAGCAGGCGTTCGACCACCATCTGGGTGGCGATCCCCGCATGGTCGGTGCCCGGCTGCCACAGCGCGTCGCGGCCCTGCATGCGGCGCCAGCGGATCAGCGTGTCCTGGACCGTGAAGGTCAGGGCGTGGCCCATGTGCAGGCTGCCGGTGACGTTCGGCGGCGGGATCATGATGGTGTACGGGGCGGCGTTGCTGTCCGGCGCGCAGGCGAAGCGGCCATCCGCCTCCCAGGCCGCGTACAGGCGGGCTTCGGTCTCGGCGGGCGCGTATGTCTTGTCGAGCATGGCGATGGTCCCGGATCGGGCGGCGGGAAAGCGAGGGCGGGGCGCGGTGATCTGGGCGGCCGGGGGGGCGATCCGAAGGGATCAGCCGACCGCCCGGCCTACGAGCCGCTCGATCTCGGCGCGCACCAGGCGCTCGACCATCGGCGGCAGGTTCGCATCCAGCCATTGCTTCAGGATCGGCCGCATCTCCTCGCGCACCATGTCCTCCAGCGTCGGGCCGCCGCGATAGAGCAGGGTGGCGGAGGCCTGGCGGGTCGAATCCAGCGTGCGCAAGAGGCTGCCGACCGAACTGGCGGTGGCGGCCTCGGCCTCCGGCGCGATGAGCCGGTCCGGGTCGGCGGCCGGGAGGGGGGCCGACGCGGCGGGGGCGGGCGGCGGGGTCACCGGCGGAGGGGCCGGCGGGGGTTCCGGCGCGGGCGGCACCGGCACCACGTCCAGCGGCTCGGCCGGCGTGTCGAAGGAGGCCAGCAGCGCCGCCAGCTCGTCCTTTTCCGTCGCGGCGGCCGCGGGTGCCGGCTCCGCGACCATCATCGACTCGTCCAGGTCGAGCACGTCCTCGGCCTCGGCTTCTGCCGCGGGCGGGGGCGGGGGCGCGGCGGCTTCCGCGGGCTTGGGGGCCTCGTCCTCGCTCAGGATGCGCCGGATCGAGGCGAGGATGTCCTCCATCGACGGATCAGCCGCCGCCCCGGGCGCGGCCTGGCCCGATGCGTTCGCCGCGGACGGGGTTTGCGGCGGAACCGATGCGCTCATGTGCTCGCCATGCCTCTCATCGTGCTGCCCGCGTTCAGCGCCCCGGCTGGTCGGTGGCGTGGTCGCCGGTGCCGATCACGCGGTTGCGCACCGCCCGGTAATAGGCGGTCTCGTCATACAGGGGCACATTGAGGTTAAGATCGCGTGCCGTCAGCCGCCCGGAGGCCGAGGCCACCGCATAGGAGGCGTTCAGCAGGTCGGTCAGGTTGTTGACCAGCGTGACCCGGGCGCTCAACAGCGTCTGCTCGGCGTTCAGCACGTCGAGCGTGGTGCGGCTGCCGACGATCGCCTCGCGCTGCACGCCTTCCAGCGCGATCTCGTTGGAGCGGATCTGCTGGCGGGTGCTCTCGATGGTGGCGCGCGCGGTGACATAGGTGTTCCACGCCTCGGTCACCTGCTGGATCGCGGTGCGCTTGGCATCCTCCACCTGCTGGCGGCTCTGCTGCTGGGCCTGGCGCGCCTGGCGGATCGCGGCATATTCGCCGCCGCCCTGGTACAGCGGCACGCTCAGCACCATCAGGATCTGGCCGACCTTGCTGGTCAGGTCCTTGGTCTGCACGTCCTCGTTGCGCGACAGGCTGCCCTGAAGGCTCAGATTGGGCATCAGCCTGGCGTATTGCAGGTCGAAATTGTCCTTCGCGGCGGCGTCGTTGAACATCGCGGCGATCACCGCGGGGTTGTTGCTGGCGGCCAGGCCGCGCGCCTCGTCCATGTTGCGCACCGGCAGGCGCAGCGGCTGCGGCTCGGCCATGCGCTCGGGTGCCGGCTCGCCGATCACCTGCTGGAAGCGGGCGCGTGCGACCTGAAGCCGCCCGGCGGCGGCCTGGCGGTTGGCGGTGGCACCGGCCAGGGCGGCCTCGGCCTGGGCCACGTCGGTGCGGGTGATCTCGCCGACGCGGAAGCGCTCGCGCGTGGCCTGGAGCTGGCGGGTCAGCACCTGTTCGTTGTTGGTGGTCAGCGCCAGCACCTGGCCGGACTGGATCACCGCGACATAGGCGGCAACGGCGTTGGTGAAGGCGGCCTGCTCGGCGCCGATCAGACTGGCGCGCTGGGCCATCACCTGGTTCTCGGCGCGGTTGGTGCCGGCGCGGGTGGCGCCGCCGCGAAACAGCGGCTGGGTCACGCTCAGCGACTGAGTGTTGGAGCCGCGCAGCGCGTTGCTCTCGATCGTCCGGCCGGGGGTGATGAGGGTCGGGCGGATGTATTGCTGGCTGGTGCCGTCGATGTAGCCGGCATTGGCCGACAGCGTCACCGTCGGGCGCCAGCCGGCCAGCGCCTGCGGCACGTTCTCGTCGACCGCGCGCAGCTGGGCGCGGGCGGCGAGCAGGGTGGGGTTGGTGGCATAGGTCAGCGCCAGCGCGTCGTTCAGGGTGCGCAGCTGGGCCTGGGCCGGGGTTGCGGCCGGGGCCGCCAGGGCGACCATCACGCCGAAGGCAAGCGCCGCGCGCTTCGGTCCGGTCTTCGTCAGCATGTCACGCATGCAACCGCCACTCCTGATCTTGCAGTGCACAATCTGCCACAGCCCGACGCGTCGCGCCATGCGCATGCGCCGGCAGGGGCGCTCAGAAGACGAAGCCGGCTGCGGGCTGCAGCATCGGCAGCAGCGGCACGGCGCAATCGAAGACCGGCTGCGGGTGCAGTTGCCCGCCGGTGACCCGGCACAGCACCGCCTGTCCCACCCGCTTTCCGGGCTTCAGGATCGCCACGATGCGCCCGCCGTCGCCGCGCAGCAGCCCGGGCAGCGCGGCGGGGATCGTCGCCACGGCCCCCTCGACCAGGATCAGGTCGTACGGCGCGCCCGCTTTCCACCCGTCGGCCAGTTTGCCCTCGGCGATCGCCACCCCCGGCGCCACCGATGGCAGCACCGCGCGCGCCAGTGCCAGCAGGGCCGCATCCTCCTCCAGCGCGGTGACCGTGGCGCCACATGCCGCCAGCAGCGCCGCGCCATAGCCCGCGCCGGCGCCGACGACCAGCACCCGCTCGCCCTCGGTGACCGCGGCGATCTGCGCCATGCGCCCGATCACCATCGGCTCCAGCAGATAGCGCCCGCGGCCCAGCGGCACATCCTCATCGCTATAGGCCAGGGCGGCGCGGTCGGCCGGCACGAAGCGCTCGCGCGGCAGGCTGCGCATGGCGGCGATGATGCGCGGATCGGTCACCTTGTTCGGCCGCACCTGGCCGTCGACCATCAGCGTGCGGGCGGCGGCAAAATCGGCTTGGGTGTCGGGCATGGGGCGAGATCCGGGCTGGGCTGCGGGAACGCCTCTTATAGATACCCGGCGGGCCGGGCGCAAAGCGCGACCGGCAACCCCTTGACCTCGCCGGCCGGCGCCGCCATTACACTTGCATCACCCGCTGGGGTCCGGTGGCAGAGTGGTGATGCAGCGGACTGCAAATCCGCGAATGTGGGTTCGATTCCCGCCCGGACCTCCACCTTGCCGCGTCAGCCGGCGATTTCCACCCATAGCCGCCGGCCATGCGGGCGCGGGTCATGGTCCAGGCGCGGTTGCGCATCCAGCACCATCGTCGCGCGGCGCCGGGCATCGAAGGCCGGCCAGTCCGGCAGATCGGCATGCGCCGGCCGGCCGGTGCGGGCAAACGCGATCCAGGTCTCGGCCATCAGCGCCGACAGGGCGAAGGCATCGGCCCGGTCGCCATGGGCGCGGGTCAGGTCGAGCGTGTCGAAGACGAAGGGCACGTCCAGCGCATGCGGCGATTGCAGCCGGCCGCCATGCACCGGGGTCTCCCACTCGAACGAATACATGAACACCGGCGCGCCCCCGAGCGCGGCCTGACGCTCGGCGGCGAGCAGGGAGCGGAGGCGGAACTCGGCATCGGTCTTGATCGCGATCAGCAGCTCGGCCGGGTTCATCGCCGGGTTGGCGGCGCGATAGGCGGCCACCACCTCCCCGGCCCGCGCGCCGGCCAGCAGCGCGGTGCGGGCCAGCAGCGCGGGCTCGTCCAGGGTGCGCAACCACATCGTGTCGTCGGTGGCAACGAAACTGGCGGCCTCGTCCTTCATGTCGCCGATCAGCAGCGG
>JBIPLY010000341.1:0-4643 GCA_044369385.1 Acetobacteraceae bacterium | reverse complement strand
ATGCGAGGTTTCCTCCGGCGTGATTGATCCCGATGATGAGACGGTAGCAAGAGAGTCGGGCAGGGGCCACAAGATTAGAGTTTGCCGTACGCCGGTCCTTTGCCTGACGCTGGATCTGCGGCGCGATCGCTGCTGGTTTCAGCCCGGTGTCGCCGTCTTGGCCGGCAGGCCGCATTGCAGCGGTATCGTCAGAAGCCCAGCGCACAGCCATCGAGCCTGGGATCCGCGGCGCCCACAAGAGTCCCGCTGGCGCTGTCGATGACGACCAGCTGCGCACCGCCGAGCGGCCACGGGTCCGCCATGTCGCGATGCCAGGCAACGTCATGCCCCAAGCTGCGCAAGCCGGCGATCGTGCCCTCGGGAATACCGCGCTCCGCCTCGACCCGTCTGCCGTCGCGCCGCAGCCGCGGCAGGTCGAGCGCCCGTTGGGCATCGCAAGCGAAATCGAGCAGGTTGGCCAGGACGTGCGCCTGCCCCCAAGCTTGGCTATGTCCGCCAACCACGCCGAGCACATGGGTGATTCGCCCGCACCGAGATACCATCGCCGGGATGATCGTGTGCAGCGGGCGGCGGCCAGGTCCGTACTCGTTCGGATGCCCCGGGACGAGGGAGAAGCCGCATCCTCGGTTCTGCAACAAGATGCCGGTGCCCGGCGGCACGAGCCCGCTGCCGAAATCCTCGAACACCGAAGCAATCATGCTCACGGCCATGCCGTCGCGATCCACCACCGCGACGTGGCAAGTGTCGGTGCCCATGCGCGGAGCGGCCAGCGCGTCGGTCGCCATGCATCGCGTCGGGTCAATCAGGTCGGCTGCGCGGTCAAGGGCCGCGGGATCGAGCATCCCTGCCCAGGCGTGTGAGGATGGATCGCCGACAAGCGAGTTGCGCACGGCGATCGCCAATCGTCCTGCCTCCACGGCACGGTGCAGGCGCGCGGTGCCGAGCGGGCCGCCCTCGGCGGAGGTGAAGCGATCGAGCAGGCCCAGCATCATGAGCGCCGCAACGCCCTGGCCGTTCGGCGGGCATTCGTGCACGCGGTGGTCGCGATAGCTGACGGCGACCGGCTCGACGAAATCGCCGGCATGGTGAAAGAAATCACTCTCGCGATGGCTGCCGCCCAGGGCGCGCAAATGCGCAACGATGCGCGCGGCAATTTCACCCCGGCAGAAGGCGGCGGCGCCTTGTGCCGCAACCTGGCGCAGGGTGCGGGCCAGATCGGGCTGGCGGTGTAGCTGCCCGGGCATTGGCGCCCGGTCATTCCAGAGGAACAGCCGCCGGGCTTGCGGATCGGCCTGCAGGCGCGCGGTGGCGTGGGCCATTGCCGTGCGATGACATCATGCACCGGGTAGCCGTGCTCGGCGCAATGGATTGCCGGCTGTAGGAGCCGGTCCAGCCCGCGCGTTCCATGGGCTTCCGTCAGGCGATCCCAGGCCTCGACCAAGCCAGGGATGGTAACGGCATCGGGGCTGGCCGAGGGCAGGCTGGCCCATCCACGGGCGCGGGCGGCGTCGGCTCCGGCTGGTGCCCGGCCCGAACCGTTATAGGCCAGAACCGGCGTGCTGCCGCCGGGCGCGACCAGTGCGAAGCAATCGCCGCCGATCGTGACGTTCAGCGTTTCCACCACGCAGAGCACCGCCATCGCCGCGATGGCGGCATCCACGGCATTGCCGCCGTCATGCAGCACCGGTAGCGCCGCCTGCGAGGCGAGCGGGCTCGGTGTTGACACCATGGCGCTGCAGGCCCGCACGGGCGAGCGGCCGGGGATTTCAAGCCCGGCGCGCTGCGCAACGGCGCGCCCTTCGCCGAATTGCCCGAGGCGTTCCGGCACTTGCAGTCCCACCTGCTCAAACGGCCCGGCGGCGACCGCGAGATGGTCGACATCCTCGCCCTGGTGCTGCAGCACGACGAGCAGGCCGTGCTGGCCGCCGTCGAGTTGGCGCTGGAGGATGGCGCGCCGGCCAAGACCCACATCCTCAACGTGCTGCACCGCCTGATCGATGGCAAACCGGCATCAACCCCCCCGGTCGACACACCGCAGGGCCTGGCCTTGAGCCAGGAGCCGCGCGCCGATGTCGATCGCTACGACGCTCTGCGCACCGCCACGGGGGTGCGCCATGCGTCATGACCCCGCCAGCGCCGCCATCGTCATCATGCTGCGCGGCCTGAAGATGCACGGCATGGCCCAGGCGGTCGGCGAACTGATGGACCAGGGCGCACCAGCCTTCGACGCCGCAATCCCCATCCTCTCGCAATTGCTGAAGGCCGAGACCGCCGAGCGCGAGGTGCGGTCCATCGCCTATCAGATCACGGCCGCCCGCTTCCCGGCATACAAGGACATGGCCGGGTTCGACTTTGCCTCCAGCGAGGTCAACGAAGCCCTGGTCCGCCAGTTGCACCGCGGCGACTTCATGGACGGGGCCCACAACGTCGTCCTGATCGGTGGGCCCGGCACCGGCAAGACCCACATCGCCACCGCCATCGGCGTCCAGGCCGTCGAGCACCTGCGCAAGAAGGTCCGGTTCTTCTCAACCGTCGAGCTGGTCAACGCGCTCGAGCAGGAAAAGCTGCTCGGCAAGGCGGGGCAGATCGCCGAACGCCTGGTCCGCTTCGACCTCGTCATCCTCGACGAGCTTGGCTACCTGCCGTTCAGCGCCTCAGGCGGCGCCTTGCTGTTCCATCTGCTCAGCAAGCTTTACGAAAGGACCAGCGTCGCCATCACCACCAATCTCAGCTTCTCCGATTGGGCCGGCATATTCGGCGACGCCAAGATGACCACCGCGCTGCTCGACCGGCTGACGCACCATTGCCACATCCTGGAAACCGGAAACGACAGCTTCCGCTTCAAGGCCAGTGCCAAAACCACCAAACGAGAGAGGAACAGGCAGTGACTTGACCCCAGCAGGCTCAGGGGGAAAATGCCCCTCAAGGCGGGTCACTTCTCAGTGGAAATCCCGGGTCACTTCTCAGCGAAAATCAACAGTCGAACAGCTTGGCCAGTTCGGCAAGCGTCTTCTCACCCTTGATCGCTGAAAGCGCCACCTTCGCCTTGAAAGCCGGACTGTGCGTCCGTCGTGTTCGCTTCGTCATGTTCGCTCCTGATCCGCGGCAACATCGCCGCTGTCAGGCAGGAAATCCACCTACCGGGCTGTCCGAATTTCCCGAGCCACATCTATCAAACGGCGGACTCATGTTTGGGAGCGAACACCGCCTGGTGACGTGTTGCTTGCTGCGGCCGCGGCAGCGATGAGGCTGGCGACGTTGCGGATCACCTCCGCCGCGACATGATCGTGGCGGAAGCGTGCGTATCCGGCGCTCAGGCGCCCGACGGCGGCGCCGGTCGCAGGGGGGTCATTGCACCAGCGGCGTGTCGGCCGAGGCGGCCATCGCCACGCCCTCGATGCGGGCCCGCCCGGTCAGCAGCGCCATGTACTGGTGCGCGGCGCGCCGCCAGGACGCCTCGTGCAGCCAGGCGGCGATGCGGTCGCGCACCGCGTCATAGGGCAGGTCGCGCCCCTCGGCATGGTGCAGCACGCGCAGCACATGGAAGCCGAAGCGCGTCTCCACCACCGCGGGATGGGTGGTGCCGGACGGGGTGGCGCGCAACGCCGCCTCGAACGGCGCCACCGTGCTGCCAGGCTCGATCAGCCCGAGATCGCCGCCCTGGTCGCGCGACGGGCAGGCGGAATGGGCGCGGGCCAGGTCGGCCAGGCGGATCGGGTTGGCCAGCACCTCGTCCAGTGCTGCCATCGCCGCGGTGCGGGCCGCCAGCCGCTCCACGGGATCGGCCGGGTCGGCGGCGAACAGAATATGGGCAGCGTGCCAAGTCGGCTTGGTGCGGAACTTCGCCGGGTTGGCGGCGAACCAGCGCCGGCAGGTCGCCTCGTCGGCCGCGGGGATGCGCAGTTCGGCCTCCAGCAGGCGGCGCAGCGTGGCCTCCTCGGCGGTTTCGTCGCCCTGCGGGGTGTCGACCGCCAGCCGCTCGGCCTCGGCCAGCAGCAGGCGGCGCAGCACCACGGCCTGGGCGGCGGCCTGCCAGGCTTCGGCGGCGGTGGCGGCGGGGTGGTGCTGCATCTCGGCGGCGATCTCGGCCGGCGGGATTTCCACCCCGTCGACCAGGACGGGGGGCGGGGTGGGGTGATGGTGGTGCTGTGCCATCGGATCACACCGTCCGCGCGTTGCGGCCGCGGCGGCGGACCAGCTGATACGGCCGGGCGATGTAGCCCAGCGGCGCCGACCAGATGTGCACCAGGCGGGAGAACGGGAACACCACGAACAGCGTCAGGCCCAGGAAGATATGCGCCTTGAACACCCAGCCGACCTCCATGACATGGCTGGCGGCGTCGGCCTGGAAGGTCACGATGCCCTGCGCCCAGTGGCTCAGCAGGATCATCACCGAGCCGTCGAGATGGCCCAGCGAGAACGGGATGGTCAGCAGCCCCAGCACCAGCTGCACCCACAGCAGCGCCAGGATGGCGATGTCGGCGGAGGACGAGGTGGCGCGGATGCGAGGATCGGCCAGGCGGCGGTGCAGCAGCATCGACAGCCCGATGAAGCACAGCACGCCGAAGGCCCCGCCGGAGACCACGGCCAGCAGCTGCTTCTGCCCGGAGGTGACGAACAGGCTGTAGACCGCGTGCGGCGTC
>JBIPLY010000340.1:0-4646 GCA_044369385.1 Acetobacteraceae bacterium | reverse complement strand
GCCGCGGATCGGACCCCGCCTGCCGGATGCCGTTCTCCAGCACCCGGATCGCCTGCATCGCGCACGGCCCGCCCAGATGCGGCACCGTCTTGATCGCATGCCCGCGCCCGGCCAGGTCGGCCAGGACCTCGGCGCCGAAATCCTCCTCGATGGTCAGCGCGCCGTCGCCCTCATGCGGCCAGTTCGCCCCCTGCCCCGCCTGGCTCGAGGTCCAGCGCGGCGATTCCAGCGCGGTCTGCGGATCGGCGCCCAGGTCGATCATCGCCACCAGCACCTGCGCGTTCACCTGCACCTGGTTGTCGGCACCCGGCGTGCCCAGTGCTGCCCAGAGCTTGCCGTCCTTGAACACCATCGGCGCGTTCATGGTGTGGCGCACCCGCTTGCCCGGGATCAGCCGGTTGGCGTGGCCGGCGCCGAGGTGCCAATAGGCCATGCGGTTGTTCATCAGGATGCCGGTCTCGCCCGCGGTCACGCCGGAGCCGTAGCCGGAGTTCAGGCTCTGGATGCCGGACACGCAATTGCCCTCGGCGTCCACCACGCAGAAATAGGTGGTGTCGCCGGCGGCCATCGGCACGTTCAGGTCGACCGTGCTGGCCTGGTCCATGCGGATCGTCGCCGCCTGCGCATCGGCATGGGCGTCCGACAGGATGCGCTCCAGCGGTGCGGCCAGGAAGCGCGGATCGGCGCCGTAGCGCTCGCGGTCGGCGAAGGCGAGCTTCTTGGCCTCGACCAGGACATGGATGCGTTCGGCGTCGGACAGCTTGGCCAGGTCGAAGCGCTCGGCGATCTTCAGCGTCTCCAGCATGACGAAGCCGGTGGAGTTGGGCGGCGTCTGCGTCACCTCGAAGCCGCGATAGGTGATGCTGACGGGATCGGCCGCCTCCGCCTGGCAGGCGGCCAGATCGGCCTCGGTCACCATGGCGCCGCGCTGCGCCAGGCCCTTCGCCAGCGCCTTCGCCAGCGTGCCGCGATAGAAGGTCTCCGCGCCCTCGGCGGCAATGATCTCCAGCGAACGGGCCAGCGCCGGCTGCACCACCACGGCGCCAAGCTGGGCGTTCGCCATGTCCGCGCCCATGAACACAAGCGTGCTGTCGGGATCGGCGGCCAGCAGGGCGCGGCAGTCATGGGTGATGTCGCGGTGCCGGTGCGTCACGGCATAGCCGTCGCGGGCATATTCGATCGCATGCTGCACCAGCTTCGCCCAGGGCAGGCGGCCGTGCGCGGCGTGCATCGCGCCGATGCCGGCGAGCTTGCCGGGGACCGAAATCGACAGCGGCCCCTTGATCTCGACGCCCTTGGCAAACCGCTCGGGCGTGGCCGCGGCCGGCGCCGGGCCGGTGCCGTTATAGGTGATCTTCCTGGCACCCGCCGCGATGAACACGTTGTAGAACCCGTCCCCGCCCAGCCCGGACATCATCGGCTCCACCACGCCATAGGCCAGCGAAATCGCCACCGCCGCGTCGATGGCGTTGCCGCCGGCGCGCAGGATGTCCAGCCCGGCCTGCGTCGCCAGCGGATGGTTGGCGCCGACCGCGCCGTTTCGGCCCATGATCAGGGGGCGGTGGGTGCGGGGGATCAGGTACATCGTGGTTTCTCCCAAGGAAGAAAGGCGTTCTTTTTTGAAAAAAAGAACCAAAAAACTTTTATCCGCTTGCCAGCCTGAGAGGGCCGGGTGCCAACGGGGAAAGTTTTTTTGCTTCTTTTTTTCAAAAAAAGAAGACGCTTCCTCCCCTACAGATGTTCATGGAAGTAGGCAGCCACGGCGGCATAAACCCGCCGCCGGTGATCGGGCCGGATGAAGCCGTGCCCGGCGTATTCGAACTTCTCGTAAGCGACCTTCTTCTGCCGCTCCGCCATCGCCGCCACCATCGCGTCGCTCTCCGCCATCGGCACGCGCGGATCGCGGTCGCCGTGCAGGAACAGCGTCGGCGTGGTCACGCGGTCGACATGGCGGATCGGCGAGATGCGGTCGAACAGGTCGTCATGCGTGCCGGGAAACCCGTATTCGCGGGCGCGGTGGTCGCGGCGATAGGCGGAGGTGTTGTTGTAGAAGGTCACGAAATCGGAAATGCCGTAGTAGTTGACGGCGGCCTTCCACAATTCCGGCTGCAGCGCGATGGCCGCGTTCACCGCCCAGCCGCCATAGGACTGGCCCATGACGCCGATCCGGCTGCCGTCGATTTCCGGCTGGGCGGCCATCCAGGCACGGCCGCTGGCCATGTCCTCGATGTAGTGCTCGCGCAGATGCAGCTCATCGGCCTCCATATAGGCGCGGCCATAGCCGGTGGAGCCGCGCATGTTCGGCAGCAGCACGGCGAAGCCCTGGTCCAGCAGCATCTGGGTGTCGGCGCGGAAATTGGCCCGCGTCTGGCTGGACGGCCCGCCATGGATCCACATCACCGCGGGATAGCCGCCGGGCGGCGCGGGGGTCTTCGGCGTGGCGTAGAAGGCCGGAACGCGGGTGCCGTCGAAGCTGACCCATTCGATCAGCCGCATCGGCACCAGGCTCTCCGGCGCCAGCCCGGCCGGCGCCAGGGCATCCGGCAGCGCCAGCCGCGTCGCGCGCCCCTCGGCGACGGCATACAGGCTCGCCGGGTTGGTCGGCCCCTGCGCGGTCACCACCAGCATCGAGGAATCCGGCTTCCAGGCCAGCTCGGCCACGATCCCTTCCGGCAGCCCGCCGATCGCCGGCCGGTTGGTGCCCAGCGCGCCGACGCGCAGCGTGGCATAGCCGCGATCGTTCTCGATGGTGGCCAGCTGCTGGCCGTCCGGCGACAGCGACCAGGCCTCCACCTCGCGGAACAGCGGCGCGAACATCGGCGTGGCAGCCCCCGTCGCCTCGTCGATGCGGCAGAGCTGGAGGAAATCGGCATCCGGCGCGTCGGTGATGGCGCAGAGCGCGCCGGCCGAGGTCCAGCGCAGCGCCTGGTAGCGCGTCGGCCGGGCGCGGGGGATTTCGTGCACCGCGCCGGTGGCGACCGTGACCAGCATCACCTTCTGGTCGATGCCGCCATGGTCCTCGATCACGGCGATGCGCGCGCCATCGGGCGACCAGCCGGCCACCGAGATCACGCAGGGCCCGTGATGCAGCCGCACCGTGCCGCCGCTGGCCAGGTCCATCACGACGGCATCGAAATACTTGGGATCGCGGTCATTGGCCGAATAGGCGATGCGCGTGCCGTCGGGCGAGAAGCCGCCGAAATTATGCATCACCTCGGCATTGGTGGTCAGTGCCCGCGGCGCCCCGCCCGGCTCCAGCAGCCAGAACTGGTGCAGTTCGTCGCCGCCGGCATCGATGCTCCAGATCAGCCGGTCATCGGTCGGCGCGCGGCGCAGCGTGCCGACCTTCTCGTCGTGGTGCGAAAGCTGCGCCGCGTTGCCGCCGTCCAGGTCCATCACCCAGACCTGCGGCAGCCCGGCACCGCGCAGGTGGAAGATGCGGCTTCCGTCCTTGGAAAACACCGCCGTGCTGGCGGCACTGATGGCAACCCAGGATTCGGTGGGAATGGGCATGGCAAGCTCTCCGTCGCGACAGGGCGAGCATACCCCCCGTGCGCCGGGCGGCAAGAGTCGGCGGGGGGGCTGGGCAGCGGCGTGGGGGGCGGGTATCCTGGGAAGCAAGGATGTTCTTTTTTGAAAAAAAGAACCAAAAAACTTTTATCCGTTTGCAAGCCGGGAGGGCCGGGTGCCAATGGATGAAGTTTTTTTGCTTCTTTTTGTTCACAAAAAGAAGATTCTTGCTTGAACACAGGAGGTTTCCTTGGCAGCACGCTTTGAAGGCCGCGTGGCGGTGGTCACCGGCGGCGTCTCCGGCATCGGTTTCGCCATCGCGCGCCGGCTCGCCGCCGAGGGCGCCCGCCTGGCGATCTGGGACCGTGACCGTGCTGCGCTGGATGGCGCCGCGACCCGGCTGGGCTGCCCGGTGCACGCCGAGTGCCTGGACCTGGTCGACCCCGGCGCGGTGATGCAGGCGGGCGTGGACACTGCCGCGGCACTGGGGCGGCTCGACATGCTGGTGGCCAGCGCCGGCATCGCCGGGCCGAACGCGCCGACCTGGGAATACCCGATCGCCGACTGGCAGCGCATCATGGATGTCAACGTCAACGGCGTGTTCTACTGCAACCGCGCCGTGGTGCCTCACATGCTGGCCGGCGGCTGGGGCCGGATCGTCAACATCGCCTCCATCGCCGGCAAGGAGGGCAACCCTAACGCGGTGGCCTATTCCGCCAGCAAGGCCGCGGTGATCGGCCTGACCAAGTCCCTGGGCAAGGAGCTGGCCCGCACCGACATCCGGGTGAACTGCGTCACCCCCGCGGCCGTCGCCACGCCGATCTTCGACCAGATGGCGCAATCGCAGATCGATTTCATGCTGTCCAAGATCCCCATGGCCCGCTTCGGCACTGTCGAGGAGGTCGCCGCCATGGTCTGCTGGCTGTGCAGCGACGAAGCCAGCTTCTCCACCGGCGCGGTGTTCGACTGCTCCGGCGGCCGCGCCACCTACTGAAGGACCCGCCCCATGGCCACCAACATGCAGAACCGCCGCATCCTGCTTGCCAATCGCCCCGGCGAGAGCGCCAGCGTCGACAATTTCCGGATGGAGACGGTGCCGGCCGCCGAGCCGGCCGAGGGCGAGGTGCTGGTGCGCC
>JBIPLY010000053.1:0-14364 GCA_044369385.1 Acetobacteraceae bacterium | reverse complement strand
CGCGGTCACCCTCGGCTGGGGCCTCACCGCCGGGGTCCTCATCGCCGCCGCCCCATCCCTGCCCCCCGCCATCTGGGTCCGCCTCACCGCCGCCATCGCCATCTGGTTCGTCATCGACAGCACCATCTCCATCGCCACCGGCTCCTGGCTGAACGCCGTCTCCAACACCCTGATCACCGCGGCCTACCTTCTCCCCGTCCTGCGCAGCGGCGTGTTGCGCAACCCCGCATAACCCCGCACAACCCTCCCCCGCGGCACGGCACCTCGCCCGCGCCCGAACCCCAAAAGGAAACCCCATGATCGGCTTCATCACCGTCGGCACCAACGACCTCGCCCGCGCGAGCGCCTTCTTCGATGAGCTCTTCGCCGTCGTCGGCGCCAAGCGCATCGGCAATGGCGAGCGCATCAAGTCCTGGGGCATGGCCCCCGGCACCCCCACCGTCGGCGTCGCCAAGCCCCATGACGGCAGCCCCGCCAGCGTCGGCAACGGCACCATGGTCGCCCTGGCCATGGAAAGCCGCGAACAGGTCGAAGCCTTCCATGCCAAGGCCCTCGCCCTGGGTGCGGCCGACGAAGGTGCCGTCGGCCTGCGCGGCGAAACCTTCTACGCCGGTTATTTCCGCGACCTCGACGGCAACAAGTTCGTCGCCTTCAAGCGCGGCTGACGCGTTCTCCGGCCGGATGCCTCCATCCGGCCGGATTTTTTCCCAACCACCTCTTGCATCGGCCAGCGAAACTAACTATGTTCGCTGACATGTTATCGATCGCCGCCCGCCTCACCCTGCTCGCGACCCAACTCCGCACCGCCATCGGCCGGTTTGTGGTGCGGGAGTCCCGCGCAACATCGCTGGTCTGGCTCGGCACCACGGCCTACACCGCGAAACCCCAGCCCGGCCAACTGCCGAAGCTGCCGCCCGCGGTCTGGGGCCTGTTCGTCGACCGCCTCGCCCGCCTCGCCAGCCGCTTCGAAACCCTGTTCAACCGCTGGCGCAGCAACACCCTGCCCAAGCCCCGCCCGCCGCGCTCCCGCGCCGCCGCCCGCGCCGAAACGCCCGTGCAGGCGCCGCCCCCGGCCCTGCCGCGCGCCCAGGGCTGGGTCAACCGCCGCATCCCCGAAGCCGCCCCGCCCGCCGGTCAGTTCGATGCGCTGCTGCACGATCCGCAAACCCGCGCCTTCGTCCAGGCGGCCCCGCAGGCCGGCCGCCTGCTGCGCCCGCTCTGCCGCGCCCTCGGCATCAAGCAGCCGGGCTGGCTGCGCCTGCCCAAACCCCGCTGCCCGCCCCGCCCGGCCCCGCGCGCCGCGCCGCGGCCGGCCTCCCTGCGCGCCATCCAGCAATCGGACCGCCCGTTGCAGCCCTATGTCCTGGCCGCCACCCGCGCCTGGAGACCAAAATTCGGCTGAGTCCCGGATTGGGAGCCGCACACCCCAATCATTCCGATTTCATATCATTCCGACAGAAAAACTCAGTCCCCGCGCAGCGCAAACGCCGCCTTCGCCGCCGGCCGCGCCATGCTCGCCGCATACCATTCGCGGATTGCCGGCTTGTCCAGCAGCACCTCGGGATTCATCCGCAGATAGAACACGCAGCACGCCAGGTTCAGGTCCGCCACCGTGAACCGCCCGCCCATCACATGCCCGCCCCCCGCCGCCAGCGCGTGTTCCAGCACCAGCAGCGGCGCCTGCACCTGCGCCAGCCCGGCGTCGCGGATCCCCGGCACCCGGTCGGGCTCCGGCAGCATGAAGGTATGCATCATCACCTGGCTCGCCGGCGGCTCCAGCTCGGTCGCCGCCCACAGCGTCCACATCACCGCCAGGCTGTCCTCGGCCAACGTCGCCGGCGCCAGGCTCCCGCCATGCTTGCGCGCCAGGTGCAGGTTGATCGCCATGGATTCCCACAGCACCACGCCGTCATCCTCGACAAACGGCACATGCCCGTTCGGATTGATCGCCAGGAACTCCGGCTTGCGGCTGCCCGCCGCCCCCGGCACCACCTCGACCATCCGGTACTCCACGCCCAGCTCATGCGCCATCCACAGGTTGCGGATCGCCCGCGACCGCGGCACCCCATAAATCGTCAGCCCCATCCCCGCCTCCTCCTGCAACCGCCCCACCCTATCAGCCCGCAAGCGCCGCGCCCACCGCACGCCGCAGTTCAACGATCCCGCTCTCCCGATGCCGCGTCGGATGCACCCGATTGGTCAGCAGCGTCCACGCCCGCCCGCGATCCAGGTCGATCCAAACCCCCGTCCCGGTGAACCCGGTATGCCCGATCACCCCCGCCCCGCAGCCATCCCCGCCATGCCACCCCGCCGTCGCCAACTGCCACCCCAGCCCCCGCCGCACCCCCTGCAACACCTGCTGCTCCGCCCGCAGCGCCGCCAGGCTCGCCGCCGACAGCACCGCCCCCTCGATCAGCCCCTGCGCAAACCCCAGCACCGCCCCCGCCGACCCGAACAGCCCGGCATGCCCCGCCGCCCCGCCCATCGCAAACGCATTCTCGTCATGCACCTCGCCCCGCATCACCCGCCCGCGCCACGAACACCGCTCGGTGGCCGCACAGGCCGCCGGATCGGGCCGAAAACTGAACCCCGCCGGCACCGGCTGCGCGCCCAGCGCCACCCCGGTCAACCGCTCGATCGCAATGCCCAACAGGAGGAAATTGTTGTCCGAATAGGCCGGCGGACACTGCCGCCACTCCCGCTGCAGAATGAACGCCCGCATCGTGCTGGGATCGAGCCCATAGGTATAAAGCGGCTCCACCGCCGGCAGATGCGTCATATGCGCCAGACACTGCCGAAACGTCAGCCGCCGCTCCGCCGCCCCCGCCACGTCGTACTGCCGCAGATCCGGAATCGCCACCGTCAACGGATCGTCGAGCCCGATCCGCCCGGCCTCCACCAACCGCAGGATCGCCGTGGTGGTGAAAATCACCTTGGTCAGGGAGGCCAGGTCGAACACCGTGCCCTCCCCCATCGCCACCGCCTCCGGCTCCAGCACCGCCCGCCCACAGGCCCGCAGCACCACCCGCCCGTCCTCCAGCAGCCCCAGCACCCCGCCCGGAATGCCGCCCGCCTCCACCGCCGCCCGCAGTGCCGCAAACCCCGCCTCGAACCCGCTCACAGATGACACGCCACCTCGCGCCCCCCCACATCCCGCAGCACCGGCCGCACCTGGCGGCACACCGTCATCGCATGCCGGCACCGCCCATGAAACGCACAGCCCGGCGGCGGATCGGTCGGATCGGGCAACTCGCCCTCCAGCAGGATCCGCGCCCGCCGCACCGCCCCCGGCGGCTGCGGCACCGCGGAGAGCAACGCCTGGGTATAGGGATGCGAAGGCCGCTCGAACACCGCCGCCGCCGCCCCGATCTCCACGATCCGGCCGAGATACATCACCGCGATCCGGTCCGAGACATGCCGCACCACGCTGAGATCATGGCTGATGAACAGCATCGCCAGCCCCATCCTGGCCCGCAGCTCGGCAATCAGGTTGATGATCTGCGACTGGATCGACACATCCAGCGCCGAGACCGGCTCATCGGCCACCAGCAGCTTCGGCGACAGCGAAAGCGCCCGCGCAATGGCAATCCGCTGCCGCTGCCCGCCGCTGAACTCATGCACATAGCGTCGCCCGCTATCCGCCGGCAGCCCGACGAGATCAAGCAACTCCGCCACCCGCCCCGCCACGCCGGCCACCCCATGGATCGTCAGCGGCTCCCCGATCAGCGTCGACACCCGATGCCGCGGATTGAGCGCCCCGAACGGGTCCTGGAACACCATCTGCATATCCCGCCGCCGCCGCCGCAGCGCCGCCCCGGACAGCGTCAGCACGTCCTCGCCCTCGAACAGCACCGCGCCCGCCGTCGGCTGCACCAACCGCATCACCGCCCGCCCCAGCGTCGACTTGCCGCAGCCGGACTCGCCCACGATCCCCAGCACCTCGCCCGCCGCCAGCGAAAAACTCACATCCTCCAACGCCCGCAACACCCCGCCCGGCGTCCGGTAATGCTGCGTCAGCCCGCGCACCTCCAGCAGCATGCTCATCCCGCCGGATTCCAACAGGCAACCCCATCCACCAACCCCGGCCGCACATCGCACCCGCCCACCGCCCCATCGCAGCGCGGCGCAAACGAACACGCAGCACCCCGCTGCCCCGGCGCCGGCACCTGGCCAGGAATTGCCGGCAACAGCGCGCCAGGCGGATTGATCGCCGGCATCGTGCGCACCAGGGCGGCGGTATAGCGATGCCGCGGCCGCGCAAACACCGCATCCGCCGGCCCGGTCTCCACGATCCGTCCGGCATACATCACCGCCGCCCGGTCGCAGAACTCCGCCACCACCCCGAGATCATGGGTGATCAACAGACACGCCATGTCCAACTGCCGCCGCAACCGATCGATCAAGGCAAGTATCTGGGCCTGCACCGTCACATCCAGCGCCGTCGTCGGCTCGTCGGCGATCAGCAGCCGCGGCTCGCAGGCCAGCGCAATGGCGATCATCACCCGCTGCCGCTGCCCGCCGGACATCTGGTGCGGGTACCGCCCCAACTGCCGCGACGGCGTCGGCAGGCCCACCAACTCCAACAACTCCGCCGCCCGCCCCAGCGCCGCCCGCGCCGACAGCCCGCGATGGATGCGCCCCACCTCGGCGATCTGCTCGCCGATGGTGAAAACCGGGTTCAGCGAGGTCATCGGCTCCTGGAAGATCATCCCGATCCGGCTGCCGCGCAGCCGCCGCATCGCCTCGCCGTCCAGCCCGCCGAGATCGACCCCGTCGAACTCGATCCGCCCGCCCGTCTGCCGGATCGCCGGCGCCAGCAGCCGCATGATCGCCAGCGCGGTGACCGACTTGCCGCAGCCGGACTCGCCCACCAGCGCCAGCATCTCCCCCGGCGCGACGCTGAAAGAGACATCCTCCACCAGCGCCGCCCGCGACGTGGCCAGGGTCAGCCCCTCGACCCGCAGCACGCTCATGCCCGCCACACCTCGCCCCCGGTCAGCGGATGCCCAACCCCGGTGGTCCCCGGCAGGCTCAGCGGCAGCCCGGCCAGCGAACGCACCGCCAGATACGCAAAGCACTGCGCCTCCAGGAAATCGCCGTCCCAGCCCACCGCCTCGACGGGATCGACCGGCACGCCGAGCGTCGCGTGCAGCCCGTCCATGAACGCCGCATTGTGCCGCCCGCCGCCGGTGACCAGCCAGCGCCCCGGCACCGCCGGCACCAGGCCGACGGCGGAGGCGACCGTGGCGACGGTGAAGGCCGCCAGCGTCGCCGCCCCGGCGGCATCGTCGTTGATCCGCTCGATCGCCGCCGCCCAGGCATGGAACGCGTTGCGATCGAGCGATTTCGGCGCCGGCCGGGCGAAATACGGATGCGACAGCAACTGCTCCAGCAAGGCGAAATCCGGCACCCCCGACAAAGCCAGCGCGCCATCCCGGTCGAACGCCTCGCCCCGCCGCTTCAGCAGGAAATCGTCGAGCAGGGCGGAGGCCGGCCCGGTGTCGAAGGCCACCACCGTCTCGCCGTCGAGATAGGTGACATTGGCCACGCCGCCGAGATTGAGCACCATCAGCGGCTGTTCGAACCCGGCGGCCAGCGCCTTGTGATACAGCGGCGCCAGCGGTGCCCCCTCGCCCCCGGCGGCCAGGTCGGCGTGGCGAAAACGATTGACCACATCGATGCCCAGCATCGCCGCCATCCGCCGCCCGCAGCCAAGCTGGCGGGTGAACCCGGCCTCCGGCCTGTGGAACACTGTCTGGCCGTGGATGCCAACGACATCAATGGTATCGGCGGCGATGTCGCACTCGTCGAGGAACAGCAGCACCGCCCCGGCATGGGCATCGCTGACCGCGGCTTCCAGCTCCGCCAGCGGATCGTGCTCGGCGCGCGCGGCATCGGCGATCACATCGAGCAGCCGGGCGCGCAGCCCGGGCGCGTAAGGATAGGCCCGGCCAGGCCCCGCTTCAACGATGTCGCGCCCGTCGGTGCGAATGAGGGCAACGTCGATCGCATCCATCGACGTGCCGCTCATCACCCCGATTGCCGTCGTCAGCGTCATCGATCTGTCCGAATCCTTGCCTTGCCCGGTATAGCGCCATAGCTTCCGCCGGAACAGGAACCCGGCGCGCCGGGATCATCAGGAGGCTGCCATGGCTCGTCTTTCCTTCCGCGCGATGCTTCTGGCCGGCGTGCTGGCCTCGGGTGCGGCCGGCGCCCCAGTCGCTTGGGGGCAGGTGCTGGAGGTTGCCGTCGATGCCTCCCCGGTCGGGCTCGACCCGCATCGGGCGACCGCCTTCTCGACCTTCCAGATGATCAACGGCACGATCTACGAGGGCCTGACGGCGATCGACAAGGATTTGCGGGTGAAGCCCGGCGTCGCCGAAAGCTGGACCGTCGCGGCGGACGGCAAGACCTATACCTTCAAGCTGCGCGCCGGCATGAGCTTCCATGACGGCAGCAAGGTGGAGGGCGCGGATGTGGTGGCCACCATCAACCGGGTGCTGAGCAAGGAGATCGCCTCGCCGCTGGCCAGCCGCCTCGCCGCGCTCGACCGCGCCGAGGCGCCGGATGCCGGCACCGTTGTCCTGCATCTGAAGGAGCCGGCCGCGCCGCTGCTGGTCTCGATCGCCACCATCGCCATCGTGCCGCGCAGCATGGAGACGGAGAAGGAGGCGCTGCAACGCGCGCCGATCGGCACCGGGCCGTTCAAGTTCAAGGAATGGCAGGCCAACGGCTTCGTCGCCCTGGAGAAGCACGCCGGATACTGGCGCGCCGGCGCGCCGAAGCTGGACGGGATCAAGTTCAACATCGTGCCGGAGAGCGCCACCCGCCAGGTCGGGCTGTCCAGCGGGCAATACGCCATGCTGCCGAACATCGATGCCGCGACGGCCTTGCAGCTCAAGGGCAAGCCCGGGGTGAAGCTGGCTGAGACGCTGGAGCTGGCCTACAGCTTTGTCGGCGTGAACACCTCGCGCCCGCCCTTCGACGACGCGCGCGTTCGCCAGGCGGTGAACTTCGCGCTGGACCGCCAGCAGATCATCGCCGCGGCGCTGTTCGGCGCCGGCGTGCCGGGCGGCCCGCTGTCGCCGGCGCTGAAGGACTGGGCGACGCCGGTTTCGGAATTCGGCTGCTACAAGCACGATCCGGCAAAGGCTCAGGCGCTGCTGAAGGAGGCCGGCCATACCGCGCCGGTGGCCATCACCATCAACGTCCTGCCGCGCCAGGACATCCGCGACGTGGCGCAGGTGGTGCAGGCGCAGCTCAACAAGGCCGGCTTCAAGGTGGAGCTGAAGAACCAGGAGCTGGGCCAGTTCATCCAGGACTGGCGCAACAGCAATTTCGACATGTTCGCCAGCACCAACGCCGGCAGCCCGGACCCGGACGACTATTTCTTCCGCACCTTCCGCAGCGGCGGCTCCACCAACGTCTTCAAGTATGCCAACCCGGAGATCGACGGGCTGCTGGACAGCGCGCGCACCATGCAGGACGCCGCGGCGCGCAAGACCGCCTATGCCAAGGCCCAGGCGATCCTGGCCTGCGACGGGCCGATCATGCACATCGCCTATGGCCAGCTCTTCACCGCCACCCGGGCCAACGTGACCGGCTTCGAGATCATCGCCAACCGCTCGCTGTCCACCCTGGCCGATACCGCCGTCGCGCGGTGAGAAAGCAAGTAGCATTCACATGGAGACGGAGAGGCGAAGAGAAGAAGCCAGCGCCCTGTCTCTTCGCCTTTCCGTCTCCATGTGAATCCTTGCCTTCCTTGCTTTCCTTGCCTTCCCCGCTCCCGGCCGCACGATGCTGAGGCGCCTGCTGCTGGCGCGGCTGGTCGATCTCGGCGTGGTGCTGGTCTGCGTCTCGGTGATCGTGT
Source organism: Acetobacteraceae bacterium (assembly GCA_044369385.1). GTDB lineage: Bacteria > Pseudomonadota > Alphaproteobacteria > Acetobacterales > Acetobacteraceae > CAMDGX01. The sequence goes on along the minus strand of JBIPLY010000053.1, from coordinate 6,494 downwards.
TCGCCATGATCCGGTTGATCCCCGGCGATGCCGTGGCGATCATGCTGGGCGCGAACACCGAGGTGACGCCGGACAAGATCGCCGCCTTGCGGGCGCAGATCGGGCTCGACCAGCCTATTCATGTGCAATACTTCGGCTGGATATCCAGGGTGTTGCAGGGCGACCTTGGCACCTCGCTGTGGACCGGCAAGCCGGTTGCCGCCGAGATCGGCGCCCATGTCTGGCCGACGCTGCAACTGACGCTGCTGTCGCTGGTGCTCGGCGCGGGGCTGGCGGTGCCGGCAGGGTGCGTGATGGCGCGGCTGCGCGGGCGCGGGGCGGATGCCGCGATGCGGGTGGCCAGCGTGGCGGGGCTGACGATTCCGTCGTTCTGGCTGGGCATCGTGATGATCCTGGCGCTGGCGACGCTGGCGCCGTCGCTGCAACTGCTGGGCTACGTGCCGTTCTCTGAGGACCCGCTGGGCTGCCTGGCGCGGCTCGCCCTGCCGGCCTTCGCGCTGGGGCTGCCGATCCTGGCCAACCTGTCGCGGCTGGTGCGCTCGGCGATGCTGGACGCATTGGGGCAGGACTACATCCGGACCGCACGCGCCAAGGGGGTGCCGGAGCGCGGCGTGGTCTATCGCCATGCGCTGCGCAACGCGCTGATCCCGTTCGTGACCAGCGTGGGGATCATGACCGGCTACCTGCTGGGCGGCGCGATCGTGGTGGAGCAGGTGTTCGCCATTCCCGGGCTGGGGCGGCTGATCCTGGGGGCGATCGCGGAGCGCAACTATCCGCTGCTGCAGGCCACCATCCTGATGGTGACGCTGGGCTTCGTGGTGGTGAATTTCTGCGTCGACCTGCTGTACCTGGCCATCGACCCGCGGGTGCGGGCGTGAGCCGGCTGCTGGCGTTCTCGGTCGTGCTGGTGGTGGCGCAGGTGCTGGTGGCGGGCTTTGCCGGGTTCGTTTCGCCCTACGACCCCGTGGCGCAGGACATCATCGCGCGGATGCAGGGGCCATCGGCGGCGCATTGGCTCGGCACCGACCAGTTCGGCCGCGACGTGCTGAGCCGCATCATCCATGGCAGCCGGACCTCGCTGTTCGTCTCCGCCCTGGCCGTGGGGGCGGCGCTGCTGGCGGGCGGCACGCTGGGGCTGGTGGCGGCGTATTGGCGCGGCTGGACGGACCGGCTGGTGATGCGCGCGATGGACGTGCTGTTCGCCTTTCCGGTGATGCTGCTGGCCATCGGCGTGGTCGCCGTGCTGGGACCGCGGCAGGAGACGGCGGCGGTGGCGATTGCGGTGGTCTACACGCCGATCTTCGCGCGGCTGCTGCGCGGGCCGGCGCTGGTGATCTGCGAGAGCGACTATGTCACCGGGGCGCGGGCGGCCGGGGCCACCGACATGCGGATCATCTTCTTCCACGTGCTGCCGAACCTGGCCAGCGTGGTGCTGGTGCAGACCTCGCTGCTGCTGTCGGCGGCGATCCTGGTGGAGGCGTCGTTGTCGTTCCTGGGGCTGGGCACGCAGCCGCCGACGCCGTCGCTGGGGCTGATGCTGTCCGAGGGGCGCAACTTCCTGCTGCTCGCACCCTGGCCGGCGGTGTTCTCCGGGGTGGCGATCCTGGCGCTGGCCTTCGGGCTGAACCTGTTGGGAGACGCGTTGCGCGACACGCTGGACCCGCGGCTGCGGGGGGATCCGTGATCGTCAGGCGGGCCACGGCGGGGGACGTGGCGGCGGCGGCGGCGGTGGCCAGCGCCAGCTACCGCGCCGCCTTCGCCGCGATCCTGCCGGCCGAGGCCCTGGCGCGGCGCGATGCGGCCAGCTTCGTGCCGCGGTTTTCGGCGGCGCTCGGGCGGCTGTGCGTGGCCGAGGCCGACGGGCTTGTGGTCGGGTTCTCTCTGGTGACGGCGGGGCATCTGGACATGCTGTTCATCGATCCCGCGGCGCAGGGGAGCGGCGCCGGGCGGGCGCTGCTGGCGGCGGCCGAGGCGGGCGGGGTGGTCAGCCTGGAGTGTTTCCGCGCCAACCTGGCGGCGCGGCGGTTCTATGCGCGGGCCGGGTGGCATGTGACGCGCGGGTATTCCCGGGTGTTCGAGGGCGCGGTGCATGACTTCGTGTTCTGCGAAAAATTGCAGGCGCCGAAAGGGTTGTAAGGAAGCTGAAACGCCGCTGTGACAGAACGATGCATGCCGGGCTGGCGATCCGCCCGGCATGTGTTTCAACCGGCGAGTTTTTCCAGTGCGAACCTGTTTCAGCCATCTCCCCGATTGCGGCCGGCGCGGCACCGTGGCCGTCGAATACGCCGTCATTGTCGGCACCCTGTCCGGCGCGATCGTGGCCAGCTTCTATGGGCTGGGCGGCAAGCTGATCACGCTGTTGACGAACCTGCCGATCTGATCTCGGCTGGCGCCGCGACTGAAGCGGAGCGGATGATGATCGGCGTCGATTGGGGCACCAGCAATTTGCGCGCCTGGCGGCTGGATGCCGGCGGGCGGGTGCTGGACCGGATGGCCTCGGGCCAAGGCATCACCCGTGTTGTCGGCGGCGATTTCGCGGCCGTGCTGCGCGACAGCGTCGGGGCCTGGCTCGCAGCCGGCGAGCGGCATGTGCTGCTCTGCGGCATGGTGGGCAGCCGGCAGGGCTGGGTCGAGGCGCCCTATCTGCCCTGCCCCACCGGCCCTGCGGCCGTCGCGGCCGGGCTGGTGGGCGTGGAGTTCGCCGGCGCACAGGTGCTGCTGGTGCCCGGGCTGTCGGCGCAGGACGCCGCCGGGGCGACGCAAAGCGCCGCCGGGGTGCCGGAAGTCATGCGCGGCGAGGAGACCAAGCTGCTGGGGCTGATGGCCGCCGGGCATGACGGGCTGGTCTGCATGCCCGGCAGCCACACCAAATGGGCGCGGATCGCCGGTGGGCGAATCGAGGGCTTCGCCACCTACTTCACCGGCGAGGCCTTTGCCGCCCTGCGCGGCGCCACCATCCTGGGCCGCATGATGACCGGCGACGGCATCGACCCTGAGGGCTTCCGCCGCGGCGTGGCCCGTGCCGGCGATCCCGGGCATCTGCTGCACCACCTGTTCGGCGTACGCACCCTCGGCCTGTTCGGCGAACTGTCCGAGGCGGCCAGCGCCGGCTTCCTCTCCGGCCTGCTGATCGGCCACGAGGTGCGCGCCGCCATGCCGGCGCCCAGCACCGTGCGTCTCGTCGGCGATGCCGCGCTGGTCGGGCTCTACGCCACCGCAATCGCGGCCTGCGGCGGCACGCCCGCGGTGCTGGAACTGGATGCCGCCGCCGCCGGGCTGGCACTGATCGGGAGCCAGGCGCCATGGAACTGACGGAATATCTGCGCCGCTGCGACCTGGTCGCCATCCTGCGCGGCGTGACCCCCGATGCCGTCGAGGCGATCGGCGCGGTGCTGGACGACGCCGGCTTCGCCATCATCGAGGTGCCGCTGAACTCGCCGAACCCGATCGAGAGCATCCGCCGCCTCGCCGCCCGCTACGGCCACCGCCTGCTGATCGGCGCCGGCACGGTGATGTCCGCCGCCGAGGTGGCCGCGATCGCCGAGGCCGGCGGCCGCCTGATCGTCCTGCCGCACGCCAGCGAGCCCGTGGTGCGCGCCGCCAAGGCCCGCGGCATGATCGCCATTCCCGGCGTCTTCACCCCCACGGAAGCCTTCGCCATGCTGGCGGCCGGCGCGGACGGCCTCAAGCTGTTCCCCGCCGAAGCCGCCAGCCCCGCCGTGCTGCGGGCGATGCGCGCCGTGCTGCCGGCGGGCACCGCGGTGCTGCCGGTCGGCGGCATCGATGCCGGCAACATCCCGACCTGGCGCGCCGCGGGAGCGGCCGGCTTCGGCATCGGCTCGGCGATCTACAAGCCCGGCGACACCCCCGAAATTGTCGCCGAAAAGGCCCGCGCCCTGCGCGCGGTCTGAGTGCGCGTTCGCCGTGCTGGCTTTGTGAGAAAGCAAGTCAGGATGCACATGGAGACGGCGAGACAGAGAGAAGAACAGGGCAGAGGCTTCCTTGCTTCTCCCCGCCTCTCCGTCTCCATGTGAATCCTTGCTTTTGTCGCCGCCAGACCGGCATTCCGACCCTATGCGATCGCTCTGAACCCTTACTGCCTCCCCCCTTCGCACCGCGCCGAGGCCAACACACCCTTGCGCCCCGCCCGGGCCTGCGGCACCTCCGCTGCAAACCCGGAGGATCCGCCATGCCCGTCAACCTCGCCGACAGCCCGATCTTCGGGGCGCTCTATGGCTCGGACGCCATGCGCGCTGTTTTCGACGACATGGCGTTCTGCCAGCGCATGCTCGATGTCGAGGCCGCGCTCGCCCGCGTCCAGGCCCGGCTCGGCATCATCCCGGCCGAGGCCGCCGCTGCCATCACCGCCGCCGCGCGGGTGGAAAACCTCGACCTGGCAGCGATGCGGGCCAGCGTCGCCAATGTCGGCTATCCCGTGGTCGGCCTGGTCGCCGGCCTCTCGGCGGCCTGTGGCGAGCATGCCGGCTGGACCCACTGGGGGGCGACCACCCAGGACATCATGGATTGCGCCACCAGCCTGCAGGTGCGCGACGGCCTGGCGCTGTTGCGCGCCGACCTTCTCGCCGTGGCGCGCGCCCTGGCCGCCCAGGCCGAGGCGCACCGCGGCACGCTGATGGCCGGGCGCACCCACCTGCAACATGCCCTGCCCGTCACCTTCGGCCTCAAGCTGGCCACCTGGCTCGCGCCCCTGGTCGCCCATGTCGAGCGCCTGGAGCAGCTCGCGCCGCGGGCCTGCCTGGTGCAGTTCGGCGGCGCCGCCGGCACCCTGGCCTCGCTCGGCGACCAGGGCCTGGCGGTGATGGAGGGGCTCGGCGCCGAGCTTGGCCTCGGCGTGCCGGACGCCCCCTGGCATGTCGGGCGCGACGGGCTGGCGGAGGCGGTGGGCTTTCTCGGCCTGCTCTGCGGCAGCCTGTCCAAGATCGCCACCGACGTCATCCTGCTAGCGCAGAACGAGGTTGCCGAGCTCACCGAACCCTATGTCCATGGCCGCGGCCAAAGCTCGACGATGCCGCAGAAGCGCAACCCGATCGCCAGCGAATACATCCTGGCCAGCGCGCGGGCGGTGCAGGCGCTGGTGCCGCTGATGCAGGGTGCCATGGCGCAGGACCATGAGCGCGCCACCGGCCCCTGGCAGGCCGAGCCGCTGGCGATCGGGCAGGCCTTCGTGCTGGCGCATGGCGCGCTGTGCCATGCCCGCGCGATCGCCGAGGGCATGGTGGTGGATGCCGCAAGGATGCGGGCCAACCTGGACCTGACCGGCGGGCTGATCGTGGCCGAGGCGGTGATGATGGGCCTGGCGCCGGTGCTGGGGCGGGAGGCGGCGCATCATGCGGTCAAGCACGCCTGCGACCTGGCGCTGGCGGAGCGGATCCCGCTGGCCGCCGCGCTGGCGCGCGAATCGTCGGTGGCGGCGCGGCTGGATGCGGCGGCGATCGCCGAGCTGGTCGATCCCGCCCGGTATCTGGGCAGCGCGGGGGCGTTCGTGGACCGGGTGGTGGCGCGCGCGGCGCGGCTGTCGGCCGGATAACTGACGCATTTCTGGCGCATGGCGCAGCAATGCGTTGCCTCGCCTGAGGCGATATGCCTAGAATTGCGACAGCAGGGTTGCCCGGCAATGCGGCGATCATGTTGATTTTGTAACCAGCAGCCGGTTCAAGCCGGCGCATGACCGGGAGGCTGAGAATCCTGATGACCAGGAATATTCTGTCCAAAAGCGCTGCCACGCGCCGCAAGGTGCTGAAATACGGCGCCGTCGCCTCGGCCCTGCCCTGGGTGCACATCCGCACCGCCGGTGCCGCCGGCAACGTGTCGATCTTCTTCTGGGACCATTGGGTTCCGGCCGGCAACGTGGAGATCCGCAAGCAGGTCGCCGCGTTCGAGGCCAAGACGAAGACCACGGTGAAGGCCGACTTCATCACCTCGCAGGGCAACCAGACCCTGCTGACGATCAATGCCCAGGCGCAGGCCGGCCGCGGACACGACATCATCACGATCGCCAACTGGAACGTGAAGGACCACGCCGACAAGCTCGAAGTGGTCGATGACGTCGTCAACCGCCTCGAGGCCGCCAACGGCAAGGCCAATGCGGTCGCCACCTATCTCGGCAAGGACAAGGGCAAGTGGGTCGCCGTCCCGTCGAGCTGGGGCACGCAGAACAAGGGCCCGGTGGCGCGCATCTCCATGTTCAAGGAGTTCGCCGGCATCGACGTGACCAAGATGTATCCCGGCCCGGGCGGCACGATCGACGGCGCGGCCTGGAACATGGACATGCTGCTGAAGGTGGCCGAGGGCGTCACCAAGGGCGGCAAGCAGTTCGGCCTGGGCTGCGGCACCACGGCGGACAACGTCGACACCTGGGGCTCGATCTTCGCCTCCTTCGGCGCCGAGCTGGTCGACGCGAGCGGCAAGATCCAGATCCGCTCCGCCGCGATGCGACAGGCGCTGGAATACAGCCAGAAGCTGGTGAAGTTCCT
>JBIPLY010000637.1:0-4676 GCA_044369385.1 Acetobacteraceae bacterium | reverse complement strand
CTCGCCATGCTGTACCTCTTATTAGATAAGATGGGCGGTGTTTATGTGGGTCAATCTCTACCCACTCACCAACTTTTAAAACTCTTTCAAATATCTTGGTTGTTACGGTCATGTCAATCTCCTTTGTTGGGTTTAATGGAATTAATCAATCAAGGGCGCGGTCAAGATTAAGCGGTTAATGAACGGGCGTTTTCAGGTCTACCATCACGTTTTTTCATCTCCCTGTCTTCATTTAATAAAGCAATAAACCAACGAACCCCATCGTCTGAGATTCCGTTTAAACAATCAGGATGCGAGAGGATATATTCCACCAAATGATCATTCCGAATGTAAAACTGTCTTGTGCCTTCAGAGTGATGTTTTAGCCCGTTATTTATCCATCCACGAATCCTTTCTCTTGAAAATCCTAGTCCTATAAAAACTGCCGTGGCTCCATACCAACCACTGTTAGGTCTTAGGCTTTGTCCGAGATTTAATAACTTATTTTGAACGGATAATATTGTTCGCTCTTGATAGCCTTTTTTAACGGCTAGTTGATTATATCGAATAACTAATTGGGTGAACGGTAAAGTTTCTGCTAGTGCTATCAAGGTTTCAGTTTCCTCGTGTGTCCATATCCAACTTGATTCCTTTAGGTTGTTTCTAACCTTTGAATATTTGATATCAATAGATGCTTTTGTTCTCCCTAAAATTTCAGCAATCTGCGCATGAGTTTTTTTGCTGTCTTTTAAAAGTAGAAGTTGTTCTATCTCAGCTTCTGTCCATGTGTTCTTGTAATTTTCTAGCATTCTCAAACTCCTTGATAATTAGTGGGTTTCTATCTTGACCTCGCCATATTTTTAAACTGAGTAAACTGGGAATCAAATAATAACTTAACCGTTCCGGTGGGGCCGTTGCGATGTTTGGTTAAAATGATTTCAGCTACCCCGGCTTCTGAACTGTTGGGATTGTAGTAATCATCTCGGTAAATCATCATTATTAAATCCGCGTCCTGTTCCGTTGATCCCGATTCTCTCAAGTCGGACATCATTGGGCGTTTATTAGTGCGTTGCTCAACACTTCGATTTAACTGAGATAAGACAATAACAGGGACGTTTAAGTCCTTTGCCATTCCCTTTAATCCCCGTGTAATTCTTGACAATTCCTGCACCCGATTCTCGCTACCACCATCCATTAATTGCAGATAATCTATTAGGATTAAACCTAGTTTTCCATCGTTTTCGGCTTGCAGTTTTTGAGCTTTTTTCTTAATTTCATTGACAGTAGGGTTCGAGGTATCGTCAATAAAAATCGGCAATTCTGCTAACTTACTAATCGCCTCTGTTAACGGCTCCCACTCATCTTGCTGAATATTTCCCGACCGCAGCCGCGTGCTTTCGATTTTTGCTTCCCCTGCTAAAAGTCGTTGGACTAACTGACCTTTGGACATTTCTAAACTGAACACCGCAACGGGTAATCCTTTTTTAGCAATCTTAAAACCAAACTGGACTGCTAAGGCTGTTTTTCCCATTGACGGCCTACCAGCCACAATAATTAAATCTGAACGTTGAAAACCTCCTGTCATTGCATCTAAATCATAGAAACCGCAGGGAACACCGGGGGGAATTTTGCTTTCACTCCGATCTTCAATTTCCTGAAAGGTATCAATCAGGGTTTCACCAATTGAAACTAAATCTTGCTGACTTTTCCCCTGGGAAATATTGGCAATTTGTTCTTCTGATTTTTGAATTACAGTCTCTAAAGGTTGACTGGTATCTTCTGCTAGTTTGATAATTTCGTAAGCAGATTCAATTAGGTTTCTTCGGGTTTGTTTATCCGAGATTAATAGACCGTATTGATCGATGTTTGTGGCAGAAACGGTGCGCTCTAATAGTCGGGTTAACCCTAATTGCCCCCCGGCTTTTTCAAGTAATTTCTGATCGGATAACCAAGTTGTGACGGTCATCAAATCCGGTGTTACTCCCTCGGAATATAAAGCTAAAGCTGCCTTATAAATCGTTTGATGCGATCGCAAGCTAAAAGACTTAGGTTCTAATGTTTCTGCAATTCTCCCCATAGCTTCGGGGTCTAAGAGAATGGCTCCTAAAACAGCTTCCTCAGCCTCGACGTTTTGCATGATTACTGCTTCCATTGTTTCGCTCCGTTTAAGTTTTTACTCATTTTTGTGGCGATCAGGTTATTTAGAAATTCCTGATTTTTTACCCGTTGTTCCTCTGAAAGTTCTGGCTTGAGTCCATTGGGTTTGAATTCCCGTTGCTCAGGGGGAATGATTTGCACTGGGCGCTCAAATTCTCGCGGGGATTTTCGGTAGGCTTGCCAGTGGATCTTGAAATCGTTGCTCAGGTATTGCAGTTGGGTACTTTCAATCGATCCAAGGTGAGATATCCCACCGAGTTTGAAAATTGCGTACTGGGTAGCATCATCCAAATTATTTAACGGGAGGCGGTTAGCGAGCGATTCTAGGCATCTTGACCAACAATTAGATACCAATTCACGGTCGGACTCTTTAACGAGTGCTAAAAGGTCTTCTCCCGTGGGGCAAGCTCGAAATTTAAAAATCGCTTTTCGGATTGCTGTTTCAAATTCGTCTGAGGAAAGTTGGCTAGAAAGTTCCTCAAACCAGACTTCGTACTTCAATTCGGTAAAAATCGCGTCTGGGAAGTTCGCTTCTAGGTTGGACACTCCGATCATGAAAGTCTGCATATCAAGCATGGTTAGGCTCCTTTGGCTTGTGAGTTTTTGCGATCCTGAACCCGTTGGAGAACCGCTATTTTTTCTTCTAGGGATAAGTCTTTAGTGCTTCTGACTTGTGTTGAGGCTGTGGTTTTAGCTTTTGCTTTGAGCCAACTTTCGGCATCGGCCAGAATTTTTAGCGGTTCGGATTTCCACTTCTGAGCTAGGGAAGATTTGGCGTGGTTAGAGTTGCAATCCTTCCCTCTGTAATGGGTGCATTTGCTTAACAGCACCCGGTAATATTCCAAAAATTCAGGGTCGGGGGAACGTTCGCCTCTCATGGCTCCGGTCGCCGCAATTTGTTTCCAGGTCGCCATATTTTCTGCGGTTGTGTCTGTTGGCAGAAATCGAGAATCAGGCTCGACGGCGGCGGGAAGTCTGACCCCCGGATTAAGATTTTGTTCAGTAGCGGTGATTTGTGTTGGGCTTTGGTGAGGAGTCAAGTCCTCTGTACCCTCTTGTCCGTGGTCTTCGTTTGAAACTAAAACGGTTTCGTTTGGAATCCCCCCCCACTCCGATTCCCCTTGGGGGGTAGGGGGGATCTTTTCTTGAGAATCCTTAATAACTTTGAAATCCTTATATTGAAGATCACTTATAGGTAGCGTGGGGCTACTAGGTGGTAGCGTGGGGCTACTAGGGGGTGGTAGCGTGGGGCTACTAGGTGGTAGCGTGGGGCTACTAGGTATCTTCCATTCCGAGTCATCTGTTAGGTAGTAATTATTGGAATGAAATCCCGTCGCTGTCTGGTTTTTCTCGACTTCGATTAAGTTGAGTGTGATCAATTCTTTGACCGCCTTAATTGCCTTTATCCGTGCGCTATCTTCTTTTAATTCAGGGAAGCAGTGAGTCCCCATTGAACGATAAGACGGCCATGCTTTTTCATTTTTTCCAACCCGCCGAACGATGTGGAAGTAGATCCGAAAAGCATCGGATGACATTCGGATATCATCAACAGCAACCGACAACCAAACAGCAGGGGATTTTCTTCTGTCAGAAATAGTGTCTTTTATCTGTGTCACGCGGCACCTTCCATTTCCCACTCACCAGGGCGTGACACTCTGTAGCTTCCACTTTCATCGGATTGAATTAATCCCAGTCGAATAAGCTCTCGCAAAGCCAATCTTGCATGGGTTTTTCCTGCTGCATACTTTTTGTTAAAACACCGGGCGGCAATGCGATCAATTGATGGAAATTCTTGATATTCAGCCACACTGCGAGCAATCGCAACATATACCCGAAACGCTTCAGGGGATATGGGCATATCGTCAATTTGAATAGGTATCTCAATCATGAGTGTTTCTTTTCCTTGTTAGTTAGTCTTTAATCTCTGCGTCCACTACCACGATTAACGTCTTCGGTAGAGGTATTTGTACCTGTTTCTTCTGCTAGTACCTGAGTGGGGACTTTCACACTTCCACGATTTACAAACTCAAGCAAACAGGTAGAAGAAAGCACAACAATTAATCCGACACCGACTAATATTTGAAAATTCATAGGTTACGAGGGTTTTTTACCCTTGATGGGTTTAAGACTCTTGACTTTTTGCTTTTTGTAGTTAGGCTGAAGTCAATTTTTTTAAGAAAACCAAGGGGAAGACTTGAAACTTCGCCCCGGCTTTTAGACAAGTAAATTGGTGGTACCTACAATCAGACCGTTTTCGTTTCTATAGGCAATTTCTCCCGTTTCAATAAATTGTTGGTTTTAACCTTAAAATTTCAACAAAGCTAAATCCGGTTCTGGAAACCCCTTTTGTTCTCGCAGTCCATCAGGGGGTAGCTTCGTTGTTTCTAGGGAGCTAGGGATTTGGTCAGATGGTCTTGCCAAATTCCTTGACTATTGCTATGGTAAACGAAGAGTCTTATAATGTCAATATAAGAAAAGATAAAAAAAAGTAACGGTGGCACGGATGGAGAAATTATGATTCCTTATAGTCGGGTCTTGAT
>JBIPLY010000582.1:0-4679 GCA_044369385.1 Acetobacteraceae bacterium | reverse complement strand
CTTCACTGTGAGTACAAAAGGATTTCCCAATTAATTCAGGAATTAATTTTACGGCTTTCCTGGGATGTAATGTTGCTTCAGGAAAGTATGCGTACAGTTGCAGAGATGTTAGTTGATCTGAATCTTCCGATAGATAAATAATGGTTTTCATCTTGATAAATTCCTTTTTGTTTACCAATATATTTTACCCCGAAATACCACAGAACACAATATAAATCAAAAGAAAACCCCCGGAAAAAATTCCGAGGGTTTTAATTGAATATAGGTTCATCGAAACGAGGTTAAAATTGCCAAACTTCTCCTCTTCCATCCCAACCTTTTCGTATTGCGTTCTTGTGTTGTGCGTCTAGCACATTAAAGAACTTATTTCCTTTCGCCATCTCCCGCAGGATTGGAGGGCATTCTACGATTTTGCCCTGACCAACAATTGTGAAGCCGATATCGACTTCACTTGCTACTCTTGAGCAAAATACAACGATCAAAGCACGAACGCCGCCCTGGTAGGGCTTGCGAACGACTTTGTATTCATGCCATTCGGAGCCGAGCAATCGGCTCAACTCTTTTCGCGTTTCCTCACAACGCGATTCAGAATAGAAAAAGCGGCAACCCGCTATTTTTTCTAAATCTCCTTGTCGAGTGAATTGCTTGAAGTAATCAAGTCCGGGCGCGAGATCTACTCGGTGATGCCCGACCGTTGAACGACTTCCAGTTTCGGGGATTTCTCCTTTACGGAGATCCCAAACAAAGCTTGATTGACACATTAAGTCTTGCCTCGCCATGAAAACATAGTTTGATAAATCTTCGGATGGGATTGTCTTAATAGCTTCCACGCATTCTTGTGCAAGGTAGCTATCCATAAAAGGCTGCTCCTTGCAAGTTTTGGAAAACTGGTCTTCATCGCCTGCCGAGTTCTCTTCAATAAACTGAATAAGTTGTTTTAAAGATGCTACAGAGGCGGGTTCTGAGGCTTGTATATAACGTGACATAACTTTACTCCTTAATTGTTTATAACCCCATTATACCCCAATCTGTATAAATAATCAATACCACTTGGCACTCTATTTTTTTTGAGCTACCATGTTAAGGAATTTTCAGGGAAAAACGAATGAATATCACCGATATCTACATATCCAAATTAGTTGAATTAACTCCAGAACAGAAAGAAAGACAATTAATGCAAAGACAAGAATTTGAGAAATTAGAGGAGGGCGAGTTGATTGATTGGATACAGCAAATCACGGAATTTTATTTTCACCACATCCATACAACAAAAGGACTGTTCCAACAACAACCGCCAGGATTAAGTATAGAAAAACAATTCAAACTCAGTTGCATCCCACACACCAGAAAAGGATTGCCGAAGCGGGAATTGATCCAAGAGTTGATGCAGTTGCTTGAGAAGGTCGAACAACTTAAAAACGGTATGCCCCTGATCAACGAATTTGGAGATCAGGAACGAAAAATAAACGTTGCCGATTATTTGAACTATTTAGAAAATCAAGCGGTTTCGATAATTTGACAATTAGCGTTTCTATTCTCAATCGCTTCATCGTTCGGTGAGGCGATTGTTTTTATAGTCAAAGAACAAATTGCCGATAATCGTTCGTAGGCTTTAATTGGATCAACGTCGCTTGTTAAAAATTCAGAACCTTCCGTTTGATTGTCAGAAATGACGACTAAAGGCTCTCCACAACCTGTCTTGTTGTTCCAGATGAATACGCGATTGATCTTGCGTTCTGTGGCTTCTGGAGTACCTAAGAATGAATAGACTAAAGCCATTGCTAAGAGTTTACGGTTGTGAGAGTTGTTGAATTTGTTGGTGTCGATTTGAATATGCCATTGCTCGATGAATTGTTCTTCGTCTGTTTGAGTGTCATGCCATAGACACTCACAGTAGAAGGATTGCTGATTGATTGGTTTGATCTTGATTCCAAATCCTTTCTGAATTGCTGTTGTCATGATTGTCTGAGGTTTGGTTGAGAGTTTGATTGCTAGAGGTTTTTAGAAATTGAGAACGCTTGAGTTGTGTTTGAATTAGTTGATTTGGGTTTGATTGGTTTAATTGATTTGATTGAGAAGGTTGATCTAAGTTTGTGTGGTTTGAATTAATTGTTGTAGTTGTTGTAGATAGATCGGGTTTAGGTAGAACTATGCTTTCCTTGATTGTAGACCCATCCCCACACAAACCTTCATAGAGGCTATGGTGTGTAACACTGGAAACCTTTACATCATCTACACTTTCAGACGTTACACATTCTTCTACAATCTCCACAACCTCATCTACTCTTTTAACTCTATTTACCAACCCACTCCACAAGTCACGGTGATTATACAAAGTTTTATTAGAAACCTTCACACCAAACAATTCCTCAGTTTTATCCTGAATCCACAAGAACAACTCTCTAGTCGTTTTAAACACCTTCTGACTCAAAGCATTTATAGCTTCCACAACCCGATTCTTAGCATCAGAAGCCTTGATATCATTCTTATTTACCTTCACAGTCTCAAACGATTCAGAGTGGCTTGTAGAGCGTTCTGGATAGGCACGGTAAGGAACGTAGTAATCCCGTGACTCACAACATTGAACCCAATCCCGACAGCGATTAAAAATATTTTGTTGATGGCGACACCATTCCGTAAATCCAGGCATCGACTTTGCAGTTTCAACCATCCAACCAATTAACTTCTCTCCTGACAACTTCTGAAACACTTTCCCATAAACTTGAAGGGATTGCAGGATTTCATTAGTTTGACCAAAGTAAGTCCAACCCATCTTAATCCTAGATTCTAAATCCTCCTGCCATTCCTGAGCCTTCCGAGACTGTTGATCCTCTCTTTGGTAAGTTCCTTTCCACTTGGTATTTTCCAGGGCTTCCACGAACGTTTCCATGTCTTGACGTTCGGCAGCCCAATCCATCCAATCGCACCAATCTTCAATTCGATCCGAAACCTTGTTCAGATCATCTTCTAGTAAATAGCCGCCCGATTGCAGTGGCAAACGATGACCGTTGTAATCGCTGATTTTTCCCGCCCCTGGTTTGACGTAGGCTTTCGTGTTCGGGAATATTTCTAATTGCCCACCTTTAATATGAAACCCGTCTTTCTCTAATTGAGTTCTAATTGTTGCCGCTACTTTGAACGTCGGCATAGGGTATGGGAATGGGATATAAAGATGAAGCCCCCCTGAATTAGATGATTGGCACAGGAAATGAGATACCAATCCAATAGATTCTAGGGAGGCATAAATTCCTTCTAGTTGATCGCTAGAGGAAGAATCAGGGTGATAAGTCGATTTTGTATCTATATCTATCATGGCATAGGAAGTCTGCTTTGCAAACCTCAAGCCAACGATGACATCTTCCTGTTGGTGAAGTTCCCACAGTTTAGAATCGTTTACCGGATATTCCCTGTGAGTTGTCCAATTTTCATTCTGCCGAGATATCCAGTGGAAGCGGTGTGGGAACCACGACAAAAACTTTCCGGTGTAAGAGGGTGTAAATTCTGGATTGTATGTTATATTCATGGTTACAAGATTAATTGAGAAAATAATTAGATTACCCTGGCATTGTTGAACGCAAGCCAGGCTTTTTTTGTCTATACCGAAACAGGGATTCTTTCGTGTAAGTCAATAGTTTCCCGTAGTTGTTCTACAGTCTCACCCGATTCTAAACCTCCAATCCCTAGTTTGCAGTATTCCCAATAAAATCCCAGGGGATAAAATCTGAGGTACACATCTGGATCTGGAGATAGAAAATTCTGGAAAACACTTTCTAACCCATTGAGGGGTAATTCTATTGGCTCTACTTCTTTTAAGTACGCGATCGCATCCTCTATACACTCAAAATATTTGATTTGGCGTACAGAAAAAGATATTTGTACCCGTCTATCGGAGGAAAAAATGCTAAGATGGGGGTAGCATAGATTGTGTTTACGATCTGGTTGGACAATTGCCGAAAACGCGATAAAATGTCTGATTAGATTTGTGAAAGTTATTTTGTTCATTCTTTTTATGGGAAGGGGTTTTTCACCCCTTCTTTTGTATTTGTGCGTGGACTAGGTGGTTTGGTGAGAGGGAAGTTCTCGTATGAACAGTTCTTCGGGAATCTCTTTGTCACCGTGGGTACTTCTGATTTTTACTTGGCGGCCATATTTGTCTATGACGTTTTTGCCAAGTTGTTTAACAAAAACTTTGATATCTTGATTTTCACACAGGTTGACCAGATTGGCAATTTGATTGATTTGGGTTTGTCGAGAATTTTTACCCGACTCACCCCCAATTACCGCCCAATCAATAGAATAAGGCAAATCGGTAATCTCGCCAAGTAGCGGCTCAAAACTGACCCAGTGTACAGCAGCTTCACACTCTAATAATTTTGGAATCCGCAAATCCGCGTAATGCTGATTCTCAGCCGTCACCCCCAACTCGATATTCGGAATCGGCCAAGTCAGTAAATTAGCTTGTTGTTGTGCGTGTTGTTGGTTGCGGTTCAGTCGCCGATCTATTAATAGCAGTTTAATTTCTTTCTGTATTTCCTCCTGGGGATTTGACTTGAACCACTCGGCTAACCGATCCTCGCGCTTGGTTAGGAATTGGAATGTGGTGTTTTGAGCGATCGCTGCGATCGCAAAAATCTTAGCCAACCAACTATCGGGAACCCAGTGACCGAACAAATCAGTCA
>JBIPLY010000068.1:0-13273 GCA_044369385.1 Acetobacteraceae bacterium | reverse complement strand
TGCGGCGAGCGGCCCGGGCTTCACCTACACCGTCACCAGCAACACCTCGGAATTCGCGCCGGCGATCGAGGGCGCGAACGTCACCTTCACCGTCACCCGCAGCGGCACCGGGGCGGAATCGCAGGTCTATGTCGCCACCGCGGACTCCACCGCCTGGGCCGAGTACGACTTTGGCGGGGTCTATTGGGACAGCCTGGCCTTCGCCGCCGACCAGACCACACGCACCGTCACCGTGCCGACCCTTGCCGACGGGTTGGCCGAGGGCACCGAGTATTTCTGGCTCGACCTCTACACCAGCATCGGCGCGGCGCTGGAGGGCGATTGGTCGGCCACCGGGCTGGGCTTCATCACCGATCCGCTGGGCAGCGCGCCACCGCCCGGCGCGTTCGCCGAATCGTCGCCGCCGCCGCCAGGGGGGCTGGGCGAGGTGGGCGGGGTGCTGAACGCCGGGGACATCACCACCGCCTCCTTCCGCGGCCATGCCGGCGGCACCTTCGCCAACGACTTCGCCTTTGCCGCGATCAAGACGGGCGGGGCCGTGGTGACCTGGGGCCAAGCGCAGAACGGCGGCGACAGCGCGGCGGTGTCCGCGCAGCTCGCCGGCGTGACCGAGGTGTTCGCCAACAGCTTCGCCTTTGCCGCGCTGCGTGGCGACGGATCGGTGGTGAGCTGGGGCAATCCGGGGCTGGGCGGGGACAGCAGCGTGGTGGCCGCGGCGCTGGACGGGACGGTCGATGTGACCGCGGTGTTCTCCACCAGCACCGCGTTTGCCGCCCTGCGCGCCGATGGCAGCGTGATGACCTGGGGCGACCGCGACAATGGCGGGATCCGCGGCGCGGCGGCCGGGGCGCTGGACGGGACGGTGGATGTGGTCTCGATCGCCTCGACCATGTCTGCCTTTGCCGCCCTGCGGCAGGACGGGTCGGTGACGAGCTGGGGCTTCGCGGGCTTCGGCGGCGACAGTTCGGGGGTGGCGCCGCAGCTTTCGGGCGCGGTGCCGGTGGTGGAGCTGGCCGGCTCCGGCTCGGCCTTTGCCGCGCGGCGGCAGGATGGCTCGGTGGTGAGCTGGGGCAATGCCGGAGACGGCGGGGACAGTGCGGCGGTGGCCGCCGCGCTGGACGGAACGGTGGATGCGATCGGGCTGGCGGCCACCACTTCGGCCTTTGCCGCGATCCGCGCCGATGGATCGGTGGTGACATGGGGGGCGAACGAGGGCGGCGGCAACAGCGCGGCGGCGGCGGCGGCGTTGGACGGGACGGTGGATGTGATCGGCCTGGCGGCCACCGACCAGGCGTTTGCGGCGCGGCGCGCCGACGGCTCGGTGGTGGCATGGGGCAATGCCGCCGCGGGGGGATCGACGGCGGCGGTGGCCGCGGCGCTGGACGGCACGGTGGATGTGGTGGGCCTGGCCGCGACCAGCTCCGCCTTTGCCGCGTTGCGGGCCGATGGCACGGTGGTCAGCTGGGGGCATGGCCCGTTCGGCGGCGCGCAGGGCGATGCGGCGGCAAATCTGACGAATGTGGTTCGGCTGGCGGCGACCGACCAGGCCTTTGCGGCGTTGCGCAGCGATGGCTCGGTGGTGACCTGGGGCGGGTTCCTGGGCGGCGGCAACAGCGCGGATGTGGCGGCCTTGCTGGATGGCACCGTCGATGTGGTGCAGATCCAGGGCACCAGCCAGGCGTTTTCGGCGCTGCGCGCGGATGGCTCGGTGGTGAGCTGGGGCGATCAGTCGCTGGGGGGCGCGCAGGGTGCGGCGGCGGCGTCGCTGACCGGCGTGGCGCGGCTCAGCGGCGGGGTGCTGGCGGCGAGCACGGTCTCGATCGGGGCGGATGCGGCGATCAAGGCGGAAGGCGCGGCCGGGGCGGTGACGCCGTTCACCTTCACCGTGGCCCGCAGCGGGGCGACGGCGGCCGGGCTGAGCCTGGGTTACCAGGTGACGCCGGGGGCGCTGCGGCCGGCGGCGGCGGCGGATTTCGCCGGCGGGGCGTTCCCGGCCGGCACGGTCAGCTTCGCGCCGGGGGCCACCAGCGCGACCATCACGGTGAATGTGGCCGGTGACGACGTGCTGGGCGGGCACAAGGACTTCACCGTCGCACTGTCCGCGGTGCCCGGCGTCACGCTGGCGCCCGGCAGTGCGGTGGGCACCATCCTGGAGGACGAGCTGATCACCGACCTGGCCGCCGTGGTTGGCGGCACCGGGGCGCCGTTTGCCGCGACGCCGGGCTTCTATGCCGGGCCGGTGGCGGGCATCGAGCGCGAGGTGATCGTGACGCTGACCAGCGAGAACCTGAACATCGCCGCGGCCGGGCCGAACTGGTTCATCCGCACCGATGCCGGCGATGACGGCATCGTGGTGGCCGGCGGCACCAATGTGCTGGATGGCGGCACCGGCTCGAACTTCCTGACCGGGGCGGGCGGGTTCGACACGTTCTTCATCGATGCCCGCGGCGGGGGGCCGTCGATCTGGAGCACGCTCAACAGTTTCGGGGCGGGCGATGCGGCGACGATGTGGGGCGTTTCGGGGGCGACCCACACGCTGCTGTGGGTGGACAACGAGGGCGCGCCGAACTTCAAGGGGCTGACGCTGCATGCGATCGCGACGGTGGGGCCGCAGATCGCCTCGCTGACCCTGCCCGGCTTCAACTCCAGCCAGATCGGGGCCGGGCTGACGGTGTTGCAGGGCTTCGATCCTGGCAGCAGCAGCAACTACCTATACGTTGTCGCGAGCTGAGGCGCGCTTTACTTAGTGGCGCGCTGAGGCACGCCGCGCACGCGCAGCGCGACCGGCGGGCCGCGTTCCAGGGTCACGGCCACTGCCGCGCCGGTGACCACCACGCGCAGCCGGCTGCCGCGCCAGGTCAGCGCAAAAGCGAGCGAGGTCCAGCCCGGCGGCAGATGCGGGTCGATGCGCAGTTCGTCGCCGTGCCAGGAGACACCGCCGAAGCCGAGCACCGCAGCCTGCCACTGGCCGCCCAGCGAGGCGATGTGGACGCCCCATTTCGCGGCTTCGGGGTCGCGGGACAGGTCGCGGGCGGCGGCGTCCCGGAAATGGGCCAGGGCGGCTTCGGCCAGGCCGAGGCGGGCGGCGGCGACGGCGTGCTGGGCGGAGCTGAGCGAGCTTTCGTGGGTGCAGAGCGGCTCGTACAGCGCGTAGTTCGCCGCCTGTGCGGCTTTGGGGATGGCGTCTGGCAGCAGGGCGAGGAGGGCGACGACGTCGGCCTGTTTGATGACGCGCGTTGGGGCTTCGTGCTGGCGGCCGATCCAGGTGCGGGCGTCGGGGCTGCTTAGGCCCGGGTCGATGGCGTAGCGGCGGAAGAAGCCGGAAAACTGTTCGAAGATGCCCGTCGCGGGATCTTGGCACGGGGCGATGGCGGCGGCGGCTTCGGCCCAGGTGGCGGGTTCGGCCGGGCTCAGCGCGAGGCGGGATTGGGCGGCGGTCCAGGCGGCCGGGGCGGTGCTGCGCAACACGGCGCAGGCGCGCGCGGCGGCGGTGAGCGCGTGGCGGGCGAGGTGGTTGGTGAAGGCGTTGTCGTCGATGCTGTCGTGGTACTCGTCCGGGCCGATGACGCCGCGGATGTGGCGGCTGCCATCCGGATCCGGCGCGGCGCGGCTGTGCCAGAAGCGGGCGGCTTCGGCCAGCAGGTCGATGCCGGGGCCGTGGAGGAAGTCGGCGTCGGCGGTGACTTCCCAGTATTGCCAGGCGGCATAGGCGATGTCGGCGGTGATGTGGTGCTCCTGTCGCCCGGTGGTGACCGGCATAGCGCGGCCGTCGGCGGACAGGATGTGGGCGGGGGTGGCTTCCTCGCCGGTATCGGCGGATTCCCAGGCGAACATGGTGCCGCGGTAGCCCTGGGCGGCGGCGTTGGCGCGGGCCTGCGGCAGGGTGTGCCAGCGGTAGAGCAGCAGGGCGCGGGCGGCTTCGGGCCAGGTCAGGGTGTAGAACGGCAGCAGGTGGATTTCGGTGTCCCAGAAGACGTGGCCGAGATAGCCGTCACCGGTCAGGGCGCGGGCGCCGATGGAGACGCGGGGGTCGGCGGGGTTGGCGGCGGCGATCAGGTGGTGGGTGGCGAAGCGCAGGGCGTGCTGGGCGTGGTCGTCGCCAGTGACAGTGATCTCGGCGGCGGCCCAGCGTTCGGCCAGCGCGGCTTCGTGGGCGGCGAGGAGCGCGGGTAGCCCGGTGGCGTGCGCGGCGGTGAGGCGGGCCTGGGCGGCGGGGGCGGGGTTTTCGCCGTCGTCGGTGCGGGCGATGGCGACGAGGCGGTGGAAGCGGGCCGGGATGCCGGGGGTGCCGCGCCAGCGCCAGCGCCAGCCGAGCGGGGTGGGCTCGGCCAAGGCGGGCGGATCGAGGGCGGCGGCGGTGGCCAGCGCGACACGCTGGCCGCGCTCGCTGCGCCAGGCGGACAGGGCGGGGGAAAGGGTTTCGGCGGCGAGGCCGACGCCGGCGAGGTCCAGGCTGGCGTCCAGCTCCAGCTCGCAGGCAGCGTCCGGGGTGATCTGGACGATGTGCAGGGCCAGCGACGGGTCGTGGCGCGCGGCCAGGCGCAGGGTTTGCAGGCGCAGGCCCGGGGCGTGCCAGTCGGTGAGCAGCACGCCGCGGCGCATGTCCAGGGTGCGGCGATAGGCGGCGGCGCTGGCGGGTTCCAGGCGCAGCGGGATGCCGTTCAGGCGCAGGCGCGGATGGAGGAAATCGGCAATGGGCATCAGCAGCGGCACGGGCGGGTCGATATCCGGGCGGTCGAACAGGCCGGCGAGATAGCAGCGCGGCCAGGAGACCGGGCGGAAGGTGGTGATCCACGAGGTCCAGCCCGGCGGCCTTGCGGCATCCGGGGCGCCGCGCAGGGCGATCAGGCCGTTGCCGACGGTCAGGCGGGAGCCGGCGCTGGGCTCGGTGCTTGTGTCGAGCCCGATTTCCGCCAGGGTCCAGCCCGGGGTGGCGTCGAACAGGGTCATGGCATGAGGTCCGCGAGGCTGGCGACGACGCGATCGGCGCCGGCTTCGTGCAGGGCTGCGGCGTCATCGGCGCGGGCGATGGCCAGCGTGGCCATGCCGGCGCGGCGGGCGGCGGCGATGCCGGCCGGCGCGTCCTCGACCACCAGGCAGGCGGCGGGGGCCAGGCCGAGTTCGGCGGCGGCGAGCAGGAACAGGGCGGGGTCCGGCTTGCCCGGGACGTCGCGGCCGCAGAGATCGGCGTGGAACAGGGCATGCAGTGTGGCGCCGCGCCAGGGGATGCGGGCGAGCATGGCGGACGCATTTTTCGACGAGGACGCGGCAGCCAGGCGCCAGCCGGCGTCGCGAAGGGCGGCGAGGCAGGGCGGGGCATCGGGGAAGACATGGAAGGCGCCCTGCCTTACCAGGTCCAGGAAGCGCGCCTGCTTGGCGGCGGCGTAGGCTTCGGCAAGGGCGACCGGAAGGGCCAGGGCGGCGAGGGCGGCGCGGGCGCCGTCGAGCCTTGGGCGGCCGGCGATGGCGCTGCGGTACAGCGTGGGCGTCAGGCGGGCGGGATCGGCGAAAGGGGCGAGCGCCTCGCGCCAGGCGCGTTCGTGCGGGGTGTCGATCACCACCCCGTCGATATCGAATATGGCGCCGCGGATCATCCGAGTTTGCGGATCAGTTCGGCCCAGCGGTCGAGTTCCGGCAGGATGGTGTCGGCGGCCGCACTTTCGAGGCTGACGAGGAGGCGGGCGACGCCGCGGCTGCGGTCGCGTTCCAGCAGGGCCATGTCCTCCTTCGCGCCCCAGATCGTCACCGGCAGCGTGGCGGGGTCGCGGCCAGCTTGCTCGACCATGGTGCGGAATTGCGGCAGCAGGTCGGAGACGTCGGGATAGGCCGGGCGGGCGCGGTGCGGCATCCAGCCGTCGCCGTAGCGCAGGGCGCGGCGCACGCCATAGGGCATGGCGCCGCCGACCAGGATCGGCGGGTGCGGGGTTTGCACCGGCTTCGGCCAGGCCATGATCGGGTCAAAATTCACCATCTCGCCGTGGTACTCGGCCTTGGATTGGGTCCAGATTGCCTTCATCGCCTCGATGCGTTCGCGGGCGAGCTTGTGGCGGGTCTTGAAGTCGGTGCCGTGGTTGGCCATTTCGGCGGCGTTCCAGCCGTTGCCGACGCCGAACAGGAAGCGGCCGTGCGAGATGCGGTCCAGCGAGGCGACCTGCTTGGCGGTCTGGATCGGGTCGCGCTGCGGCACCAGGCAGACGCCGGTGCCGACCAGCAGGCTTGTGGTGGCCGCGGCGGCGGCGGCGAGCGACACGAAGGGGTCCATGGCGTCGTAGTATTTCTTCGGGATGGCGCCGCCGCTGGGGAAGTCCGAGGCGCCCTGGACCGGGATGTGGGAGTGCTCGGGCGCCCAGAGCGAGTCGAAGCCGCGCGCCTCCAGCGCCCGGGCGAGGTCGGCCGGGTGCATGGAGTAGTCGGTGAAGAACATGGCGGCGCCGATGCGCATGGCGGGCTCCCTGGCACACCATCCATTCGCGCGCGGAGAGGCCGCGCGCCAACGGATGAAAGTTTGTTGGTTCTTTCTTTCCAAAAAAGAACTGCTTACTTCTTGTTCCGATCGGGATAGCTCCGCCCCATCCCCTCGCGCACATCCATCTGGATGCCGTATTGCGGGAACGGGTAGCGCAGGCCGTTCTTCGCCAGGGCTTCCATGCCGGCGATCGCCTTGGGAATGTAGGACGGCGGCAGCGCCATCAGCATCTCGTCGTCCAGCACGCCGCCGTAGCGGCGTTCGGCGAAGCAGGGGATCGACAGCGAGGGAGTGCGGGTGGACAGCGCCCGGCCCCAGCTGTCGGCGCAGGAGCTTTCGCCGACCACGCTCCATTCGAAGTTCTTGTAGCCGGACCATTGCAGGCCGTTGATGAAATACATCATGGCCCCCGGCGTGGCGTAGAACAGCGCGATGTCTGGCGGGGTCAGGCGGCCGGCGGCGAGCGGGGAGACGGCGAGCGCCTGGAACTGCCCGTCGGGCACGCAGGTCATGCTGGCCTGGTGGGCGGCGGAGTCCTCGGGGGTGGAGTACCAGACGCCGACCATGGACTGGCCGGATTTCCAGGTGTCGTCCTTGGCCATGCCGAGGCCGACGACGGCGCGGCACTGGGCGCCGACCAGGGTTTCGGCGGTGATGCCGACGGTCCAGCCGAGGCGGGCGGCCTGGGCGACGACCTGGTCCAGGGTGTGGACCTTCTCGGGGCGGCGGATGCGGGGGATCGCCTCGATCTCGGCGGCGTCGGCGAAGAGCTTCATGCCGAAGGGGGCGTTGCGCAGGCGCAACAGGCGCATCAGGTCATCGGAGAGGCGGGCCAGATCCAGGCTGGTCATGGACAGGTCGTCGGGCATGGCGCTTCGCTCCGGTTGTTGGGCGCAGGATAGGACGGTTGCGCGGCTTCGCCAACGCGGCGAGGCTGGGCCGGCCGCGATGCCCGATGGCGCCACGCCACGGGCCGGAACCGCGAAGGGGATGGCGATGAGGGGTCTGTTGCGACTGGGTGCCGCGGCCGCGCTGACCGTGCTGGCGCTGCGGGTGGAGGCGGCCGAGCTGCCGGTGGCCGCACCGGCGGAGGTCGGCATGGGCCGGATGGAGCGGATCGACAGCTTCTTCCGCGCCGAGGTGGCGGCCAGGCGGCTGCCGGGGGCGGTGGTGATGATCGCGCGCGAGGGCCGCGTGGTCTACCACGAGGCCTTCGGGACCCGCGATCCCGCCATCGGCGTGCCGATGGCCAAGGACAGCATCTTCCGCATCTACTCGATGACCAAGCCGGTGACGGCCGTGGCGGTGCTGATGCTGATGGAGGAGGGCAAGCTCCGCCTTGGCGATCCCGCCTCGCGCTTCCTGCCGGCGCTGCGCAGTCCGAAGGTGTTGGTGGAAACGGTGGACGCGCAGGGGCAGCGCCAGAGCACGCAGGTGCCGGCGGAGCGCGAGATCACCATCCTGGACCTGCTGCGCCACACCTCGGGCATGACCTATGGCGTGTTCGGCAACACGCCGGTGGACCAGATGATGCGGGCCGCCGGGCTGAACGACGCGGCGATGAAGTTCCGGCTGACCGACATGCAGGTGGCCGAGGCGATGGGCAAGCTGCCGTTGCTGCAGCAGCCCGGCACGCAATGGCAGTACGGCCGATCGACCGATGTCCTGCTGGCGCTGGTCGAGGCGGTGAGCGGGCAGCGCGGCGACGCCTTCATGCAGGAGCGCATCTTCGGGCCGTTGGGGATGGTGGATACGGCGTTCAACCTGCCGGCCGGCAAGCGCGGCCGGATGGCGGAGCCTGGCCCCGATCCCGCCACCGGCACGACGCCGGCGCTGACCGATGTGACGCAGGAGCGGGTCTTCCTGGGCGGTGGCGAGGGGCTGCTGTCGACGGCGTCGGACTACATGCGCTTCGCCCTGATGCTGGCCAATGGCGGCAGCCTGGACGGGGTGCGGCTGTTGTCGCGCAAGTCGGTTGAGCTGATGACGGCGGACCACATGTCGGCCGATATCGGCACCGGGCGCGGCTATCTGCCCGGCCCCGGCCATGGCTTCGGGCTGACGGTGGCGGTGCGCACGGCGGCGGGCCAGGCGAGCGGCCCGGGCAGCGTGGGCGAGTTCCGCTGGGGCGGCTATGCCGGCACGACCTTCTGGGTGGACCCGGCCGAGCGGCTGGTGCCGATCATGATGATCCAGGCGCCGGCGCAATCGCGCAATGCCGGCGGGGCGTTTCGCGGGCTGGTGTACCAGGCGATTCTGGACTGAGCTTGCCATCGCCCGAACGCCCGCCGACACTGGCCGCAACAAACTGGAGGACCCGGCATGATCCATGAACTGCGCACCTACACCTTCTTTCCCGGCAAGATGCCGATCTACATGAAGGCCGCCGCCGAGATCGGCCGCCCGGTGCGCGGCAACGACTACGGCGTCAACCACGGCTACTGGACCACCGAGTTCGGCCCGCTGAACCAGGTCTGGCACCTGTGGAGCTATGAGAGCATGGCCGAGCGCGACCGGCTGCGCGCGGCGCTGGCGCAGAACGAGCGCTGGACCAAGGAATACGTGCCGGTGATCCGCCCGCTGATGGAGCGCCAGGATATCCGTTTCCTCAAGCCGCTGAAGCCGCTCGGCGCACCGGCCAAGGACGGCGGCATCTACGAGCTGCGCATCTACCGCCAGCGCGTCGGGCTCACCACGCCGATGGGCAAGGGTTATGCCGAGATCATGCCGGTGCGGGAGAAATACTCCCGCAACATCGGCCTGTGGACCGGCGAGGCGCCGCAGCCCAACGAATTGCTGCATATGTGGAACTATGAGAGCTTCGAGGCACGCCAGGCGCAGCGGGCGGCGCTGTTCCGCGATCCCGAATGGCTGGCCTATCTCAAGACGATCGATGGCTGGAACGCCGAGATGACCTCGCTGCTGCTGCTGCCGACGAGCTACTCGACGATGAAGTAGCGCGGCCCGCCTGCCCCTCCAGATTCGCCGGCACCGGCCGGCGGGCCTGTCGAGGCAGGTGCATCGCTGACGTGTCTGTCGCGCGTTGGCAACGACGCTGCGCAGGAATTTTGTCTTGGCGTGGCTGCTCTGGTGTTGCAGAACAAACTAGCAGCATGGGGGAGTGGCCATGCCGGACAACATGAACTGGATCAACCAACCCAGGGACGAACTAGGCCGTTGGACGTACGACGGCGGCGGCGATCTGCCGCAGCTCGGCGACACCTCGGGCGCCAATGACCGGCAGGCGGCTGCCCGCGAGGCCGCGCTCGGCGAAGCCCTGGCGGGCGGTTCGCGGGCTGCGTATGCCATCCACGCCGCTGTCCCCCTGTTGTCGCGCGACACGCGGCTGGCCTTCGAGCAGCAGTTGACACCGTCCGTGCACGCCAACCTCACCGACGTGCTGAACGCGTATGCCAACGGCCCTGGCATGGACACCGCGCGTTTTCGCAGCGCTTTCGGGGCGAACAGCCTCGGTGACGTGGCCCTTTCCGACCTGCGCGAAGCCGCAACGCAAGTGCGGCACGCCGGCACCCTTGCGGCAATGCACACGGCGGCAACGAAGCTGGCTGCTGCCATGCAGGCCATTGGTGCCCAGCGACTGGCAGGTGCTGCGCGCGAGGCGAAACCGGGCGTCGATACCCTGCGCCAGGCGAATCTGGCGACGTTGAGCGGCATTTTGCATACGGAAGCGCGGGGAGAGGACACGATGGTCATGGCCGCAATGGGGCAAACCATTTTGAACCGGATGACCCGAAATGGGACGGCGGATGTGGCTGACGTCAAACGTGCCTATGGAGCGCCGCACCCGAAGCCGGACGAGAAATCGCTCCAAGTTGCCAGGGACTTGCTGGAAGGCCGGCTGCCTAACACGACGCAAGGGGCGACACACTACTACTCGCCCAAGAACATGCCGCGGGAGGGTGCTTCGACCAGTGGATTTGATGTTGGCGGCGGACTTGAGTCGGTGCCCGGGGTTGATACCGGGAAGCCTGCATTTACGCCAAAGAGAAGTTATCGGCCGGTCTGGACCACCGATCCGCGGTTCACCCGGATTGTGACGCCATCGGTGCCTGAGGCTTCGGCCAAACTCTTCAGGTCTGAGGCACACGGTCGTGTCCGCTAAAGATCAGATTGCGGCCTGGGCAGGAGCGACGACGCTGAGTTTCTTCAGTTGCGCCGCTCAGGCTGAACGCCTGGACCGGATCGATACTCCAATGCAACTGGATGCTCCTGATAAGGAGCTTCCAGATCCAGTTCACTACAGCGATCTGCTATCCCTGTCGCGCCGGCTTTGGCTCGCCGGGTGCCGAACGCGTACCTGCACCATATGGTTCACCACCGCCGGACTTTACTACGACAGCTATATCGGCCGCGGGCCGCAGGGTTCCGATTGCATGCTGGGGCTGCGCCGATGCCCGGACAAGTATCGATTGACTTCGAAACGGTTGAACCGCGAGATCAACGCTCACCCCGCATGGCGTCCCCAAATCTGCGATGCCATTGCCGCCGTGGCGGCACGCGATGATGGCACGGCGGCGCAGACCCATCCCGATTTCGGGGCCCACACGCTCGATCTCGCGCGCCGGCTGACGACGTCGAAGCTGGCGTGCGTAACGACGGTCTGGCGCGCGTTCCGGCCCGGCCCCTATCGCGAGGAGGCGCTGGCGCTGGCGACATCGCTCTGCCACGACGAGCGCGCCAGTGCCCGCGAATGCGCAAGGCTGCGCGATGCGACGATCGGGGCCGGGTCAGCGAAATGACCGAATTGTCATATTTTTCGGCCTGTTGCGCCACATTGTGACCTTTCTTGGTGGCCAGTCTCTCCCCATCCTGATGGTGCGGCTTCCTTCCCATGGAGCCCGCAGCGACCGGCGAGGAGACGACGATGTGCCCTGACCAGACATGCCGCATGGATTTCGATGCGCTGCTCGCCGATCCGCTGACGCGCGCGATGATGGAGAGCGATGGGGTGAGCGAGGGCGAGTTGATCGCGGTATTGCAGATGGCGCGCGACGCGCGCGGCATCGAGGGCTGAACGCCTTCCCCTTGCCGTCGGCCCCGTTGCCTTTGCCGGGCCGGGCAGCCTATGCACCGGTCATGGCCCCTGCCCTTCGCATCGAGACCCTGTCGACGGATCGCGTCGCGCCGTTGCTGCCGGCGCTGGCAGCGCTGCGGACAGCGGTGTTTCGCGACTGGCCCTATCTGTATGACGGCGATGCGGCCGCGGAGGCGGAGTACCTGGCACCGTTCATCGACAGTGCGCGGGCGGGGCTGGTGGTGGCGTTTGACGGGGAGCTGCCGGTGGGGTGCGCGACCTGCCTGCCGCTGGCCGATGCCGACGCGGAGATCGCGGCGCCGTTTCGCGCGGCAGGGTTGGATGTCGGGGATCACTTCTATTTCGGCGAGTCCGTTCTGTTGGCGCGGTATCGCGGGCGCGGGGCCGGGGTGGCGTTCTTTGCCGCGCGCGAGGCGCATGCGCGGGCGGTGTCGGCGTGTGGGTTCGCCACTTTCTGTGCGGTGCGCCGGCCCGAAGTGCATCCGCTGAAGCCGGCGGGCGCGGTCGGGCTGGAGGATTTCTGGCGCCGGCGGGGCTATGCGCCATTGCCTGGCATGTCTTGCACGATGCGGTGGAAGCAGGTGGATACGGCGGGTGAGGTGGTGAACACGCTGGATTTCTGGCGCCGGGGGTTGGCGCGATGAAGCTCGGGGTGTTGCCGTGGCGGGTTGGGCGCGGCGGGTTCGAGCGCTGGGCGCGGCGGCTCGACCGCGAGGTGGCGCAGGCGGCCTGGGGCGGGGCGCAGATGCTGCTGATGCCGGAATACGCGGCGCTGGAGCTGGCGCTGGGCGAGGCGCCGGACCTGGCCGGCGAATTGGCGCGAGGCGTTGCGGCGGGTGCGGCGGCGCTGGAGGTGATGCGGGCGGTGGCGCGGCGGCACAAGGTGTGGCTGGTGCCGGGCACGTTGCCGTTTGCGCGCGATGGCCAGGTGGTGAACCGGGCGCCGCTGCTGGCGCCGGATGGGCGCGTGGCGTTCCAGGACAAGTACGTCATGACGCGGTTCGAAGCCGAGGAATGGGGGGTGTCACCGGGGGCGCTGCCGGCGGTGTTCGACACGGAGTTTGGCCGCATCGGCATTGCAGTGT
The DNA here is from genome assembly GCA_044369385.1 of Acetobacteraceae bacterium. GTDB lineage: Bacteria > Pseudomonadota > Alphaproteobacteria > Acetobacterales > Acetobacteraceae > CAMDGX01. The sequence goes on along the minus strand of JBIPLY010000068.1, from coordinate 666 downwards.
GTTTTGACGCCGAGTTCCCTTCGCTGGTGCGCGCGCAGGTGGAGGCCGGGGCCTGGCTGATCCTGGTGCCGGCCTGCACGGACACGGCGCATGGGTACAGCCGGGTACGGATCGCGGCACGGGCGCGGGCGATGGAGAACCAGTGCTTTGTCGCCGTGGCGCCGACGGTGGGGGCGGCGCCGTGGTCCGGGGCGCTGGACGCCAATTGCGGGCAGGCGGGGGTGTATGGGCCGGTCGATCGCGGCTTCGCGGCCAGCGGCATTGTCGCCGAGGGGGCGATGGATGCGGCGGACTGGGTGTTTGCCGATCTTGATCCAGGCCCGCTGGAGGCGGTGCGGCGGGATGGCGCGGTGCGCAACCATCTGAGCTGGCCCGGCCCGGTGCCGGTGGCGCTGCCGGCGGTGTTCGCGTGACACTGGTCTATGTCATCGCCGGCGAGGAGAGCGGCGATGTGCTCGGCGCGAAGCTGATGGCGGCGCTGAAGGCGGCGCGGCCGGGGCTGGAATTCGCCGGGATTGGCGGGCCGCGCATGGAAGCCGAGGGGATGGTGCCGTTGTTCGCGCAGCGCGAGCTGGCGGTGATGGGATTGCTGGAGGTGCTGCCGAAGATCGTGCAGCTGCGGGCGCGGCTGCGGCAGACTATCGCCGATATCCTGGCGCGGCGGCC
>JBIPLY010000338.1:0-4702 GCA_044369385.1 Acetobacteraceae bacterium | reverse complement strand
AGCTGCCTCCCCTCCAAGAGACAGCCTTGAATCACATCTTCACATCGCGCCGGAACCCCAAGAGTCCACAGAACCTAGAGCGTGATCGTCGGAGGCGGACTCGCCGGAGACGTGAATCACGCGATCAAACAAAGGGCTAGAGCATGGGCCGCGCTTCTGTCAGCGCGGATCATGCTCTAGCCAGGCCGCCCGATTTACCAAACACCCGCGGCATCGTTACCATTGGACACCATCCGGCCGCCCCGCCGACGGGCGCGACCCCCACGACGAGGAGAGCCCAGCATGCGCGCCTACGCCCTGATCCCTGCCCGCTCCGGCTCCAAGGGACTGCCCGACAAGAACATCCTGCCGATCGCCGGCCATCCGCTGCTCGCCTATTCCGCCGCCTTCGGCCGCGCCATCCCGGCCGAGCGCGTGCTGCTCTCCACCGACTCGCCGAGATACGCCGAGATCGGCCGCCAGTACGGCGCCGAATGTCCGGTGCTGCGCGGCGCGGAAGCCAGCGGCGACACGGCGATGGAGGAAGACATCCTGGCCGATCTCGACCGCACCCTGCCCGGCCTCGGCATCCCGCTGCCCGACGTCTGGGTCTGGCTCAAGCCCACCTGCCCGTTCCGCGACCCCGCCGCCGTGGCGAAGGCGCTGGAGGTCCTGCGCGACCGCCCCGACATCGATTCCGTGCGCATCGTCACCGAGGCCGACCTGCGGCTGCACTGCATCAACGCCGACGGCTTCCTGGAGCCGTTCAGCGACAAATGGGACCCCAAGCGCTCCAAGATGCGCCGCACCGAGTTCCCGAAGGTCTACAACCCCTTCAACCTCGAAGTCTTCCGCCACGAGGGCTGGCGCCAGCGCGGCTCGCTGTTCATGGGCCGCCGCATCCACCCCATCGTCCTGCCGCGCATCACCGGCCTGGACGTGGACGACCGCGACGGGTTCGAGATCATCCGCACCCTGATCGAGGCCACCCCGCGCCCCGACATCGTGCGCCGCCACATCCTGCTGGACCCCAAGGCCTAGCCCACGTGGCATCCCCGCCCAGCGGCCAGGCCGCGGCCATGGAGTACGCCGCCGCCCTGCCGGACCGCCAGCGCGACATGGCGCACATGCTCGTCGACCATGCCAACGGCCATTTCCACCAGGACCTGATCGACACCGGCCGCTGGCACCTCGAAGAGCTGCGCGAAGTCTGCCGGCAGGTCGCCACCCTGCTGCCGGACAGCCCCTTGGTGCACCGCACCGCGGCGTTCTGCGAGGCCCGCGCCGGCGACTACGACGCCGCCTGCGCCGCGCTGCGCCGCTTCCTCGCCCTGGCCCCCGGCGCCGGCTTCGACAGCCGCCGCGAACTGCTGCGGCTGGAGCTGCTCCGCCCGGACAGCTCCGCCGAATCCCGCGCCGCCACCATCCCGGCCGCCCTGGCCCATGCCGGCCCGATCGGGCGGGAAAGCTACCAGGCCCAGTCCCGGGTCGCCGCCGGCGAGGCGCCCGACCGCACCCGGCTCGATGCGCTGGTCGACGCGGAGCTGGCGCGCTGCGACGCCAGGCTCGCCGAAAAAGCCGCCACCGGCGACGCCGACGCCATCGCGGTCGCCGCGATCCTGGCGCGGCTGCGCACCGCCACCGGCGTCGCCCTGGTCGGCAACGGCCCGTCGGTGCGCGGCCGCGGCCTCGGCCCGGAGATCGAGGCGCATGACTGCGTGGTGCGCTTCAACTTCCCCATGCTCGCCGAGTTCCACGCCGATGTCGGCCGGCGCACCGACCTGATGCTCATCGACGCCTCGCATCGCGCCACCATGCCCACGCGCATCGAATGGGACCCGCAGTACCCCTCCGTCCCCGCGCTGGCCACCTCGGGCGGCGACCGCACCCCGGGGCAGCCCCCCCCCGCCCGGCCTGCCGCCGGACTACGTCGAGCTCGGCACCAACCTCGCCTACGAACGCGGCACCACCGGCTTTCGCGCCATCGTCATGGTCGCCCTGGCCTTGCGCCGCCCGGTCACGCTCTACGGCTTCGATTTCTTCCCGCCCGGCCAGGACGGCCATTACTTCGGCGCCGGCACCGCCTCGATCCATCACGAGGTGGGCTACGAAGCCTGGTTCGTGCGCCGCTTCCTGCCCGGCATCCTGCCCGACCTGCGCATCGCCTGACCGCCGGCCCCGGAAGCCCCGGTTTCAGAAATCCAGGTCGGCGTAATGCTCCGGCGGCGTCATCCCCGCCACCCGCTCCGCCAGCAGCGCCCGGAAGCTCGGCCGCGACTTCATCCGCGCATACCATTCCCGCGCCGCCGGGCTGCGCTGCCAGTCCACATCGCCGATGAAATCCAGCACCGACAGATGCGCCGCGGCCGAGAAATCCGCCAGCGAGATGGTCGCCCCCGCCAGGTAGCGCCGCGTCTCCGCCAGCCAGCCCAGGTAGTCCAGATGCGGCTTGAGGTTGGCATACCCCGCCCGCAGCGCCGCGGCATCCGGATGCCCGCGCCCGGACATGCGCTTGAGGTATTTCTCCCCGGCCAGGTTGCGCGTCACCTCGGTGTCGAACTTCTCGTCGAACCAGGCCAGCAGCCGCCGCACCTCCACCCGCTCGGCCAGCGTCGTGCCCATCAGCGGGGTGTCGGGATAGGCTTCCTCCAGGTATTCGCAGATCACCCCGGAATGCGGGATCGCCAGGCCGTTATCCTCCAGCAGCGTCGGCACCGTGCCGGCCGGATTCAGCGCCAGATACTCGTCGCGCGGCTCCCACACCTTCTCCAGCCGCAGCTCGAACGGCAGCTTCTTTTCGGCCAGCACCAGCCGGACCTTGCGGCACGAAGCGGACAGCGGAAGATGATACAGATAACGCATGACCGGCTTATCGCACCCGCCGCAGCGCCGTGCCAAGGCACTGGTTGCGGCCCCGCCCAACGGCTATGACTGCCCTGTATTGGCGCCGCCAGAGCGCCTCCCGGGGAGACCACCGCCATGAAGCGCCGCCACTTCCTTGCCGCTGCCACCGCCGCCACGGCGGCCGGCCCCGCCCGCGCCCAGGCCCCCGCCGTGGGCGGCCGCGCCAAGACCATCGTGCATGTGCCGCAGGCCAACCTGACCAGCCTCGACCCGGTCTGGACCACCGCCGTGGTCAGCCGCAATCACGCCGGCCTGATCTGGGAAACGCTGTACGGCCGCGACGAGAAGCTGGATCCCCAGCCGCAGATGGTCGAGGGCCATCTGGTGGAAGACGGCGGGCTGCGCTGGACCATGAAGCTGCGCGAGGGGCTGAACTTCCATGACGGCACGCCGGTTCTGGCGCGCGACTGCGTGGCCTCGATCCAGCGCTGGATGAAGCGCGACCAGATCGGGCAGACCATCGCCGAGCGGATGAACGAGCTGGTGGCGGCCGACGACCGCACCTTGGTGTTCCGGCTCAAGAAGCCGTTCTCGTCGCTGCCCTATGCGCTGGCGCGGACCCAACCCTCGCCGGTGATCATGCCGGAGCGGCTGGCGCAGACCGATCCGTTCAAGCAGGTGCCGGAGATCGTCGGCTCCGGCCCATTCCGCTGGGTGGCCGATGAATACGTGGCCGGCAACCGGGCGGTCTATGCCAAGAACACCAAGTATAACCCGCGCCCGGAACCGGCCAGCTTCTGTGCCGGGGGATACCGGGTGATGGTGGACCGGGTGGAATGGAAGATCATCCCCGATGCCGCCACCGCCGCCAATGCGCTGATCGCCGGCGAGGTCGACTGGCTCGATGCCCCGCTGCCCGACCTGCTGCCGATGCTGCGCCGGGCCGAGGGCGTGCGGGTGGAGCCGGTGGACATCTACGGCACCTTCGGCGTGTTTCGCTTCAACCAACTGCATGGCGCCACCGCCAATGCCGGGGTGCGGCGGGTGATGCTGATGGCGCTGGACATGGTGGAGGTGATGACCGCGGTGATGGGCGGCGACCGGAGCCTGTTCAAGGCGCCGGTCGGGTATTTCCTGCCGGGCACGCCGAGCCAGAACGATGCCGGGCTGGACGCGGTGACCAGGCGCCGGACCGATGCCGAGCTGCGCGCGCTGCTGAAGACGGCGGGCTATGCCGGCGAAAAGATCGTCCTGCTGCATCCGACCGACCAGACCTTCTATGATGCGATGTGCCATGTCGCCACGGCGGCGTGGAAGCGGATCGGGCTGAACATCGACAGCGTGCACACCGACTGGGGCACCGTGGTCCAGCGCCGGACCTCCAAGGAGCCGTTGGAAAAGGGCGGCTGGTCGCTCTTCTCTGCCGGGTTTCCGGCCGGCGAGTACCGCGACCCGATCAATGCCACCAACCTGCGCGGCAACGGCGCCGGTGCCTGGTTCGGCTGGCCGAGCGATCCCGTGGTGGAGGCGATGCGCGACCGCTGGATGGACAGCACCGACACCGCCGAACAGAGGCGCCTCGATGCCGAGATCCAGGCCCGCAGCTTCGAGACGGTGCCCTTCATCCCGCTGGGCCAGTACATGCCGCCTGCCGCCACCCGCAGGAACCTGACCGGCATCCTGAAGGGCGCATTGCCGGTGTTCTGGAACGTGCAGAAGGGGTGATTCGCGGCGGCCTGCGTCGCTCTCGCCGGGACAAGCCGGGCGGGAGCGGCACCCGCCTGACGCACGCCCGGCCTGAGGCACGCCCGGCCTGACCCACGCCCCCCCCGCCCCGATTGACCCCTGCCGCGCCTGCGCCCACCCTGGCGGCGATGTT
>JBIPLY010000052.1:0-14465 GCA_044369385.1 Acetobacteraceae bacterium | reverse complement strand
GAAAGAGGCTGGGGCGAAAGAGGGCGGGCTGAAGGCGCTGCCCGCGGTCGACGGGCCTGCGGGCGCGGCGCCAGCGAACGACGCTGCGGCGCGTGCGGTCTGGGGGTCGGCACCGAAGTCAGGGAAAAGGCTCATGGCTAGTACACCATCTCGTCATCCTTGCCTTCGCTGATCTCGATCTGGCCCTGCGCCGCCATCTCCTTGGCCTGGGCGACGATGCCGGCCTGGGCTTCGTCGACATCGCGCAGCTTGACCGGGCCGAGCGCCTCGATCTCCTCGCGCAGCATCTTGCCGGCGCGTTCGGACAGGTTGCTGAAGAACAGTTCCCGGAGTTTCTCCGACGCCCCCTTGAGCGCCAGCGGCAGGGCGGCCTTGTCGATGGTGCGCAACAGGGTCTGGACCGCCATCGGGGTCAGGCGCTGGAGGTCGTCGAAGGTGAACATCAGGCTCTTGATGCGCTCGGCGGCCTCGCGGTTGCGTTCCTCCAGCGCGGCGATGAAGCGCGCCTCGGCCTGGCGGTCGAGGTTGTTGAAGATCTCGGCCATCATCTCATGCGCGTCGCGGCGGGAGCTGCGCGCCAGGTTGGACATGAACTCGGCGCGCAGGGTGCGTTCGACGCCGTCCAGCACATCTTTCTGCACGCTCTCCATGCGCAGCATCCGCATCACCACTTCCATGGCGAAACTGTCCGGCAGCATGGCCAGCACGCGGGCGGCATGGTCGGCGCGGACCTTGGACAGCACCACGGCCACGGTCTGCGGGTATTCGTTCTTCAGGTAGTTGGCCAGCACCGCCTCGTGCACGTTGCCGAGCTTGTCCCACATGGTGCGCCCGGCCGGGCCGCGGATCTCCTCCATGATCTGCGACACCCGCTCACGCGGCAGGGTCTTCATCAGCAGGCGCTCGGTGTTCTCGAAGCTGCCGACCAGGCTGCCGGCGCCGCCGATCTGCTCGGCGAAATCCATGCACAGCCGCTCGACCACGTCCGAGCGCACCGTGCCGAGCTGCGCCATCGCGGTCGAGACCTCCTTGATCTCGTCCTCGTGCATCATGCTGAACAGGCGGGCGCATTGTTCCTCGCCCAGGGCCAGCATCAAGACCGCGGCCTTCTGCTGTCCGGTCAGCACGGTGGCATCGTTGGGCATGCGCGCCATGTCAGCTGTTCCCTTCCTGCATCCAGGCGCGCACGATGGTCAGGCTCTCCTCGGGGTGGCGTTCCACCATCTCGGTCAGCCGCCGCAGGGCGGAGGCGCGCATCTGGCCCTCGACATTGCCGACCTGCACCAGGCTGTCGTCGTCGCCGGCGAAGCTTTCCCCCGATCCGCCGCCCCCCGCGCCGCCGCCGGTCAGTGCCGCCAGCGCCGCACTGCCTTCGCCCCGCGCCCCGCCCGGCCCCTCCAGCAGGCGCGAGACGTCCTGGGCCATGCCCAGCGAGGCCGCGGTGATGGTGCCGTCCGCGGCCACCGCCATCGCGCCGCCCGGCAGCGCCGCGGCCGCCATGCCCGGCAGCGCCCGGTTGCCCAGCGCGGTCACCCGCATCACCATCGGGCGGAACACCATCAGCAGCGCCAGCACCGCGATCAGCCCGACCACCGCCGTCTGCGCCATGCGGGTCATGTCCGCCGCCTCGATGCCCAGGCCAAGGAAACCGCGCGGCTCCAGCCCGGCCAGGTCGGCCTCGGCGGCGAAGCGCATGGTGACCACCTCCACCACGTCGCCGCGCTTCTCGTCGAAGCCGACGGCGCTTTTGACCAGGCGGGCGATGCGGTCCAGCTCCTCCTGCGGGCGCGGCTGCCAGGTGGCCGCGCCATCGGCCCCGCGCGTCTCGATGCCGTCCACCAGGACCGCCAGCGACAGGCGGCGGATCTGCGGCTGCTCGCGCAAGACGGTGCGCACGGTCTTGCCGATCTCGTAGTTGGTGGTCTCCTCCTGCCGCGCCTCCTGGCTGCCGGCATTCTCCTTTCCGGCATCCGCGTTCGGCAGGTTGTTCTGCACCGACACGCCGGCGGACTGCTCGGTGGTCTTGCTGTTGTCCGTGACACTCTGGGTGCTGCGCACCACCTGGCCTTCGGGGTCGTATTTCTCCTGGACCTCCTGGATGCGGTCGAAATCCATCGCCACATTGGCTTCGGCCCGCACCCGCCCCGGCCCCAGCCCGCGTTCCAGCATTTCCTCGACGGCCCGCGACAGGCGCATCTCGGTGGCCCGGCGGATCTCCTCCGCCCCCATCGCCGCCGCCGCGGGGGAGGTCGCTTCCCCGCCGCGCGCCAGGAGCGTGCCGCGGCTGTCCACCACGGCGACATTGCGCGCCCGCAGCCCGGGCACCGCGCCGGCCACCAGGTTCACGATCGCCTGGATCGCCTCGCGGTCCAGCCGGGCGGCACCCACCGTGGTCAGCATGACGCTGGCCTGGGCCTCCTGCTTCTCGCGGGCGAAGGGCTCGCGGCGCGGCAGCACCAGGTGGACGCGGGCACCCTTGACCCCGGCGATGGTGCGGATGGAGCGGGCGATCTCGCCCTCCATCGCCCGCGTCTCGGCCATCTTCTGCTGGAACTGGCTGGCGGTGATGCCGTCGCCGCGGTCGAGCAGCTCGTAGCCGATCGAACCGCCGCTGGGCAGGCCCTCGCGCGCCAGGGTGGCGCGCAGCCGGGCCACCTGGTCGGCGGGCACCAGGATCTGGGTGCCGCCGGCGCCGACCTGATGCGGCACCCGCTGGCGCTCCAGCACCTCGGCGATCTGCCCGGCCTCGCGGGTGTCCAGCTCGGAATACAGCAGCGCCATGCGGGAATCCCCGCCGCGCAGCGCCAGCATGCCCAGCAGCGCCAGCAGGCCCACGGCCACCACGCCCATCGCCACCAGCCGCGCCGCCCCCAGGGCGCGCAGACCTTCGACCACCGCGTTCATCGATAACCCTGCCGGGCAAAGCGCCTCATGGGCAGCGAACTCCTGCACCGCCGGCATCCTGCCGACCGGCGCAGAGTGGCAACCCAGGGTTTGCGGGAGGTTAACGCCCCGGCAGAAACTGCCGGGCGCGAACGCTCGGCACCGGCGAAGGCCCCGGCGGCGCTAGATCTTCCGGTACTGGATCAGGGAGCCTTCCCAGCTGACCGCGCGCAGCTTCGACCAGACGCGGTTGCGGTCGTACCAAAGCTCCAGCGTATGCGGGCCGGACAGCGCGAAATGCTCCGCCTCCACCTGCGCGCCGCGCGCGGCGATGGTGGCGCGGCCCTTGGGGTCGATGCGGAACGCCAGCAGCTTGCCATCCTGCAGGCTGATCATCGGCGCATCGAGCTGGGCGGCGTTCCAGTGGCTGGAGACCAGCGCCGCGTCGGGCGCGGTGTAGGTGGCGCCGTGCGTGCCTTCCACCACCAGCCGCCCGTCGCGCCGTGCGGCACGCATCGCGTAGTTTCCGTAATCGTCCGTGGTCTCGCTGTGCGCGGCCACCAGCCGGTTGTCCTGCCAGGTCTCCGCGGCGCGGGAGCGGTATCGGTACATCACCAGCCCGGCCCAGCGCACCTCCAGGTCCACTTCCACCCGCACCTCCAGCTTCGCGCCGACCTGTTCGAAGCTGACCACATGGCTGCCGATCGGGCGGCCGTTGCGCGTCACCTCGAAGCTCAGGCGGCGCGCCGGCGGAATGCCTGCCAGCGCCGGAGCCGGCCGCAAACCTGCGGCCACCGCCCCCGCCGCGGCCATGCCGACCATCCCGCGCCGCCCGACGGACCGGGCTGGCGCCAGGGTCGTTTCCCCATCGCGCATCGCCGACTCTCCCTGACACCAACGCGGCCAACGCAATATAGCCATGCGTCAGGCGGCTATCCAGCCTGTATTGCGGTTCGATGACGATTTGGCGCCCGTGGCGCGGCCTTGCTACGCTGTGGCCCAACGAACAACAGGGGTCCAAGCCATGTCCGCCGCCGCGCCCGATCTCGTCATCCGCAACGGCACCATCGTCGACGGCACCGGCCGGCCGGGCTATGCCGCCGACCTGGCCATCAGCGGGGGAAAAATCGCCGCCATCGGCGCCATCGCCGAACGCGGCGCCGAGGAGATCGACGCCCGCGGCCAGCTCGTCACCCCCGGCTTCGTCGACATCCACACCCACTATGACGGCCAGGCGGTGTGGGACAGCCACATGCAGCCCTCGGCCTGGCACGGCGTGACCACGGCCGTGATGGGCAATTGCGGCGTCGGCTTCGCCCCGGTGCGCCCGGGCGACCGCGACACGCTGATCGAGCTGATGGAGGGGGTGGAGGACATCCCCGGCCCGGCCCTGCACGAGGGGTTGAAATGGACCTGGGAGAGTTTCCCGGAATACCTCGCGGCCCTGGAATCGCGCCCGCGCGACATCGACATCTGCGCCCAGCTGCCCCATGCCGCCCTGCGCGTCTACGTGATGGGCGCGCGCGCGCTGGCGCTGGAGAATGCCACCCAGGCGGACATCGCCCAGATGCGCGACATCGCCGCCGATGCGATGCGCGCCGGCGCCTTCGGCTTCACCACCTCGCGCACCATCAGCCACAAGACCCTGGCCGGCGACCCCACCCCCACCCTGCGCGCGCAGGAACAGGAGCTGATGGGCATCGCCATGGGCCTGAAGGCCGCCGGGGCCGGGATGCTGGAGCTGGTCAGCGACTGGCACCCGGACCTGGAGGGCGAGTTCGCCATGATGCGCCGGGTGGTGGAAGCCTCCGGCCGGCCGCTGGTGTTCTCCCTGTCCCAGCGCCACGACCGCACCACGGACTGGATGAAGCTGCTGACCCTGTCCGACCAGGCCGCCGCCGAGGGCCTGCCGATCCGCCCGGTGTTTCCGCCGCGCCCGATCGGCATCCTGTTCGGCCTGTTGGGCAGCCAGAACCCGTTCTCCGGCTGCCCGACCTACAAGACCCTGGCCCACCTGCCCGCCGATGCCCGCGCGGCCGCGATGTGCGATCCGGCGGTGCGGGGAAAAATCCTGGCCGAAGACCCCGTCGCCGGCAGCAATTTTCCGCTCATCACCCGGCTGTCCTACGCCCGGATGTTCCCCTTCGGCGACCCGCCGGACTACGAGCCGGCCGAGTCCACCTCCATCGCCGCCCAGGCCGCCGCCGCTGGCAAGACCGGCGCCGAATTCGCCTATGATCTGCTGACCGAGGGCGACGGCAGCAACTTCATCTTCGCCCCGCTGACGAACTTCGCCGAATTCAACCTGGCCCCGGTGGCCGAGATGCTCGCCCACCGCAACACCCTCGTCGGCCTGTCGGACGGCGGCGCCCATGTCGGCTTCATCTCGGATGCCTCCTTCCCCACCTATCTGCTCACCCACTGGGGCCGCGACCGTGCCCATGGCCGGCTGCCGGTGGAGGAGCTGGTGCGGCGTCAGACCTCCGACACCGCCCATGCCGTCGGCCTGCACGATCGCGGCGTGCTGGCGCCGGGCAAGAAGGCCGACGTCAACATCATCGACTTCGCCAAGCTCGGCTTCGCCCGCCCGGTGATGAAGTTCGACCTGCCGGCCGGCGGGCGGCGGCTGTTGCAGCAGGCGCGCGGCTATACCGCCACGATCAAGGCCGGGCAGGTCACGTATCGCAACGGCCAGGCCACCGGGGCGCTGCCCGGCGTGCTGGTGCGCGGCGCCCAACCGGGGTAGCGCCCACCGGGGGGGGGGCGTCATGGCATGGCGATTGCAGTTCCCCGCTCGGTGATCGCCCGGGCGGCCGGCCGGGGTGGCCGATAGGAACCGCCAATGACGCAGCTCGACGCCCTCAACGCCATGACCCCGGCCGCGTTCGCCGCAGCACTGGAGGGGGTGTTCGAACGCGCGCCCTGGGTGGCGCCGGCCGCGGCGGCACGACGGCCGTTCGCCACCGTCACGGCACTGCATGACGCGCTGATGGACGCGGTGCGCCAGGCCGATGCGCCGACGCGCACGCGGTTCCTGCGCGGCCATCCGCCGCTCTCGGCCGCGGCGCTGGCCGGCAACCTCACCGCGGAGTCGGCGGCGGAACAGGCCGCCTTGGGCCTGGCCGGGCTGGGCGCGGAGAGTGCCCGGTTCACCGCGCTGTCAGACGCCTATGCGGCCCGCCATGGCATCCCCTTCATCATCTGCGCGCGGCGCCACGCGCCGGGCTCCGTGCTGCGCCAGTTGGAACGGCGGCTGGACCAGGCGACGGCGGCGGAGCATGCGGCGGCGCTGGACGAGGTGTTCCTGATCTCCCGGCTGCGCCTGGTGGCGCGGGTGGCGGGGCCGGGGGTGCCGGTCACCACCGGGGTGCTGTCCGCCGCGGTCACGCGCCTGGGCGCGCCGGGGGCGGGGCTACGGGTGGAGGTGGTGCGCGACGGGGTGTGCATCGCCGAGGCCACCACCGACGCGCAGGGACAGGCGGAGCTGCTGGCCGGCACGCCGCTGCGCATCGGCGGGCTTGAGCTGCGGTTCCATCTCGGCGAGGTCGCGGGCGCGGCGGCGGCGCTGGACCTGGTGCCGGTGCGCCTGGCGGTGACGGCGCCGGAAGCGACGATCCGCGTGGCGCTGGCAGTCGACCACGGCAGCTACAGCGTCAGCTTCTGATACCCGCCCGCGGCAGGCCTCAATCGTTCAGGTGGCAGGCGGCGAGATGGCCCGGCGCCACTTCGCGCAGCGCCGGCATCGCGCGCCCGCAGCGGTCGAACCCCACCGGGCAGCGGCCATGGAAGCGGCAGGCATCGGGATCGGGGTCGACCGGGCTGCGCGGATCGCCGGACAGGCGCGCCGCATCCGGCCGCAGCCCGTCCAGGCGCGGCACCGCGGCGATCAGGCTGCGCGTATAGGGGTGGCGCGGGGCGTCGAACACCTGCTGCGCCGGCCCCTGCTCCACCACCCGGCCCAGATACATCACCACCACCCGGTCGCACAGCAGCCGCACCACGTTCAGGTCGTGGCTGACGAAGATGTAGCTCAGGCCCAGCTCCGCCTTGAGCTGTTGCAGCAGCTTCAGCACCGTGACCTGCACCGAGACATCCAGCGCCGCCGTGGGCTCGTCGAGCACCAGCAGCCGCGGCCGGGTGCCGATGGCGCGCGCAATGCCGACGCGCGCCCGCTGCCCGCCCGAGAGCTGGTGCGGGAAGCGGCCCAGCAGCGCCACCGGCAGGCCGCATTGCTCCGCCGCCTCCTCGACGCGCGCGCGCAACCTGGCGCCGCGCAGGCCCAGCAGGCGATGCAGCGGGTCTGCGATCGCGTCGGCGGCGGTGAAGCGCGGGTTGATGCTTTCGCCGGCGTCCTGGAACACCATCTGGATGTCGGCACGGTTGGTGTCCCGCGCGAACAGGCGGGCCGGCACGTCGGAGATCTCGCGCCGGTCGAACCAGATGCTGCCCTCGGTGGGGTCAAGCAGCCGGGTGATCAGGCGGACCAGGGTGGATTTGCCGCAGCCGCTCTCGCCGACGAGCCCCACCGTCTCCCCGGCATGGACGGTCAGGCTGACCTCGCTGACCGCGTGGACCTGCGGCACCGGCGCGCGCGAGAACAGCCGCCGGCCAAGCGGAAAGCGCTTGCCGACCGCCTCAAGCTCCAGCAGCGGGGTCATGCCGCCTGCTCCAGCGGGTTCCAGCACGCCACTTCATGGCCGGGGCCGAGCGCGCGCGGCGTCATCACCTGCGCGCAGCCCAGCTGGCGGCGCTCGCAGCGCGCGGCATAGCGGCAGGCGGGAATGGCGCCGCCGCGCAGATCGGGCAGCGCGCCCGGCACGGAATGCAGGGCGGCCAGCGACCCCGCCGCGGTCGGCGTGGCGGCGATCAGCCCGGCGGTATAGGGATGCATCGGGCGGGCCAGCAGCGTGGCGGTGTCGGCCACCTCCACCACATGGCCGGCGTGCATCACCGCGATCCGCCCGGCGCGCTCGGCGGCCAGCGCCAGGTCGTGGGTGATCAGGATCGTGGCCATGCCGGTCTGGCGCGCCATGTCGGCGATCAGGTCCATCACCACCGCCTGGGTGGTGACATCGAGCCCGGTGGTCGGCTCGTCGGCGATCAGCAGGTCGGGCCGGGCGGCCACGGCGATGGCGATCATCACCCGCTGGCACATGCCGCCGGACAGCTCGAACGGATAGGCGCGGGCGCGGCGCACGGGATCGGGGATGCCGACGGCGCGCAACGCCTCGATCGCGCGGGCGCGGGCGTTGAACATCGTGGCCCCGCCATGGCGGCGCAGCACGTCGGCGATCTGGGTGCCGACCGGGCGGATCGGGTTCAGCGCGGTGCGCGGGTTCTGGAAGATCATCGCCACGCGCCGGCCCCGCAGGCGCGCCAGGGCGGCGGGCGGGACGGCGAGCAGATCGGTGTCGCCCAGCAGGGCACGCCCGAAGGTCACGCGCCCGGCGGCCTCCAGCAGGCCCATGATGGCATAGGCGGTGACCGACTTGCCGGAGCCGGATTCGCCGACCAGCGCCAGCGTCTGCCCGGCAGCGACGGAAAAGCCGACGCGATCCAGCGCGTGGACGATGCCGCCGCGGGTGTCAAAGGCGACGGAGAGGTTCTCGACCATCAGCGCCGCGGTCATGTCCGGCGCCTCGGATCGACGATATCCCGCAATCCATCGCCGAGCAGGTTGAAGCAGAACACCGCCATCATCAGCGTGGCGCCGGGAAACAGCGCGATCCACCACTCGCCGGAGACGATGAAGCTCGCCCCCTCGGCCACCATGATGCCCCATTCCGCCGTGGGCGGGCGCACGCCCAGGCCGATGAACGACAGCCCGGCGGCATTGAGGATGGCATAGCCCATGGTCAGCGACATCTGCACCACCATGATCGGCATGATGTTCGGCAGCACCTGCAACAGCAGCAGCGCGCCGTCGCGGTGGCCGGACAGGCGGGCGGCGTCGACGAAGCCGGCCTGGCGCCGCGTCAGGGTTTCGGCGCGGGCGACGCGGGCGTAGAGCGGGAAATTGATGATGGCCGTTGCCAGCACGATGTTCGGGATGGTGTTGCCCAGGGCCGCGACAATGCCCATCGCCAGCACGAACAGCGGGAAGGCCATGATGGTGTCCGCGATGCGCCCGACCACGGCATCCACCCAGCCGCCGAAGAAGCCGGCGAACAGCCCGGCCAGCCCGCCGGCGGCGAACACCAGCACCACGGAGGCCAGCGCGATGCCCAGGTCGACGCGCGTGGCCACGATCACCCGGCTGAGGATGTCGCGGCCGAGCTGGTCGGTGCCGAACCAGTGGCGCCGGTCCGGCGGCTGCAGCGCGCGCATCGTGTCGCTGGCCATCGGATCGAACGGCGCCAGCGCCGGCCCCGCGATGGCCATCAGCGCGTAGAACAGGAACAGGCACAGCGCGAACAGCGTCACCGGGTTGCCCGCCAGCACATGGCGCGCATGCGACCAGAGGCTGTCGCGCCCGGCGGGCTTGGGGCGCGCGCTGGCCTGGGTGGGGGGGGCGGCCGCGCTCATGCGCCGTGCCGGGCGCGCGGGTCGATCGCGCGGTTGAGCAGGTCGATGCCCAGGTTCAGCAACACATAGAGCACCGCCATGGTCAGCACGAAGCCCTGCACCGGCGCGTAGTCCGACGCGATCAGCGCCTCGACCGCGTAGCTGCCGATGCCGGGCCAGGCGAAGACCTTCTCCACCAGCACGTTGGCGCCGAGCAGGAAGGAAAAGACCATGCCCAGCACGGTCACCACCGGCAGCAGCGCGTTGCGCAGCGCATAGCTCAGAACGATGCTGGGGCCTGACAGGCCGCTGGCGCGCGCGGTGCGGATGAACTCGGAGCCCAGCACCGCCAGCATCGAGGCGCGGGTGATGCGCGCGATCGGGGCCAAGGCGAACAGCGCCAGCGTCGCCGCCGGCAGCACGATCTGCGCCGCCGCGGCGCGGAAGGTTTCGGTGTCGCCGATCAGCAGGGCGTCGATCAGGTAGAACCCGGTGACCGCGGGCGGCGGCGTGGCAAAGACGTCCAGCCGGCCGAGCGGGGCGGGCATCCAGCCCAACAGGAAGTAGAACACATAGACCATCAGCAGCCCGGTGAAGAACACCGGCAGCGACACCCCCGCCGTGGTCAGCACCCGGCAGGCATGGTCAACCAGCGAGCCCTGGCGCACCGCCGCCATCACCCCCAGCGGCACGGCGATGGCAATCGCCAGCGCCAGCGCGCACAGCGTCAGCTCGGCGGAGGCCGGCAGGCGGTTGATCAGCTCGGTGCGCACCGGCTGGCCGGTGGTCAGCGACATGCCCAGGTCGCCCTGGGCCAGCGCCATCAGATAGCGCCAGAGCTGTTCGGCGAGCGGCAGGTCGAGCCCCAGCTCGGCACGGATCTGGGCGATCGACTCGGCGCTCGCGGTCGGCCCGGCGAAATAGGTGGCGGTATCGCCGGGCAGCACGCGCGTCAGCAGGAAGGTCACCAGCACCACCCCGCACAGGGTCGGCAGGGCGCCGGCGAACCGCAGCAGGACGGCCCGCATCTAGCGCGTGATCCGCGCGGGCCATGCGCCAGGCCCTTGCCTGATCGCGCGATTCACGCCTGCAGCGAGCCCACCCGCGACAGTCACGCCCTAGGTGTCATTGCCAAGGAGGTTGTCCCTGTCGATACGGCTGATGGGAGGCCTTCCCTTGAGTGCTGAGTGTGGCCTTGTGGTGTTGTAGTCGCTGAGCCAGGGGTGCATGGCGCTGCTGCGCTCGGCGGAGCTGCTGTAAGGCTTGGCGTAGGCCCATTCGCGGATGCTGGTCTGTATGAACCGCTCGGCCTTGCCATTAGTCTTGGGCGTGTAGGGCCGTGTGCGCTTGTGGCTGATGCTATGAGCGTCGAGTGCCTGGGCGAACAGGCGGCTTTTGTAGGCCGATCCGTTGTCGGTCATCACCCGCTGCACGCAGACGCCGTGGGCGCGGAACCAGGCCAGCGCGTCGTGCAGGAAGCGGGTCGCGCTTTCCTTGCGCTCGTCGGGCAGCAGCGCTGTGAAGGCCAGGCGAGAGGCGTCGTCGATGGCGACATGCAGGTATTCCCAGCCGGTGCCACGCTTGCTGCTTTGGCCGGTGCGATCGCCGGTGATGCGATGTCCGATGCCGTCGATCCGACCGAGCTTTTTGATGTCCAGGTGCAGCAACTCGCCCGGGTTCTCGCGCTCGTAGCGAATGATCGCAGGCTTGGGGTCCAGCGCCCGCAACCGGCCGAGGCCGAGCCGGCGCAGTTCCAGCCCCACCGTAGAGACCGCCAGTCCGAGGCGCCGGGCGATAACTGGACCGCTGAGCCGCTGGCGACGCAAAGCCTCGACGGCGGCGGTGGTCTCGGGCGCCAGGCGGTTGGGGCAGTGAAGTGGCCGGGAGCTGCGGTCGCGTAGCCCCTCTGCCCCCTCAGCGGCGAACCGATTGCGCCATTTCCGCACCGTGGCCGGGCATACCCCGAACGCGGCGGCAACCGTGGCAATGCTCCAGCCCGCCTGCAGACGTTCAATCATCAGCAATCGACCACGTGCCGTGGTTCGGGCATTCTCATGGCTGTCCATCCGGGGCTCCGAGTTGCTGGGTGTTGGCCTCGCAACCACAGCCAACCAACTCAGCTCCGGAGGGACAACCTCCATAGCAGCGACACCTAGAGCATGGGCCGCGCTTCTATCAGCGCGGATCATGCTCTAAGCCTATTCCGGCGGATCGAACGCCGCGTCGCTGACCCGCTGCAACAGCGCGACGAGCTGCATCCGCCCGCCGGTGCCCAGCCGGGCGGCCAGCCGCGCCTCGTGCGCCGCCGCCTTGGCCTCCAGCCGTGCCAGTGTTTCGGCCCCCAGCCGGGTCAGGAACAGCCCGCGCGCGCGCCGGTCCCCCGGCACCGCCCGCCGCTCGGCCAGGCCGCGCGCCTCCAGCAGGTCCAGCAGCGGCACCAGGTTGCTGCGCTGGATGTCCAGCGCGAAGCCCACCTGGTTCTGCCGCAGCCCGGGATTGCGGCCGATCACCACCAGCGCCGCGAAGCCCTGCGGGCGCAGCGCCTCGCCGTCCAGCATGGCATGCAGGTCGGCCAGCACCGCCGCCTCGGCCTGGCGCAGCGCGTGGAACAGCATCGACGGCAGCGGCCCCATATCGGCTGCGGCATCGGTCGTGGGTTGGCCGGTGGGTTGGCCGGTGGGTTGGGCAATCGGGTACGGGGTGTTCATGGCGCGCAGTATGCCCGGGTGCCGAACCGCGCCAAGCCTGTCCGAGGCGCCCTGCAACGATTGGTTGAGACAACGACGGCATTGTAAGCCTTTTGTAGGCTCGGCGTAGGAGATTGGCGCATCGCCGCGCCGCGAACCGGCCGGCATGGCCACCCCGGAGAGAGCCCCGTGCAACCCCACCGCCCCGTTCGAGAGGTCCAGTCCCGGTTGGCCGGCGACCGTCGCGGCGCGATCGCCATCTGGATCGCGCTGTCCGTGCCGCTGCTGCTGACGGCCTCGGCGATCGCACTGAGCGTCGGCCAGGGTATGATCGCCCGCCAGTCCGCGCAGATCGCCGCCGATCTGGGCGCGCAGGCCGGCGCGATGGCCTATGGCGCCAACACCAATGCCCAGCTCGCCGCCACCGTCGCGGCCAACGTCGCCGAGCTGAACGGCGTCACCCCGGCATCGCGCAACTGGAACGCCGGCAGCAAGACGCTGACCGCCGGCGCGCTGACGGTGGCGCTCGGCCCCGGGGTGACGGACGCCAGCCGCACCGCGGTCTCGCTCAGCGTCACGCGCCCGGTGCCGACCGCCTTCGCCCCCATGCTGGGCAGCCCCAGCCGCAGCGTGACGGCCAATGGCGTGGCCGAGGCCTGGACCAGCTCCGCCCCCGGAGCCGCCTCGGGCGCCTGCGTGCTGGCGATGCACCCCAGCTCCGCCTCGGCGATCAAGGTGGACAACATGGGCCGCATCCAGACCCCGGGCTGCGACATCTTCGCCAATTCCACCGCCGCCGGCACCGGGACCAACGCGGCGATCTACCTCAACAGCGGCACGCTCAGCGGCAAGTCGATCTCCACTCCCGGCAAGGTCTGCCTGTCCAACAGCGGCTCGAACACCGTGTCCCCGACCATCCCCAACAATTCCTGCGTGTCCCCGGCCGGCACCGCACAGGCCGATCCCTTCGCCGCCATGCCGCTGCCCTCGCCGACGCAGACCGGCTGCACCCAGAACGCCACCTATGGCGCCTGCTGCAAGCCGCCGATCACCGGCACGGTCAGCGGCGTGTCATCGGCGGCGACGAACGTGGTGAACCAGTCCTACACCGCCTGGCAGGCCACCCCGCGCACATTCAACCCGGCCAATGGCGGCGTGTTCTGCGGCAACACCACGATCGGCGGCAACGGCGCCACCGACCAGTTCGCGCCCGGCATCTACTATGTCGTGAACGGCAACCTGACCTTCAACAATTCCGCGATCACAAGCGCCAACGGCGTGTCGTTCGTTCTGATCGGCAAGAACGGCGGCAACCCGGGCGCGATCAGCTGGACCAACTATTCCAACACCTACACCGTCGCGGCCCCCGCCACCGGCCCGACCGCGGGCATCCTGTTCTGGCAGGGCTGCAAGGCCGACGGCACCGCGCCCACCAACACCATGGCCGGTGGCTCCACCCTGACCATGACCGGCGCGTTCTATGCCAAGTGCGGCGCGCTGAGCATGACCAACAACATCCAGATGAACGCGGCCAGCGGGGCGTCGATGCGGGTGGTCGCCAGCACGATCTATGTCGCCGGCTCGGCGGGGATCCAGGCCGCGCTGCCCGCCGCCACCACCACCACGGTCAACACGGCGCTGGTCCGGTGATGCGCGCGCTCAGGGGCCGGTTGGGCCGCCGCGCCGCCGCCACCGTCGAGCTGGCAGTGGCCTTTCCGGCCGTCGTGCTGCTGTTGGGCAACATCGCCGACGGGACGCTGATGCTGCGCCGCCACGCCCAGCTGGCCGGCGGCGTTGCCAATGCCGCCAGCTATGCCGCGCGCATCGGCGGCGATGTCGCGGTCGGCACGTTGCAGAGCATCGCCACCAGCAGCTCCTGGCTGACCGGGGCCAGCGCCTCGGTCTCCGCCGTGGCCTGCCACTGTCCGGCCGGCACGCCGCGCGTGCTGGGCGCGGCGGTGGCCTGTGGCGCTGCCTGCGCCGACGGCACGACGGCGGCGAAATACGTCACGATCTCTGGCAGTTACAACCACTCGCCATTGTTCCCCAGCGTCATCGGCGCCGGCGCGCGCACGCTGGCCCACAGCGCGACGGTGATGTTGAAGTGATCCGGCGGCATCTTGCCGGGCTGGTCCGGACGTGCCGCGGCACCGTCTCGCTGGAGATGGCCCTGGCCGGGACGCTGATGACCACCATGACGCTGGGGGTGGTGGGCGCGGCGATGGCGGCCTGGACCCGTGACGGGCTGCAATCCGCCGCTGCCACGACGGCGCGCTGCGTCGCCCTCGGCGCGCCGGCCTGCGCCGCGCCGGCGGCCTATGCGGTCAGCGAGGCGTCGCGCATGGTCTTCCCCGGCGTGATCTCCGCGGCCAACGTGACCGTGGCGCAGGC
>JBIPLY010000051.1:0-14518 GCA_044369385.1 Acetobacteraceae bacterium | reverse complement strand
TCAGAACCAGGCGATCCAAAACACCCAAAGCTGCCTCCCCTCCAAGAGACAGCCTTGAATCACATCTTCACATCGCGCCGGAACCCCAAGAGTCCACAGAACCTAGCGCGTGATCGTCGGAGGCGGAAGCGCCGGAGACGTGAATCACGCGATCAAACAAAGGGCTGCAGCAGCGGGGCAGCACAGGCGTGGCCCCCCCTGCCCTCCTGTGCGTGGACCTTGAGGACCCAGTTGGTGATTGCAGCGCCGCAGCCGCGGTCGCATGATCGGCACCGGGCCGAAGCCAAGCCCGTCATCGCAAAGGAAAATCCATGCCACGCCCAGCTTCCATCGTGCGCCTTGCCGCCGCCGGGTTGACGGCGATCGGGATGTCGATGTCGGGTCAGGCGCATGCCCAGGCACAGGCGCCGGCCAATGTGCTGCGCGTGGTGCCGCATGCCGACCTGACGCAGCTTGATCCCGGCTGGGCGCCGATCGCGATCACGCGGCAGTACGGGCTGATGGTGTTCGAGCAGCTGTTCGCCTGGGACTCCAAGCTGAAGGCCAAGCCGCAGATGGTGGAGAGCTGGACCACCTCGCCGGACGGGCTGGTATGGCGCTTCGTGCTGCGCGAGGGGCTGAAGTTCCATGACGGGGCGCCGGTGACCTCGGCGGATGTGGTGGCGTCGCTGAAGCGCTGGATGGGGCGCGACCTGGTGGGGCTGAAGCTCGGGGCCTCGACGGCCGGGGTGGCGGCGGTGGATGCCAAGACCTTCGAGATCACGCTGACCAAGCCCTATCCGGCGATGCTGTTCTCGCTCGGCTCCGGGGTGGCGCTGATCCCGGTGATCATGCGGGCGAAGGACCTGGAGGGCGATCCGACCAAGCCGGTGATCTCCGCGATCGGCAGCGGGCCGTTCCGGTTCAACCATGGCGCGCGGGTCAGCGGGGCGCTCACCGTGCTCGACCGCAACACCGATTATGTGCCGCGCAAGGAGGCGCCCGATGGATTGACCGGGGCGCGGCTGGCCAAGGTGGACCGGGTGGAGTGGCGGGTGATCCCGGATGCCTCGACCGCGGCCGCCGCGTTGCAGGCTGGCGAGGTGGACATGTGGGAGGCGCCGTCGCTGGACCTGCTGCCGGTGCTGGAGCGCAACCGCGGCATCAAGCTGCAGAAGCTGACCGAGATGTCCACCCAGACGATGCTGCGGCCGAATTCGCTGCTTCCGCCGTTCAACAATCCGAAGGCGCGCCTCGCGCTGGCCTATATCGTCAACCAGCCCGATGTGATGGCGGGCGGGTTCGGCGATGAGAAATACTGGAAGCCGTGCAATTCCTATTACATCTGCGGCGGGCCGTTCGGCAGCGTGGCGGGGGCCGAAGCGTTTGCCCCCGACTATGCCAAGGCGCGCGCGCTGTTGGCCGAGGCCGGCTACAACGGGGAAAAGCTGACCTATATCGCCACCACGGAAATCGCCTGGATCGGGCGGCAGGCCGAGGTGCTGGCCGATGCGATGCGCAAGGCGGGGATGAACATCGACCTGGTGATCGCCGATTGGGGCACCACGGCGGGGCGGCAATCGAACAAGGGCACGCCGGCGCAGGGCGGCTGGCATCTGTTGAACACCGGCGCGTCCGGGCCGACGATGCATCATCCGCTGACCAATATCGGCACCAACATGGCCTGCGACGGCAAGAACTTCGCCGGCTGGCCGTGCGATGAGGAAGCCGAGAAGCTGCGCCAGGCGTTCCTGGATGCCGACGACGCGAGCCGGCCGGCGGCGCTGGAGCGGCTGCATCGGCGGTTGGCGGAGGTGCAGCCCTATCGCGTGCTCGGACAGTTCGACCAGCCGGTGGCGATGCGGACCAACGTGAATGGCATGCTGAGTTCGGCGGTGATCGTCTATTGGAACATCAGCAAGCAGTAGTGGATGCTCCGGGCGGGGAAGCCCGCCCGGGTCAGACGTCGAGGTTGGCCACTTTCAGCGCGTTCCCGACGATGAAATCCCGTCGAGGTTCGACGACATCGCCCATCAGGGTGGAGAACACGTCGTCGGCGTCCTCGCTGTCGCCCACCCTGACTTGCAGCAGCGTGCGCACCGCCGGGTCCAGCGTGGTTTTCCAGAGCTGGTCCGGGTTCATCTCGCCCAGCCCCTTGAAGCGCTGGATCGACAGGCCGCGGCGGCCCTGGGCGATGATGCGCTCATAGGCCGTGGCGGGGCCGCGGGCCAGCGCCTCGGTGCGGTCCAGCACCAGGTGCCCGGGTTCGGCGAAGTGGCGGGCCAGGGTTGCGGCCTGTTCGTTCAGCCACCGCGCCTCGGCGCTGCGCATGGCCGCGGCGTCCAGCTTGTGAATTTCCGCAACCCCGCGCACTGAGCGCGCCATGGTCAGCCCGCCGCCGGCATGGGCGCTGGCAACCCAGCTGCGTTCGGCCGGCAGCGAGACGGCGTTCAACCGCGCCGAGAGGTCGGCGGCCACCACGGCGACGCGGCTTTCGTCGGAGGTCAGCGCGCCGGCGATGGCGACCTGTTCCAGCAGCTCCAGCGGCATTCCATTGGCCAGGCGGGACAGGCGGGCATGGGCATCGCGCAGCCAGGTGGCCTCGGCATGGAGCTCGGCCCCTTCGAACCGGTCGCCATTGGCGTAGGTCAGCTTGGCCTCGCCCAGCACCTTGTCCAGCAGGAAGCGTTCCAGCGCCGCGTCGTCCTTCAGGTAGCGCTCGTCGTTCCCGCGCTTGGCGCGGTACAGCGGCGGCTGGGCGATGAACAGGTGGCCGCGATCGATCAGCTCGCGCATCTGGCGATAGAAGAAGGTCAGCAACAGGGTGCGGATGTGCGAGCCATCGACATCGGCGTCGGTCATGATGACGATGCGGTGATAGCGCAGCTTGCCGACATCAAAGCCGCCCTGTTCCGGCTCGCCGCGGCCGATGCCGGTGCCCAGCGCGGTGATCAGGGTGCCGATCTCGGCGCTGCCCAGCATGCGGTCGAAGCGGGCGCGCTCCACGTTCAGGATCTTGCCCTTCAGCGGCAGGATCGCCTGGTTCTTGCGGTCGCGGCCCTGCTTGGCGGAGCCGCCGGCGCTGTCGCCCTCGACGATGAACAGCTCCGACTTGGCGGGGTCGCGCTCCTGGCAGTCGGCGAGCTTGCCCGGCAGGGTGGAGACGTCCAGCACCCCCTTGCGCCGGGTGAGCTCGCGGGCGCGCCGGGCGGCCTCGCGGGCGGCGGCGGCGTCCATCACCTTCTGGATGATGGCCTTGGCCTCGCGCGGGTGGGTTTCGAACCAGTGCGCCACGGCATCGGCGACGGCGGCCTGGACCACCGGCTGGACCTCGGAGGAGACCAGCTTGTCCTTGGTCTGGGATGAGAACTTGGGGTCCGGCACCTTGACGGACAGCACCGCCGTCATGCCTTCGCGCATGTCGTCGCCGACCAGGGCCAGGCTGTCCTTCTTGCCCATGCCCTCAGCGTATTTGGTCACCACCCGGGTCAGCGCCTGGCGGAAGCCGGCCAGATGGGTGCCGCCGTCGCGCTGCGGGATGTTGTTGGTGAAGCAGAGCATGGTCTCATGGAAGCTGTCGTTCCAGGACAGCGCCAGCTCGACACGGATGTCGCCGTTGATCGAGGGGCCGCCGCCGGCAACGCTGATCGGCGTGGCCAGCACCGGGTGCTTGGCGCGGTCGAGCCAGTTGACGAACTCGACCAGCCCGCCCTGGTAGTAGAACAGGGTTTCAACGGGGGCGGCATGGCGTTCGTCGCGCAGCGCGATGGCCAGGCCGGAATTGAGGAAGGCCAGCTCGCGCAGGCGGCGTTCCAGCACGGCGAAGTCGAACTCGACGCGGGTGAAGGTGCCGGTGGAGGGCTTGAAGGTCACTTCCGTCCCGCCGGGCTGGTCCGAGGGGCCGACGATGGCCAGCGGCGCCTCGGCATCGCCATGGCGGAAGCGGATGAAATGCTCCTGGCCCAAGCGCCAGATCCGCACCTCCATCCATTCCGACAGGGCGTTGACCACGGCCGCACCGACGCCGTGCAGGCCGCCCGAGACCTTGTACGAGTTCTGGTTGAATTTTCCGCCGGCATGCAGCTTGGTCAGCACCACTTCGGCGGCGGAGACGCCTTCTTCGGCGTGGATGTCGGTGGGGATGCCGCGGCCGTTGTCGCGCACGGTCACGCTGCCGTCGCCGTTCAGGGTCAGGCTGACGCGATCGGCAAAGCCGGCCTGCGCCTCGTCCACCGCGTTGTCGATGATCTCGAAGGCCATGTGATGCAGGCCGGAGCCGTCATCGGTGTCGCCGATATACATGCCCGGGCGCTTGCGCACCGCATCCAGGCCGCGCAGCACGGAGATCGAGGCGGCGTCATAGGCGTCGTTTTCGGGCGCCGGGGTGGCGCCGTCTGGCGCCTGGGCAGCGGGCTTCGGCGCGGCGTTGTCAGTCATGCCGATCGGGTGCTCCGGGGTGGGGGAAGGCCGGCACAACATAATGGATTTCCTGGGCTTTGGCCAGTTTCCCCGGGCGCGGCAGGGCTGCTAATCGCGTCCGGGCTGGCCGCGCGGGGCATCGTCGGGCCGGAACTCCAGCAGGTCGCCGGGCCGGCACTGCAATGCGGCGCAAAGCTTCTCCAGGGGCTCGAAACGCACGCCGCGGACCCGACCGGATTTGAGCAACGACAGGTTCTGTTCGGTGATGCCGATGCGCGCCGGTGATCCGCTTCGGCGTCGGGGCCGAGCAGGTCAGCCGGGCACCAGCCCACCGCCGGTGGTCCGCAGCATCTCGCTCGCTCCATGCAGCGGCGCGAACACCGCGGCGTCAGTGCCGGTCATGAACACCTGTGCCGGCGTCTGCCGCAACGCGTCGAACAGCGCTGCACGGCGGTCGGGATCGAGATGGACCGCCGGCTCGTCGAGCAGCAGCAGCGGGGCGAAGCCGCGGGTGGCGGCCAGGAGGCCGGCATGGGCGAGCACCACGCCGATCAGCAGCGCCTTCTGCTGGCCGGTGCTGGCCAGGCCCGCCGGCAGCGCGGTGGCGGCATCCTGCAGGCCCATGTCGCAGCGATGCGCGCCGAGGCGGGCCGCACCCTGGGCCGCATCGCCCGGGCGCCCGGCCGCGAGATCCGCCCGCAGCCAATCCTCCACCGCCAGTGCCGGCTCACCCGCCAGCCGTGCGGCGATCGGGCAGTCCAGCACCATGCGGGCCGCCGGGAAATCGCCTTCGGGCGGGGCCGCGTTCAGCCGCGCCACCACATCCATGCGCGCCGCCGTCGCCGCCACCGCGTGGCGGGCCATCGAATCCTCCAGCCCGGCAAGCCAGGCCGGATCGGGCCGCCCCTCCGCCAGCAGCCGGTTGCGGCCGGCCATGGCGGTGTCGTGCGCGGCCACCTCGCGCGCATGCGCGGGCTCCAGCGCATAGACCAGGCGATCGAGGAAGCGCCGCCGCCCGCCGGCCGCCTCCTGGAACAGGCGATCCATCTGGGGGGTCAGCCACACCGCGGCCAGGCGCCGGCCGACCTCGGCCTGGCTGCGGGGCGGGGCGCCATCCAGGCGGAAGGCGCGGCGCTCCGGCCGGCCGTCCGGCGCGGCGCCGGTGCCGATGTCCACGGTGCCATCCGGCGTATCCAACCGCGCGGCGACGGCCCAGGGCGCGCCGCCCAGCCGTTGCAACTCCCCGATCCGCGCCCCGCGCAGGCCGCGGCCGGGGACCAGCAGGGAAATCGCCTCCAGCAGGTTGGTCTTGCCGCTGCCGTTCGGGCCGTGCAGCACGCAGATCCGCGCCCCGGGCCGCCAGGTGAGGGCGGCGTAGCTGCGAAATCCGGTCAGCACGAGCCGGTTGAGCCGCAGCGGCGGCGGCTCGGCCATCACGCACCCCGCCGGGTCATGCGCGGCGGGATCAGACCCGCATCGGCATCAGCACGTAGAGGGCGGAGGCGTCCGCGCTGTCCAGCACCACCGTCGGCGCGGCGCCGTCGGAGAAGCGGAACTCCACCACATTGCTGATCTGGTCGGTGATGTCGTTGAGGTAGCGCGCCTGGAAGCCGATCTCCAGCGGGCCGGCTTCATAGGTCACGCGGTCGCCGTCCAGCTCCTCGCTGGCGGTGCCCTGGTCCGGGCTGGAGGCGGACAGCACCAGCAGGTCGCGCGCCAGGGAGAGCTTGACCGGGCGCGAGCGCTCGGACGAGATCGCGGCGACGCGGGCCACGGCCTCGGCGAAATCGGCGCGGCCGACGCGCAGCACCTTGTCGTTGTCGCGCGGGATCACCCGCTCGTATTCCGGGAAGGTGCCGTCGATCAGCTTGCTGGTCAGTGTCACGGTGCCGACGGTGAACTGGATGCGGGTGTCCGACAGCGCCACCTCGACATCGCCGGTGACCTCGTCGAGCAGCTTGCGCAGCTCGGCCACGGTCTTGCGCGGCACGATCACGCCGGGCATGGCGCCGGCCCCCTCGGGCAGCGGTTCCTCGACACGGGCGAGGCGATGGCCGTCGGTGGCGACCGCGCGCAGCACCTTGGCGCCGTCGCTTTCGGTCTGGTGGATGTAGATGCCGTTCAGGTAGTAGCGCGTCTCCTCGGTGGAGATGGCAAACCGGGTGCGGTCGATCAGCCCGCGCAGGGTCTGCGCCGGGAGGGCGAATTTGTGCGGCAGGGTGCCGGCGGTCATCGACGGGAAATCATCGGTCGGCAGCACCACCAGGCTGGTGGCATAGCGCCCGGCGCGCAGCGCGAGCTGGGCATCGCCCCCGGGGCAGTCCAGCTCCACGACGGCCCCATCCGGCAGCTTGCGCACGATCTCATACAGCGTGGCGGCGGGCGCGGTGCAGGCGCCGTTGCGCACGCTGTCGGCGGCGACGTCCTCGACGATGGCGATCTCCATGTCGGTGGCCGTCAGCGTCAGCTTGCCGTCGCGCACCGCGATCATCACGTTGGCCAGGATGGGGATCGTGTTGCGTCGCTCGACCACGCTTTGGACGTGCGCCAGCGCCTTCAGCAGCACGGCCCGGTCGACCTTGAACTTCATCGCATCATTCTCCGAGGCGAACCGCTTGCCCCGCAAGCGAATCGGTCGCGCAGTCTAACCGGCTTTCACGCGGGGTGGAACAAGGCGCACTCAGCTCTCCAGCATCCGCCGCAAAAGTTCGACATCCTCGGCGAACCCGGCATCGCGCTCGATCAGTTCGGTCACCCGGCTGACGGCGTGCATCACCGTGGTGTGGTCGCGATTGCCGAAGCGCCGGCCGATCTCCGGCAGGGAGCGGCTGGTGAGCTGCTTGGCCAGGTACATCGCCACCTGGCGCGGGCGGGCCACGGCGCGGGCGCGGCGGGCGGACGACATGTCGGTCAGGCGGATGTTCCAGTGCTCGGCCACCCGGCGCTGGATTTCCTCGATCGTCACGCGCCGGTCATGCGCCTTGAGCACGTCGTGCAGCACTTCCTGCGTCGTCTCCAGCGTGATCGACCGGCCGAACAGGTTGGCGTGCGCGATCAGCCGGTTCAGGGCACCCTCCAGCTCGCGGATGTTCGAGGTGATCTTGTGCGACAGGAACTCCAGCACCTTGCCCGGCACGGCGACGCCCGCGCGCGCCACCTTGGCCTCCAGGATCGACATGCGCAGCTCGAAGGTGGTGGCGTGCAGGTCCGCCACCATGCCGCTGCCCAGCCGGGTGCGCACCCGCTCCTCCAGCCCGGACAGGTCGGACGGCGACTTGTCGGCGGAGATCACGATCTGCTTGCCGCCCTCCACCAGGGCGTTGAAGGTGTGGAAGAATTCGTCCTGCGTCGCGTCCTTGTTGATCAGGAACTGCAGGTCGTCGATCATCAGCACGTCGACCGAGCGGAGCTGGTCCTTGAACTGGATGGTCGATTGGCTGCGGATCGCCGAGATGAAGCGGTACATGAATTTCTCGGCCGACATGTAGGCCACCGAGACCGGGCCGCCCGGCCGGTCCGGCGCGGTCAGCTCCCAGGCGATGGCGTGCATCAGATGGGTCTTGCCCAGGCCGACGCCGCCATACAGGAACAGCGGGTTGAAGCCGGCGCAGGCCGGTTGGGCGGCCACGCGCCGGGCGCAGGCATGGGCGAACTCGTTGGGCTTGCCGACCACGAAGCTGTCGAAGCCGAAGCGGGGGTCCAGCGGCGCCAGGCCACCATCGCCGCGCTCGTCGCTCACGGCACGAGGCTCCACGCGGGCCTCCATCGACCGCGGCTGCGCCGCGAGGGCTTCGATCGACCGCGGCTGCGCGGCGAGGGCTTCGGCCGACCGCGGCTGCGCGGCGAGGGCTTCGGCCGACCGCGGCTGCGCGGCGGGAGGCTCGGCGCGCAACGCGCCAAGCGCCAGCGGAACCGGGCGCGGCGGGGGCGTCACGCTTTCCGCCAGGCCAGTGCCGCCGCCGCGGCCCACCCCGATCTCCACGCGGCGCACGCCGGGGATCTGCTCTTGCCACAGGGCGGTCAGCCGGTCGCCGAACTGCGCGCGCACCCAGTCGCGCAGAAAGCGGGTGGGCAGGTGCACGGTGACCTCATCGCCGTCGAGCCCGACCAGCGTCATCTGGCGCAGCCAGGTGCGGTATTCGACCTCTCCCACTTCCTGTTGCAGCCGGCCGCGCACGCGCGCCCACTGCACCGCCATCTGTTCGGGAGGAAAGTGATCCATGGCTGTGGAATGCTCCCCCTCGAACACGGTGAGACGTGACCGGCCCATTCTGGACCCCGGACACGAACCGGCGCCCGCGCGCGCGAAGCGGGCGGACCTCCAGACCGGGCCGGGCCGGGCGATCAAGAAAGGCGCCCGCCGGTGAAGAAATGAGTAGGCCGAAACCCCGGCGAAGGCAACGCAAATCTTGTCGCAAGACAATGATTCACGCACCTCGTCAAATATCGTCAAGTAATCGCGTGGGTTTTATTGGCGGAATACTACATCGCCTCAGATGCCCGGCCCAAGTGGTTGATTCTACTCAACCGCCCGTTTCGCCTGGGCGCAGCCCCCATCCATCCGAGGGCCGCAGCGGGCGCCGAACCGGCTGCCCGCACCCGATGCCGCACTGCGGCATCGGCCGTCATATCGTTTGTTATCAGCCGGTCGCGAGCGCCTTCACCCGGGCCGACAGGCGGGAGATCTTGCGCGACACGGTGTTCAGGTGCACCACGCCCTTGCCGGCGGCGCGCTGCATTTCCGGCTGCGCCTCGCGCAGGGCGGCGGCGGCGGCGTCCTTGTTGCCGCTGGCGACGGCCGTCTCGACCTTCTTGATGAAGGTGCGCATGCGGGACATGCGGGCCTTGTTCCGCTCGGTGCGGCGTTCGATCTGGCGGATGCGCTTGCGGGCGGAGGCGGTGTTGGCCATGGGCGGGTCAGGTTCCAGCTGGATGGACGGACAGATCGGGGATCGGGAAACGCAGCTTGCAGGCTGCGCACACCGGCGGCAAGGGGCGCGTTCTATGGGGGTGGCGCGGCGGAGTCAAGGAAACCCTGACCCGCGCGGTCATCGGCCGCTGAACTTCGCCGGCCGCTTCTCGGCGAAGGCCTCCATGCCCTCCTGCTGGTCCGGCGTGCCGAACAGCGACAGGAACACGCGTCGCTCATAGCGCACCCCCTCCTCCAGCGTGGTGGAGAAGGCGCGGTTCACCGCGTCCTTGGCGATGGCAACCGCCACCGGCGACAGGCTGGCCAGTTTTTCCCCGAGCTTGAGCGCCTCGGCGATCAGCGCATCGGCCGGCACCACGCGGGAGACCAGGTTGGCGCGCTCCGCCTCGGCGGCGTCCATCATGCGTGCCGTGAGCACCATCTCCATCGCCTTGCTCTTGCCCACGGCCCGCGTCAGGCGCTGCGTGCCGCCGGCGCCGGGGATCACGCCCAGGTTGATCTCCGGCTGGCCGAACTTGGCGGTGTCGGCGGCCAGGATGATGTCGCACATCATCGCCAGCTCGCAGCCGCCGCCCAGGGCGAAGCCGGCGACCGCCGCGACCACGGGCTTCTTGATCTCCAGCACCGTCTCCCACCGCGCACCGATGAAGTCGTTCAGGTAGACGTCCGGGTAGGTCCGGTCGCGCATCTCCTTGATGTCGGCCCCGGCGGCGAAGGCGCGCTCGCTGCCGGTCAGCACGATGGCGCCGATCGCGGGGTCGGCGTCGAACGCGCGCAGCTGGGTGCCCAGCTCTTCCATCAGCTGGTCGCACAGCGCGTTCAGCGCCTTCGGCCGGTTGAGCCGGATCAGCCCGACCGCGCCATGGGTCTCGACCACAATCATCTCTGGCAGGATCATCTCGGCCATGCGTGCCTCCCTCGTTCTGCCCGCCTAGCTACCTAACGCTGCCGGCGCGGGCAATAGAAGCTGCTGCGGCCGGACTGCACGACGCGAACGACCCCGCCGCAGCCGGGTGCGCCGGGACAGTCCGGGCAGGGCGCGCCCTCCCGCCCATAGACCTTCCAGGCGTGCTGGAAATAGCCCAGCTCGCCATCGGGCTGGACATAGTCACGCAGGGACGAGCCGCCGGCCGCGATCGCCTCGCCCAGCGTCGCCTTGATTTCGCGCACCAGCCGGCCGACCTCCGGGCGGGTCACGTCGCGCGCCAGCCGCGCCGGCGCCACCCCGGCGCGGAACAGCGCCTCGCAGACATAGATGTTGCCCAGCCCGGCCACATTGCGCTGGTCCAGCAGCGCGGCCTTGATCGGCGTGCGCCGCCCGTCCAGCGCCCGGCCCAGCAGCTTCGCGTCGAAGCCGGGCTCCAGCGGCTCCGGTCCCAGCCCGGCCAGCAGCCGGTGCGCGTCCTCGTCCGCCGTGGCCACCAGGTCGACGGAGCCGAAGCGCCGCGGATCGACGAAGCCCACCACCACCCCGTCCTCGGTCTCCAGCGTCAGGTGCTCGTGCGCCGGGATGGCGTTGCGCCCGGTGCGCTCGATCAGCATCCGCCCGGACATGCCGAGATGGATCAGCACGCTCTGCCCGCCCTCCAGCCGCATCAGCAGGTATTTCGCCCGCCGCCGGAACCCGGTCACGACGGCCCCGGTCAGGGCGGCGGCCAGGCCCGGGGGGAACGGAAAGCGCATCCCGGCGCGGTTCACCGACGCGCGGATGATGCGCCGGCCCTCCAACTGGGCCTGCAGGCCGCGCATCACGGTTTCGACTTCGGGGAGTTCCGGCATGGGGCCGGACGCTATAGAGTGCATCCATGCCGGACAATCCCGACGCCCACGCGACCACCCATTTCGGCTTCCGCGACATCCCGGTCGCCGAGAAGAAGCCGATGGTGCGCGCGGTGTTCGACAGCGTGGCCGGGCGCTACGACGTGATGAACGACCTGATGTCGCTGGGCATCCACCGTGCCTGGAAGTCGGTTTTCACCACGCGGCTCGACCCGCGGCCGAACCGCCGCTTCCTGGACCTCGCCGGCGGCACCGGGGACATCACGCTGCGCTGGCTGGAGGGCGGGGGCGGGCCGGCGATCCTGTCGGACATCAACGCGGCGATGCTGGCCGTGGGGCGCGACCGGCTGACGGGGCGCGGCCATCTCGCCGGCCTGTCCTGCCTGGATGTGGTCGGCATGGCCTTCGGCCTGCGCAACTGCACCGACAAGGATTCTGTCCTCGCCGAGGCGCGCCGCGTGCTGAAGCCCGGCGGGCGCTTCCTGTGCCTGGAGTTCTCCCACGTCACCATCCCCGCCCTGGCGCCGCTCTACGACGCCTGGTCGTTCAAGGTGCTGCCGCGATTGGGACAGGTCGTGGCGGGTGACGCGGACAGCTACCAGTATCTCGCCGAAAGCATTCGCATGCACCCGGACCAGGACGCGCTGGCCGCCATGATGCAGACCGCCGGGTTCGAGCGGGTGCGCGTCGAAAACCTCGCCGGCGGGATTGCGGCGATCCACAGCGGCTGGCGCCTGTGAGCCTCTTGAACAAGCGCGTCCTGCTGGTCGTCGCTGGCGGCATCGCGGCGTATAAATCCATCGAGCTGCTGCGCCTGATTGCCAAGGCCGGCGGTACCGCCACCTGCGTGCTGACCCGCGCCGGCGCCCAGTTCGTCACCCCGCTCACCTTGCAGGCGATCAGCGGCAACAAGGTGTTCCAGGACATCTTCTCGCTGTCCGACGAGAACGAGATGGGCCATATCCAGCTCTCCCGCGCCGCCGACCTCGTCGTGGTGGCGCCGGCCACCGCCGATTTGATGGCCAAGGCCGCCACCGGCCAGGCCGATGATCTCGCCTCCACCGTCCTGCTGGCCACCGACAAGCGCGTGCTGATGGCGCCGGCGATGAACGTGCGCATGTGGGAGCATCCGGCGACGCAGGCCAACCTCGCCACCCTGCGGGCCCGCGGCGTGGCGTTCGTGGGGCCGGATGACGGCGCCATGGCCTGCGGCGAATTCGGCCCCGGCCGGATGGCCGAGCCGCCGGCGATCCTGGCCGCCATCGAGGCCCTGCTCTCCGCCCCCCAGCCCTTGGCCTCTGGTCCCTTGGCGGGCCGCCACGTGCTGGTCACCTCCGGCCCCACCCATGAGCCGATCGACCCGGTGCGCTACATCGCCAACCGCTCCTCCGGCCGCCAGGGCCATGCGATCGCCGCCGCCCTGGCTGCCCTGGGCGCGCGCGTGACGCTGGTCAGCGGCCCGGTCACCGTGCCCGATCCGCCGGGGGTGGCGGTGCGGCGGGTGGAGACGGCGCGCGCGATGCTCGATGCCTGCCTATCCGCCCTGCCCGCCGATGCCGCCGTCTTCGCCGCCGCGGTCGCCGACTGGCGCGTGGCCAGCGAGGCTGAGCTGAAGCTGAAGAAGACCCCGGACGGCGCCCCCCCGAGCCTCGCCCTGGTGCCCAACCCGGACATCCTGGCCACCCTCGCCGCCGCCGGGCCGCAGCGCCCGCGCCTGGTCGTCGGTTTCGCCGCGGAGACGCATGACATGCTGGCCCACGCCCAGGACAAGCGCCGCCGCAAGAACGCCGACTGGATCGTGGCCAACGACGTCTCGCCCGCCACCGGCATCATGGGCGGCAGCGAGAACGAGATCCACCTGGTCAGCGCGTCCGGCATCGAACCCTGGCCGCGCCTGGCCAAGGAGGCGGTTGCCGCAAGGCTGGCCGCCCGCATCGCCGAGGCCCTCGCATGAGCATCCCGATCCAGGTCCAGCGCCTGCCGCACAGCGCCGACCTGCCGCTGCCGTCCTACGCGACGGCGGGGGCAGCCGGCATGGACCTGCTGGCCGCCGTCGCCGCCCCGCTGACCCTGGCGCCGGGACAGCGCGCGCTGGTGCCGACCGGCCTGGCGATCGCCCTGCCCCCGGGTTACGAATTGCAGGTCCGGCCGCGCTCCGGCCTGGCGCTGAAGCACGGCATCACCCTGCCGAACAGCCCCGGCACCATCGACGAGGACTATCGCGGCGAGCTGCAGATCATCGTGATGAACGCCGGCAGCGCGAGCTTCACCATCGAGCGCGGCATGCGCATCGCCCAGGCCGTTCTGGCGCCGGTGGTGCGCGCCGCCTGGGCCGAAGTGGCGGAGCTGCCGCCCACCGGGCGCGGGGCGGGCGGGTTCGGCAGCACCGGAACCCGATAACAGCCTTTACGTGCCGATGCCCGCCGCCAACCGTTCGATATCGACGCTGGCCGGGGCGGTCGGGTGGCGTTGCAGCATGGGCGTCTGGCGGCGGATCGCGTCGCGCACCCGGTCGTCGCGGCGGATGATGCCGGCCAGTTTCGGGGCATGGCCCAGGAAGGCGGCGCAGGCGCGGGCCAGCGCGGCATAGGTGCGCTCGCCGGCCGCCGCGGTGCTGGCCTGGTTGACCACGATGCGGGCCTCGCTGACGCCCTCGGCGCGGTCGGCATGGTGCAGCTTCAGCACGGCATAGGCATCGGTCAGGCTGGTCGGCTCCTCGGTGGCCACCACCAGCAGCAGGGCGGCGAAGCGGGCCAGGCGGCGCGTGGGGCGGTCGATGCCGGCGCCGAGATCGAGCACGACATGCTCGTAGCCGGCCGCCGCGGTGCCCAGGGCGGCCAGCAGCGCGTCCATGCCGCCATCGTCCAGCCCCGCCAGCGCGCCGGAGCCGGAGCGGCCGGCCAGGATGTCGAAGCCGCCGGGGTGGTGCAGCACGCAGTCCGCCAGGCTGCGCCGGCCGGACAGCACCGCGCCGATATCGTGCGGCGGCACCAGGCCGAGCTGGATGTCGACATTGGCCAGACCCAGGTCGCCGTCGAACAGCAGCACCCGGCGCCCGGCGCGGGCCAGGGCATGGGCCAGGGTGATCGCCAGCCAGGTCTTTCCAACCCCGCCCTTGCCGGAAGCGATGGCGATGATGCGCGCCGATCCGGCGGCGGCGGCGCGGTCCAGGACGGGAGCAGGGTCGGGGGCTGCGGTCATGCGGCGGCTTCCGGAGCGGGGGGGGTGGCGCGCGGCGCCTTCATCAGGCGGCGGGCGAGCAGCTCGGGGGTCATCGGCACCATGCCGTCCGCCGCCCCCGGCCCGGTGCCGGCCTCGGCCAGCGCCAGCCCGGCATGGGCGGCGGCGAGGATGGCGCCGATGCGCCGCGCGGTGTCCAGGCGGGTGGCGATCAGCAGCTCGGCGCCCAGC
>JBIPLY010000050.1:0-14520 GCA_044369385.1 Acetobacteraceae bacterium | reverse complement strand
GCGCGGCGCTTCGGCACGATGATGGAGGCCTCGGCGACGACGGTGGTGGTCAGCACGGGGCTGTCGCTGGTGAGTTTGACGGTGTTGCTGGGGTGGTTGAAGTAAGGAAGAAAGCGGTTCTTTTTTTGAAAAAAAGAACCAAAAAACTTTCACCCATTGGCATCCGGCTTCCCCGGGAGAGATGGGTGCCAGGGGGAAAAGTTTTTTTGCTTCTTTTTGTTCACAAAAAGAAGAATCCTTCCTGCGCTGCAATCTCGGCGGCCACCGCCCCCCAGTCGCCCAGCTTGCGCTGCCGGAACAGCCGCAGCGACGGGTACCAGGGCGTCGCCGTCCCGCTCAGCCCCCAGCGCCAATCCGCCCGCCGCGGCAGCATCAGCCAGGCGGGCCGCCCCATCGCGCCGGCGACATGCGCCACCGACGTGTCCACCGTCACCACCAGGTCGAGTTCCGCCAGCACCGCCATCGTATCGGTGTAGCTGCCGATCTCCGGGCCCAGATTGACCAGCGGCGCGCGCCAGGCGGTGGCGCCGAGCTGCGCCTCCGCGCCCCCGAGTTGCAGCGCGAACCAGGTGGCGCCGCGCACCTCCCCCAGCGGCGCCAGGGCCGCCAGCGGCGCGGAGCGCGCGAAGTCGAACGGGTGGTTCGCCCGCCCGGCCCAGACCAGGCCGATCCGGCGCAGACCCGGTGTGGACAGCTCTGCTAGCCTCGCGCGCCAGCGCAGCCGCGCCTCGTGCGGGGCGGACAGGTACGGCACCATCCCGGCCGGGATCGTCTCCGCCGTGGTGCCCGCCAGCGCCGGCAGGTCGGACAGGGTGGACCAGGCAGTGAAGGCCCCGGCGGCCTCCCAGGCCGAGACGCTGGCTGCCACCTGCGGAAACTGGCCGATGATCGGCAGCATCTCCGGGCTCGCGGCCACCACCAGCCGGGCGCAGCGGGCGGCGGCCCAGGGGATGTACCGGGCGAACTGCACCACATCGCCGAACCCCTGGTCGGCGACCAGCAGCAGCGTGCCGGCGAGTTTCCGCCCGGACCAGCGCCGCGCCCGCCCCGCCACCTCGGCCGGAATCGGCGGGACGACCCCGGGCAGGCGGAAACGCGCCGCATACCCCTCCCACCCCCTGGCATAGTCGCCGAGCGACAGCAGCAGCTCGCCGCGCCCGAACACCGGCGCCGGATCGTCGGGCGCCAGCGCGATCGCCCGGTCGTAGCAGGCCAGCGCTGCATCCATCTCCAGCGCGTCGAGATGCGCCAGTGCCAGGTTGTTCCACGCCACCGCATCGTTCGGCGCCAGGCCCAGGGCGGCGCGCCCGGCGGCAATCGCGGGCTTGGGCTGCAACAGCCGGCGATGCACCTCGATGCGGTTGCGCTGGATCAGCGCCAGCGTGGCGGTATCCAGCCCCAGCCGCTCGCCCAGCGTCGCCGCCCGCGCCATCAGCCCCGCCGCCCGCGCGATGTCGCCTTGGCGGACCGCCACCACGCCCGCCAGGTGCAGCCCGGCCGGGCGCTCCTCCAGCGCCGCCCCCAGCCCGTCCAGCAGGGCCGCGGCCTCGGCCAGCCGGCCCTGCGCCTCGGCCTGCCCGGCCTGTTCCAGGGTGCGGGCGACGGCGTCGCTCACGGCGCGTAGCCCAGCCGGGCGATCGCCGGCGCCAGGATCGGCATCACCGGGGCCAGCGGCCCGGCATAGGCGCGGTGGCGGAACACCGAGCGGCCATGCACGGGCTCGCCCACCTGCGCGTAGCTGGCGGTGCGCGCATGGCGCGGGTTGACGTGCGGCGCGGCGCAGGCGGCATCCCAGGGCAGGCCGATGAAGTCCAGCATGCGACGGGCGGCGGCCTCGGGGTCCGCCACCAGGTCCTCGTAGCGCAGCACCAGCAGCCGCAGCGCCAGCGTGGCGCGGTAATGGGCCACCAGCTCGGCGGTCAGCGCCACATGCCGGGCCGCGCCCTCCAGGGAGAAGGCGCAGCGGAAGCCGTGGGTCAGCTCGTTGGAGAACACCGACAGCACCACGTCGGCGGGATGGCGCACCAGCAGGATCAGCGGGCTGGCCGGAAACACCATGCCGATCAGCCCGAGCTGCCATTCGTTCAACGGCATCTTGTCGGTGAACCAGTCCTGGCCCGGCCCGACCACGCCGGCGGCGCGCACCTGGCGCAGGTAGTGGTCGCGCAGCCCTTCCAGCCCGTCGGCGGAATCGCCCATCCACAGCTCGGCCAGCGCCTCCGGATACGGCAATGGGCTGGCCAGCAGGCGCGGCGCCAGCTCGGCCAGATCGCCCAGGAACGGCAATTCGTCGCCGGCCGCGACCGACGGATGCGCGGACAGCATCTGCTCGGCCAGCGTGGTGCCGGAGCGCGGAAAGCCCAGGATGAAGACCGGCTGCGGCCCGGGCGCCACCGGGGCGCGCGGCAGCAGCCGGCGGCGCTCCGCGGTGAAGAAGCCGCGCAGCCGGGCGGCCTGCTCGGCGGCGGCTTCGGCCTCGTAGTCCTGGCCGGTGACCTCCCGCAGGCGCCGCTTGCCGTGGTCCCAGGCGGCGAAGGCGGCGTCGTGGCGGCCCAGCCGGTCCAGCACCCGGCCCTTCTCCATCAGCGCGCCGGGCGCGGGATCGCCCAGCCCGTCGAGCAACGCCAGCGCGTGTTCGGGCGCCCCGCGCCGCGCGGCCACCACCGCCTGCGCCAGCGTCACGGCCGGCGAGGGTTCCAGGGCGGCGACCTCCGCCAGCACGGCGGCGGCGCGCGCAAGATTGCCCGCCGCCTCCTCCATCCGCGCCTCGCCCAGCAGGGTGGAGGCCAGCGGCGGCGGCAGGGTGCGGCATTCCGCATAGAGCGCCCGGCTCTCCGCCATCCGCCCCTGCGCCTTCAGCGTCCAGGCGAGATTGGCCAGCACCAGCGGCTCGCGCCGCCCGGCCAGCTCCAGCGCGCGGCGATGGTGGTGCTCGGCGGCCACCGGACGGTTCGCCTCGGTGAGCGCAATGCCCAACAGGTGGTGTGCATCGGGGGCCAGCGGATCGCCGCGCACCGCGTTGCGGGCATGGCGCAGGGCGGCGGGGATGTCGCCGGCACGCAGGGCCAGGCGGGCGGCATCGCGAATGGCGCCCTGGTTGGCGGGATCGACGGCGACGATGCGCGCCAGCAGCACCGAAGCCGGGCCCAGCCGCCCGGCATCCTGGTGCAGCCGCGCCAGCACCGCCAGCGCCGCCGGCGACCAGGGGGCGAGCTCCAGCACCTCCTGCAGCAGCGCCACCGCCCGCCCGGCATCGCCGGCCTGGCGTGCGGCCTCCGCGGCGCGGATCGGCTCGGCCAGCAGGGCGGCGGAGCCCGGCGGGCTGGCGGTGGCCAGGTCCATGGCACAGCAGCGCAGCGGGCGCAGCAGGCTGCCGCAGGAACAGGCGCCGGTCATCTATCCCGCGGCGCGGGCCGGCGCGGCCTCCGCCCAATACTGCCCGGCCATCGCCACGGCAAAGCCCAGCCGCCGCGCCCCGCGCGGATGCAGCCAGGCCGCCCCGTCGGTCCAGCGCAGCGCCCCCTCCGGCGCGTGCCAGCCCGCCGCCAGCCGCGCATCGGCGGCGCCCACGCGCGCCCCGTCCAGCCGCAATTCGCCGATCGCCACCCCCAGCCGGCGGGTGTCGTCCGCGCGCGGATCGACCTGCGCCGGCACCCAGACCCGCGAGCACAGCGCGACCGTCGCCGCCCCCGCCGGCAGCGCGATGTCATGCCAGCGCGCGGCAGGATCGAGCGCCACCGCCACCCCGTCGACGCGCACCACCAGCGCGGGATCCCCCGCCCGCCGATGCCCCAGCGCCCCGGCCCGGGCCAACAGGCGCGAGCGGATGCCGGCCAGCACCTCGCCGCCCTCGACCAGCGGCGCGCAGCCGGACGCCGCCCAGCGCCCCCGGGCGAAATCGGCCTGCAGCAGCGCCGCCGCCCCGCCATTGGCAAAGGCGGCGCGATTGCCGGTGTCCAGATAGCTCTCGCACGGCAGCGCCTCGGCCAGCAGCACGTCGTGGGCTTCCAGCTCGACATGGAAATAGGTGATGGCGTCGACCGGCTCCTGGCGGATGGTGCGCCCGTTCACCAGGTGCTGCACCGGCACCAGCACGCCGGCGGCGAACACCGCATGGTCGGGGCTGAGCCACAGATCGCGCGCCGGCACGCCGCGCCCGAAGGCCCCGGCGGCGACGCGCACCGGCCAGACCTCGGCCGGGTTCGGATGGCGCCGGCAATCGACGCGCCGATGCCCGATCCAGACGATCCGCGCCTCCCCGCCGCGCGCGCGCAGCACCGCATCGCCGATCGCCAGCGCCTCCACCGCCACCTCGCCATGCGGCGTGGCGATGTGCGTGCCCGCGGCGAAGCACGGCGCGGACAGCGTGGTGCCCGATCCGTCCGCCGCGAAGCCGACCCCGCCGGCCAGGCTGGTGCCGGCATCGAAGGCCAGGCGGATGGTGCCGCCGGACGCGCGCGTCAGCGACAGCACGTTGCCCGCGCCGACGCTGCTGGCGGTGATGTCGGTGATGCCGCCCAGCACCAGCTGCGTGCTCGGCGCAAATCCGGTGATGGTGCCCGCCACCGACCCGGGATTGGCCAGCGTCAGCGCCGCCCCCGGCCCGGACAGCGCGATGGTCTGGGCGGCCACCACCGTGCCGGCCAGCGACCAGGTGGCGCCGGCATCGACCTCGACGCGGGCAAAGCCGATGTATTTCGATCCGAAGCCGGTGATCGTGCCGCCCGCCCCGCCGGCGCCCAGTTGCAGCACCCCGGTCGGGTTCGGCGCGGCCACGGCGTCGCCCATCACCGTGCCGCCGAAGCTGGCGCCGGGATAGACGATGATGCGGTCGCCATTGCCCACGGCGCTGGTGAACACGGCATGGTCGGTGCCGAAGATGGTGCCGCGGTTGACGATGGTCACCTTGTTGTAGCTGACGATGCCATACGGCCCGCTGCCGATGGTGCCGGTGGCGGCGTTGGAGATCAGGCCCTCGCCCTTCATCCACACCGCCGCCCCGGACACGCCGGGATCGTTGGCGGTGATCACCCCCGCGTTCAGGATCGCGCCGCCATTGGCGTTGGTGCCGTTGAAATTGCCGATCTGCGCGCCGATCCAGAAGCCGCTGATCCGCGCGCCGAAATCGTTCACGATGGTGCCGCCGGCGCCGAGCTGCACCCCCGCGCCCACGGACTCGGGGTTCAGCCCGGGGGTTGAGCGCCCGGTGGACGCCACGCTGCCGCTGTTGGTCACCGTGCCGACCGCGTTCAGCATCCGGATGCCGAAGCGCCCGGTGACAGTGCCGGCATTGTCGACGCCGCCGCCGGCCAGCGCCAGCACCCCCGAACCGCCGATGCCGGTGATCTGCCCGCCGGCGG
This sequence comes from Acetobacteraceae bacterium, assembly GCA_044369385.1. Lineage (GTDB taxonomy): Bacteria > Pseudomonadota > Alphaproteobacteria > Acetobacterales > Acetobacteraceae > CAMDGX01. The sequence goes on along the minus strand of JBIPLY010000050.1, from coordinate 9,160 downwards.
CGTTCTGCACCGCCGCCACCGCGTTGGCCACGCCGACGCCGTGGCTGGAGCCCTGGATCGCGCCGGCATTGCTGATGGTCGCCGCCACCGTGCCCAACGACACCACCCCGGCCGCGGTGCCGGTCACGCTGCCGCTGGGCTGGTTGGTGAAGATGCCGCCGGCCTTGAGCATCGCGCCGTAGCTGGCGGTGCCGGTGGCCGCGATCGTGCCGGCATTGGCCACCGTGCCGAGGCCGTACAGATAGACGCCGATGCGCGCCCCGGCGATGCGCGCCGACGGCGCGGAATTGGTCAGCGTGCCGCCGACGTTCAGCACCACGCCGGCATTGGTGGTGCCGGTGATGGTGCCGGCATTGGTCACGGCACCGGCCCCGATCATGTATATGCCATAGCGCGCGCCGGTGATGCCGCCGGCATTGTCCACCCGCCCGGTGCCCAGCACCACCGCCACGCCCGAGGTCGCGGCCGTCGCGCCGATGGTGCCGGCATTGGCCAGGGTCACCGCCTGGTTCGAATAGATGCCGAACTGGCCGCCGGCGATGGTGCCGTTGTTGACGATGGTGCCGCCGGCGCTGTCGGCCCCGTTCTTCAGCTGAACGCCGACGCTGGCCACCCCGCTGCCGGCCGCCGCAATGGTGCCGTCATTGGTGATGGTGCGATCCGCGGTGCCGCTGGACAGCAGCGCGGCGGCGTCCGTCGCGCCGATGCTGCCGGTCGCGGTGACCGTGACCGGGTCATCCCCCGGCGCCAGGGTGACGCCTGACGCATAGCCCGCGCTGATCGTCCGTGCCATCGATCCCGTCCGTTGTGGCCGTTGCTGCCGCTATTCAGCCTGAACGCCGCGCCGGGGCAAGTCGCATCTGCGTGTTGTCAGGCAGCAAGCAAGAGTCTTCTTTTTCTGAAGAAAAAGAAGCAAAAAGACTTTCATCCGCCCGCCAGCATGAGCACCGCGCGCAAACGGATGAAAGTTTTTTGGTTCTTTTTTTCAAAAAAGAACGCCTTTCTTACTTCTTCTTCTTCGCCACCGGCGGCACAAACGCCGCCCCCCTGTCGCTGCGGTGGTACTCCGGGTTCGGCATCATGTCGGTGGCCGAGGCCATGCGGTTGGACAGGTTGAAGAACGCCGCGGTCTCGGCCAGGTCGAAGATGTCCTCCTCGCTCAGCCCCACGGCGCGCAGCAAGTCGCGATCGGCCTCGTCCACCAGGTTCGGCGCGGTGGTCAGCTTCCAGGTGAAGTCCAGCATCGCCCGCTTCCGGGCATCGAGCTTGGCCACCCGCCAGTTCAGCGCCATCATCTCGCCCAGTTCCGGATCGCCCGACATCTGGCGCACCGCCGCGCCATGGGCCACCAGGCAGTAATAGCAGCGATTGGCCGAAGAGACGACCACGGCCACCATCTCCCGCTCCAGCTTGGTCAGGCCGGAGGCGGAGTACATGATCTCGTTGTACATCGCCATGAAGTTGCGCAGCCGCTGCGGGCGCTTGCTGTACATCGAGAACACGTTGGGCACGAAGCCCAGCTTCTCGATGCATTTCGCCCAGATCAGCTTCAGGTCGTCGTCCAGCGTGGCCGGGTCGGGCACGCCGAGGGCGGAGATGTGGTCGGGCTGGGGCATGGGATCAGTCCTCGAAGTAACGGGGGGCCTCGATTGGCAGCAGCGGAAGGATCACCCGGCTGGGCCGGGCGGCATCGGCGAAGACGGTATTCTCCGCCACCCGCCGCCGCCGCGCCATGCCCTCCGGCTCGCCGGTGTTGGGGTTCACGTCGAACTTGGGGAAGTTGGACGACGAGATGTCCAGCCGGATGCGATGCCCGGGCCGGAACAGGTTGGCGGTGGGAAACAGCGTGACCGTGATGCGCCGCACCTGGCCCGGGGTGTTCAGCGCCGGGCGGGCGGGATCGTCGGCATAGCGCAGGCGCAGGATGCCGTCGGTCAGGATCATCGCGTAGCCCGCCGGATAGTCGGCGCTGGCGGGATGGACGTCGACCAGCTTGGCGGTGAAATCGGTGTCCAGGGCATCAGAGGAAATCCACAGCTCGGCTTCGACCGGCCCGACCACCTGCACCGCCTGCGCCAGCGGCGCGGTCTGGAACACCAGCACGTCGGGCCGCGCCGCCAGCGGCAGGAAGGGCGGCGCGCAGCCGAAGAACGCCGGGGATTCGACCTGGTTCCAGGCCCCGCCGCGCGCCACCGGCTCCAGGCTGGTCAGGTTGCCGCCGATGGTCGGCACCGGGCGGGCCGGGTCGAAATCATAGCGCAGCGGCGCGGCGTCGGCCGGCGGCGCGGCGCGGTCCAGAAGCCCGGTGTTGTGCAGATGGAACGCCACGAAATCGGCGTCCGGCGGCGGCCAGTCGGCAAGCCGGATCCAGCGCCCGCCATGCGCCAGATGCCCCGCTTCGGTCTTGCGCCCCGATCCGCCGCCCATCACGAAGACCCGCACCGCCGGCTCCGGATTGGGCGCGCCCCGGGTCACGCTGTCGAAATGCCGCAGCCGGTACTGGCGCCAATCTCCGGCCCAGGAATCGATCGTGGCATCGGCACCGAAATCCACATCGCCGAACACCGTGTCGCTGCGGTCGCCATGGGTCCACGGCCCCAGGATGAGCCGCTGCGGCCCGCGCGGCTTCAGCCCGGCGAAGTTGCTCGCGGCCGTGCGCGCATAGGGGTCGAACCAGGACGACATATGCACGCAATCGGCGCGCGCATAGCGCTCGTAAAACCCCTCGGCCCAGATGCCGAGCTGCTGCCAGTAGGCGTCGAAGGCGCCGTGGCGCCACTGCTCCAACAGATACGCCTCGTAGTCCGGGTGGTGGCGCAGCGGCGAATGGCCCGGCCGCCAGGGCAGGCGGGTGAACCAGTCGCGGATATCCTCGCTGTCGAGTGCCGCGCGCAGCACCGGATCGGCGGCGGCCTCCGGCGAGAGCCGGGCCTTCTTGAACGCCCAGGTCGCCTGCTTCAGCTCGAAGGCGCCGAACTGCCGGATCCCCCCGGTCCAGCTATTGGCGAAGCCGCCGCTGTCCAACACCTGCGCCACCACGCCGGGGGCATCGAGGCAGCCCAGCGCCGCCTGGGTATGCGCCGCATAGGACAGGCCCATGGTGCAGATGCGCCCGTCGCACCACGGCTGCTGCACGATCCAGGCGCAAGCGTCGAAGCCATCCTGCCCATCGGACAGGTATTTGACGAAGACCCCCTCGCTGCCCCAGCGGCCGCGATTGTCCTGGAACACCACGGCGTAGCCATGGGCGGTGAAGAACGCCGCCAGCTCGGCGCGCGCCAGGGGCGTGCGGTCGGCGGCGGTGATCTCACTGCGGCTGACCTCCCCCCGGCCATAGGGCGTGCGTTCCAGGATCACCGGCCACGGCCCCGGCCCGTCCGGCAGATGCAGATCGGTGGCCAGGCGAACCCCGTCGCGCATCGCCACCATCTGGGTGCCGTCCGGGCGGGTGTTGCTGGTCATCCCATCCTCCTACGCCGCCAGCGCCTGGCTGCGCACCAGCCGCGCATAGGCCCCGTCGGCGGCCAGGAGCTCGGCATGGCTGCCCTGCTCCACCGCCCGCCCGTCGTCCAGCACCACCACCAGCCCGGCATCGCGCACCGTGGACAGGCGATGCGCCACGATGATCGTGGTCCGCCCCGCCCGCAACCGCCCCAGCGCTTCCTGCACCAGCGCCTCGCTCTCGGCATCCAGCGCGCTGGTCGCCTCGTCCAGCAGCAGCACGCGCGGATCGCGCAACAGGGCGCGGGCGATGCAGACGCGCTGCCGCTGCCCGCCGGACAGCCGCTGCCCGCCCGGCCCGACCGAGGTGGCATAGCCCTGCGGCAGGGCGGCGATGAAGCCGTCGGCGGCGGCGGCGCGCGCGGCGGCATGGATCTCGGCTTCGGTCGCACCCGGCCGGCCCATGGCGATGTTGGCGGCCACCGTGTCGTCGAACAGCAGCGTGTCCTGCCCGACATAGGCGATGCCGTCGCGCAGGCTGGCCAGGGTCAGGTCGCGGAGATCCACCCCGTCGAGCCGGATTTCGCCGCCGCCGACATCGTGCAGCCTTGGCACCAGCGCCAGCGCCGTCGACTTGCCCGCCCCCGAGGCGCCCACCAGCGCCACCGTCATCCCCGGCTCGGCCGTGAACGAAAGATCGCGCAGCCCGTGCCGGCCGTCGGGATAGGTGAAGGCGACATGGGCGAATTCCAACCGGCCCTGCCCCGGCGGCAGCGCCCTGGCCCCCGGACGCTCGGCGATGGCGCGCGGCTCATCGATCACGGCGAACACCCGCACCAGCCCGGCCAGCCCCTCCTGCATCGCTGCGTTCAGGCTGCCCAGCGCGCGCAGCGGGCGCGAGGCGATCAGCAGCGCGGTGACGAAGCCGGTGAAATGCGCCAGGGAGCCGTCGCCCTGTGCGGCGCGCCAGCCGACGAAGCCGATCACCGCGGCCACTGCCGCGCCCCCGATCACCTCCAGCATCGGATCGATCCGGGCCCGGCTGCGCGCCATGCGCAACAGCGCGCGCGACAGCGCGTCGAATGCCGCACTGGCCCGCCCGGTCTCCTGGTGCTCCAGGCGGTAGGCGCGCACGGTGCGCGCTTGCGCAAAACTTTCGTGCAGCAGGGCGGCGGTTTGGCCGATCTGCTCCTGCATGCCGCCGGACTGGCGGCGGATGCGCCGGCCGATGTTCTGGATCGGGATCCCCGCGATCGGATACAGCACGGCGGCGATCAGGCTCAGCTTCCAGTCCAGCCACAGCATCGAGCCGACCAGGCCGACCACCGTCAGCGCATCGGCCACCCCGTTCACCGCCCGGGTCAGCGCCTCACGCATGATGGTCGCATCCGTGGTGAAGCGCGCCGCCCAGGATGCCGGCGCCTCCCGCTCCAGCCGCGCCAGGTCGCCCTCGGTCATCTGCACGAACATCCGCGCCTGCAGGCCGCGGATCACCAGCAGCACGACCTTCTGCACCGCGACGTTCTGGAAATACTGCGCCAGCGCCTTGACCGTGGTCACCGCCAGCACCAGCGCCGGGAGCTGGTACAGGATGCGCTCGTCGCGCCGCTCGAACATGGAGAAAGCATGGTCGATCGCCACCGGATACAGCGCCTGGGTGCCGGCCATCACCAGCGTCAGCGCCAGGATCACCGTGATCGCCGTGCGGTTCTGCGCGATGTGCTCGCGCCACAGCCGCGCGATCAGGGCCTTTGAGGTATCTGCGGGAAGCGGGGGATGGGCTGCCATCCCCGGCGTGTATCAGCCAGCACGCCGGCGCGCCAATTCCGCCGCGCACGCCGCCGCATCCGCCCGGCACCCACCGGCCAGCCACCAATCGCGCAGCTCGCGCAACAGCCCGCCCATCGCCGGCCCCGCCGCCACGCCCGCGCCCAGCAGGTCGCGCCCGGCCAGCGGAAACACCGGCCGCGGCAGCGCGCCCAGCCGCGCCCGCAGCGCAGCACCCCGCCCGGCCAGCCAGGCCGCGCCCGCCAGCACCTCGGCCGGCGTGTCGGCCAGCGCCCGGCGCAGCGCGTCATCGTCGGCATCCTCCTCCGGCGCCGCCGCCGCGCGCAGCGCCAGCAGCCGCGCCGCCTCCGCGCCCGACAGCTTCAGCCGCCCCGTCACTGCCGCGCCGTCGCCCTCGATCAGCGCCGCCAGAAGCAGCACCGCATCGGCGGGCGCCCCCGCCGCCACCATCCGCGCCAATGCCGCGCCGTCGCCGGCCTCCGGCAGCACCGCCGCCAGCACCCCGGCCGCGCGCATCAGCCCCACGGTGCCGGCCGGATCGGGGCCGCACAGGATGCGCTTCAGCTCCGCCCAGACCCGCTCCGCCGACAGCCGCGCCAGCCCCGGCACCGCCGCCGCAATCGCAGCCAGCGCGGCCTGGTCCGGCGCGCCCCGTCCGTAGCGGGCCTGGAACCGGAAGAAGCGCAGCACGCGCAGGTAGTCCTCGGCGATGCGCGTGGCGGCGTCGCCGACGAAGCGGACCCGGCCGGCTTCGAGATCGGCCAGCCCGTCGAAATAGTCGTACACCGCCCCTTCGGCGGTCATCGACAGCGCGTTGATGGTGAAATCCCGCCGCGCCGCATCCGCCCGCCAGTCATCGGTGAACGCCACCACCGCATGGCGCCCGTCGGTTTCCACATCGCGGCGCAGCGTGGTCACCTCGAAGCCGCGATGGCGCGCGATCGCGGTGACGGTGCCGTGCGCCAGCCCGGTCGGCGCCGATTTCAGCCCGGCTTCGCGCAGCGCGGCCACCACCGCATCGGGCGCATCGGGGGTCGCGAGATCGATGTCATGCACCGCGCGCCCCAGCCGGGCATCGCGCACGCAGCCGCCCACCAGCCGCGCCCGCGGCAGCGCCGCCAGCACGTCGCCCAATGCCGGATCGGCCAGGAATGCCGGCAGCGGCGCGATCCAGGCAGCCGGCCCGCTCACGGCACCCGACGCACCGCATGGCCGGGCACGATGCGATCCCCCTCGATGCGCGGCGGCACATAGGTGACGTTGGGCGGCACGCTCTGGCTCAGCTCCAGCCAGGCCACCAGCACCACGGAGACCACCGCCAGCACCGTCGTCGCCACCGCCAGCGCCACGCCATGGCGCCGCCCGCGCCACAGCCACACGCCATAGGCCGCGAAGGGCAGCAGGAACAGCGCGATCTCCAGCCAGCGCATCGCCGCCTACCCGCCGCGCAGCCGGTGCGCCAGATGCACCAGCATCGCCGCCGTGGCGCCCCAGATGTAGTGGTCCGGATGCGGCCAGACCCAGAATTCGCGCCACGCGCCGCGGAAATGCGCCCGCCGCCGCTCGGGTGCCGCCGGGTCCAGCAGCACCGACAGCGGCAGCGCGAACACATGCGCCACCTCCTCCGGCGAGGGCACCAGCCGCAGGTCGTGCAGCTCCGCCCCATCCGGCAGCAGCCCCAGAACGGGCGTCACGACATAGCCGGTGCCGGTCACGTAATCATCGAGCCGCCCCAGCAGCTCCACATCCCCCGGCGAAAGCCCCACCTCCTCCGCCGCCTCGCGCAGGGCGGCGTGCTCGGGGCTGGCATCGCCGGCATCGATCCGCCCGCCGGGAAAGCTGACCTGGCCGGGGTGCTTGGCCAGATGCGCGGTGCGCTTGGTCAGCAGCACGCCGGGCTCCGCACCCAGCACCAGCGACACCAGCACCGCCGCCGGCACCAGCCGCGCCCCGCCCAGCTCCACCCCATCCGAACTGGCCAGCGGCGCGCCGATCGACGGCGGATCGGCCACCATGCGCGCCGGCTCGATCGCCGCCACCGGAGCCGGGCTGGGCACGCGCAGACGCCGGCGCAGAACCTCGCGATCGAACAGCCGCCTCACCCCTCTTCCGGCAGGTCGCCCAGCGGGAAGAAGCAGCCGCTGCTCCACACCCCCAGCACCTGGCGCCCCGCCACCTCGCAGGGCTCCGCCAGCGCCACCAGCTCGTAATACACCGCCCGGCCGATGCGCGCCTCCAGCGGATGCGCCCCGATCCCGTCGCGCACATGCACATACGGCGTCGGCTCGCAGGACATCGGGTCATGCGCCACGCGGATCGGATGCTTCGGCCCGGCGGTCACCACCTGGTCGATATTGGTCCGGAAAGTCAGCACCTGGTCCAGCCCGCACCCGGCCCAGCCCAGCTCCACGGCCACGAACGGCGCGTCCTCCACCGCGATCACGCCGCGCTCGGCCGGCGTCTCCAACAGGAACCGCCCGGTATCGTCGCGCTTCAGCACGGTCGAGAACAGGCAGACCAGCTCCTTGCGCTGGATCACGCTGCCCCGATACAGCCACGCCCCGTCGCGCCGGATCACGAACGGCAAGGTGCCGTGATCGAACGCCTGGCGTGACCCGCCGCACAGCCTGGAAGGGATCATCGAAGGGATCATTTCATGCACGTCGCTCACCCCGGGGCAGAGAATGCTTCCGCCCTGGCACGAGATATAGGTAGCATCCCCCGGCCTGTGAATGTGCCGCGCCGACGTGACGCGAATTGAGGGGTGGCAACGGCACGAAACGGCACAATCTGATCCGATACCCCGCAGGACGAGGTCCATGGCCGCAACACCCACCCCGCTGCAACCCCCCGCCCCCACCGACCGGCTGCTGGCGGAGATCGAAACCCTCGGCACCCGCATCGCCAGCGCCCGCACCCAGATCGCGCGCGCCATCCACGGCCAGCAACAGGTGGTCGACCAGACCCTGATCACCCTGCTCTCCGGCGGCCACGTGCTGCTGGTCGGCGTCCCCGGCCTGGGCAAGTCCAAGCTGGTCGAAACCCTGGCCACCGTCATGGGCCTGGCCTCCAAGCGCGTGCAGTTCACGCCCGACCTGATGCCCGCCGACATCCTCGGCTCCGAAGTGCTGGACGAGGGCGAGGGCGGCCGCCGCCACTTCCGCTTCGTCCCCGGCCCGGTCTTCTGCCAGCTCCTGATGGCCGACGAGATCAACCGCGCCTCGCCCCGCACCCAATCCGCCCTGCTGCAGGCCATGCAGGAACAGCGCGTGGCCATCGGCGGCGTCGAGCACCCCCTCCCCCGCCCCTTCCACGTCCTGGCCACCCAGAACCCGATCGAACAGGAAGGCACATACCCGCTGCCCGAAGCCCAGCTCGACCGCTTCCTGCTGGAAATCCAGGTCACTTACCCGGACCTCGCCGCCGAACGCGCCATGCTGATCGCCACCACCGGCAGCACCGAAGACAAACCCGCCCAGGCCCTCTCCGCCGAAGACCTGATGGCCGCCCAATCCCTGATCCGCCGCGTGCCCGTCGGCGAAACCGTGGTCGACGCCATCCTCGACCTGGTACGCAACGGCCGCCCGGAATCCTCCGAAGACGAAACCATCCGCCGCCACGTCGCCTGGGGCCCCGGCCCCCGCGCCGCCCAGGCCCTCATGCTCGCCTGCCGCGCCCGCGCCCTGCTGGACAACCGCCTCGCCCCCTCCATCGACGACGTCGCCGCCCTCGCACCCCCCGTGCTGCGCCACCGCATGGCCCTCAACTTCTCCGCCCGCGCCGACGGACTGGCGCTCGACACCGTGATCAGCCGGCTGGTGGAACGGCTCGGATGAGGGGGGAAGGAAGCAAGCAAGGCCAGGGCTCTGCCCTGGACCCGCTGGGGCCTGAGGCCCCAGACCCCCATCCGTTTTCGCCTTCGGCGCCGAAG
>JBIPLY010000049.1:0-14563 GCA_044369385.1 Acetobacteraceae bacterium | reverse complement strand
GCTGGATGGGGTGGGGGTGGCCTGGGTGGGTGGGGCGCCGGTGCCCCCTGCCCTTTTGCGCTGGTATCGGGCGATCGGGATCGAGCTGCGCGAGGTCTATGGGCTGACGGAATGCGGCGGGCTGGCAACGGCCACGCCGGCCGGGCGGCTGGTGCATGGCAGCGTGGGTGCGGCCGTGGCGCATGGCGAGATCGCGCTGTCGCCGCAGGGCGAGGTGCTGGTGCGCGGGGCGCATGTCTGCGCCGGCTACTGGCGCGAGCCGGCGGCGACGGCGGCGTTGCTGGCCGAGGGGTGGCTGCGCACCGGCGATCTCGGGCGGATCGAGGCGGGGATGCTGACGCTGACCGGGCGGACCAGCCATCAGTTGACGCTGGCCGATGGCAGCACGATCAGCCCGTCGGCGATCGAGAACGAGTTGACGCTGAGCCCGTTCATCGCCGACGCGCTGGTCTTGCAGCAGGGCGGCGCGCTGAATGCGCTGGTGATGGTCGAGCACGATGCGCTGGAGGGCTGGGCGCAGCAGAACGGGGTGGCGTTCACCGGGTTTGCCAGCCTGCTGGCAGCCCCCGAGGTGACGGCGCTGATCGGCCAGGCGGTGGAGCAGGCCAATGCCCGCGCCCCCGGGCCGCGCCGGATCGCGCGGTTCCGGCTGATCGACCGGGCTTTGACACCGGAGGATCCGGAGCTGACACCGATGATGCGGCTGCGCCGCGCCATGGTGCTGGCACGGTTCCGGCCGCTGGTGGAGGAGATGAACCGCGCCGCCTGAACCGCCGACAGGGGCGCGGTGGGGCCCGGTTGGGCCCGCATAATTCGGCGAAGGCTACAGGAGGGATGAATGCGTCGATCGATCCTGGCTGCTCTGGGCGCGTTCGCGCTCGGTGCTGCCTTTCCGCAGGCTGCGACCGCCCAGGCGGTGCGCGGGGTGACCGATACCGAGATCGTCATCGGCACCTATACCGACCTGTCCGGCGTGACGGTGTCGTGGGGGGTGAACAACTCCAACGCCATCCGCATGGCGTTCGATGAGATCAATGCGAAGGGCGGCATCCATGGCCGCAAGATCCGCTACATCGTCGAGGACAACCAGTACCAGGTGCCGCGGTCGATCCAGGCGGCGAACAAGCTGATCAACCGCGACAACGTGTTCCTGATGATCGCCAATGGCGGCACGCCGATGAACAACGCGGTGATGCCGGACCAGCTCGCCAAGGGCGTGCCGAACATGTTCCCGCTGACCTCGGCGCGCTCGATGCATGAGCCGTTCCACAAGCTGAAGTTCGCGCTGGTCTCCTCCTATTACGACCAGATGCGCGCGGCGGTGAAATACCTGGTGGAGAAGCAGGGCAAGAAATCCATCTGCGCGATGTACCAGGACACCGATTTCGGCCGCGACATCATGGAAGGGGCGCGCGCGCAGCTGGAAGCGATGAAGATGAAGCTGACCGCCGAGACCGCGCACAAGCCGACCGATGCGGATTTCTCGGCTTCGGTGGCCAAGCTGAAGGATGCCGGGTGCGATGCGGTGCTGCTGGGCACCATCGTGCGCGACACCAATCAGATCATGGCCTCGATCCGCAAGATCGGCTGGGATGTGACGGCGATGAGCCAGGTGGCGGCCTATGACAGCGCGGTGGCCGAGGTGCCGGGCGGGGCGACGGAGGGCATGCTGTGCATGACCTCGGTGGTCTTCGCCAATCCCGACGACCCCCGCCCCGAAGTGCAGGCCTTCGTGCGGAACTACAAGCAGCGCTATGGGCGCGATCCGAACTTCCCCGCCCAGATCGGCTACACGGCGGCGACCACGCTGATCCAGGGGCTGCAGAATGCCGGGCGCACCCTGACGGTGGACAGCCTGGTGGCCGGGATGGAGCAGATCAAGGGGCTGCGGGACATCTTCAACTCACCGGCGATGACGTTCGGCCCGACCCAGCGGCTGGGCTCGGACATGAGCTTCATCGCGGTGGTCAAGGGCGGCAAGTGGGCGCTGGCCGAGAAGGACCCGGTCGGCTACTGACGGCCCGGGGCCGGGGCTCCCGCACGGGAGTCCCGGCCTTTTCGCTTGCAATCGGATAAAGTTTTTTTGCTTCTTTTTGTTCACAAAAAGAAGACTCTTCCTATACTTGCTCGATGAACGCGATGCCCCCGCCTGCGCGCCTGGTGATCGAGGTGGTCCACGACCTGGTCTGCCCGTGGTGCTACCTTGGCGTGCAGCGCCTGATGCGCACGCTGGCGCGGCGGCCCGGCCTGGCGGTGGCGCTGGAGTGGCGGCCGTTTCTGCTCAATCCCGACATGCCGCGCACCGGGATGGCGCGGGCCGACTATGTGGTGCGCAAGTTCGGCGGCGAGGAGCGGGCGCGGCGGCTCTATGCCTCGATCAGCGAGATCGGGCGCGGCGAGGGGCTGGGTTTCCGGTTCGACCTGATGCGGCGCACGCCGTCCTCGGTGGATGCGCATCGGCTGGTGCGCTTCGCGGCGCGATCCGGGCGGGCGGATGCGCTGGTGATGGCGCTGTTCGCGGCGCATTTCAGCGAGGGGCTGGATATCGGCGATCCCCTCGTGCTGGCAGCGCTGGCCGGGGCGGCGGGGCTGGACCAGGCGGCGGCGCGCGGCTTCCTGGACAGCGACGCGGAGACCGACGGGGTGCAGGCGGAAAACCTGCGCGCGCATCGGCTGGGGATCAACGGGGTGCCGTGCTTCGTGCTGGGCGGGCGGCATGCGATCGCCGGGGCGCAGGAGCCGGAGGTGCTGGAGCGGCTGCTGGACGTGGCGCTGCTGGAGGAGTGAGGGGGACTTTGCAGGAAGCAAGAATCTTCTTTTTGTGAACAAAAAGAAGCAAAAAAACTTTATCCGTTGGCACCCGGCCTCCCAGGGGGAGCGCGGCGCAGGTTGGGAAAAGCTTTTTGGTTCTTTTTTTCAAAAAAGAACCGCTTCCTTTCTTATCCCCTTCTCCGCGTCACCAGCAGGCACGCCACCACGATCAGCCCCGCCCCGATCCAGACCGAGAGTGCGGGCACTTCGGCGAAGAACAGGTAGCCGACCAGCGCGCCATAGGGCAGCGACAGGTAATCGACGATGGCGAGAATCCCGGCCCGGGCGCGGCCATAGGCCCAGGTCAGCAGGAAATGGCCGGAGACGCCCAGCAGCGCCACCAGCCCGAAGACGCCCCAGACCGATGCCGAGGGCGGGTGCCAGTCGGCCGCGGCGAAGGGCAGCGCGAGCAGCGCGGGCACGATGTGCAGGATCAGCACGATCGAGGTGGCGCGGTCGCGCTGGGCCTGCTTGCGCAGCAGCACGGAATTCAGCGCATAGGAGAAGGCCGAGCCGATGGCCGCCGCGATGCCGAGCAGGTCGCCGCTGAAGCCGCCGGCATCCTTCATCGCGTCCCAGGCGATGATGCCGACGCCGGCCAGGCCGAGCAGCACGGCGCCGAGCACATCCGCGCGCAGCCGCTCCTTGAGCAGGAGGGCTGCGAGCACGGCGATCAGCAGCGGGCCGAGGAAGGACAGCGCCAGCGCCTCGGCAAACGGCAGGCGGCGCAGCGCGGTGAAGAACAGGAAGGTGGAGGCGATGGTCAGCAGGCCGCGCGGGGCGTTGGCGCGCCAGGAGGCCAGGCTGGGCCAGCCGGCGCGCAGCCAGAGCAGGATGGCGAGCACCAGGGGGATGCCGAGCAGGAAGCGCATCGCCACGACCTGGATCGTCGGCAGGCCGGCCGGCATTGCCTTCACCACCCCGTCCATCGTGGTGAACACGATGATCGCGGCGGTGGCGACGAGGAAGGGGATCAGGGGGCGGGCGTGGTCGGTGGCGGGCATGGGGTGCTCCAGGACAGCGGAATCACATGGAGACGGAAAGACGAAGAGAAGGAACAGATGCCGTTATCTCTCCGTCTCTTCGCCTCCATGTGCGTCCTGTCTTTCGGCGACACCGAACGCCATGGTTGTCAGGCCGGATCGGCGCCGACCTTGACCAGCATCTTGCCGAAATTGTCGCCGCGCAGCAGGCCGCACAGGGCTTCGGGCGCGCTGTCCAGGCCGTCGAGCACGGTTTCGCGGTAATGCAGGCTGCCGGCCTTCACCCAGGGGGCGGCCAGCGCGCGCCATTCGGCGAAGCGGGCGGGCTTGTCGGAGACGATCAGGCCCTCGATGCGCACGCGCTTGCCAACGACGAAGCCCAGGTTGGGGCCGGGCGGCATTTCGGCGTCGTTGTACTGGGCGACCATGCCGCACATGATGACGCGGGCAAAGGCGTTGAGCTGGGCGAAGACCGCGTGCTGCAGGGCGCCGCCGACATTCTCGAAATAGACGTCGATGCCCTTCGGGCAGGCGTCGCGCAGGGCGGCATCGAGATTGCCGACGCGGTGGTCGATGCATTCGTCGAAGCCCAGCGTCTCCTGCACCCACAGGCACTTGTCCGGGCCGCCGGCGACGCCGATGACCCGCGCACCGGCGCGCTTGGCGAGCTGGCCGGCGACCGAGCCGACCGCGCCGGAGGCGGCCGAGATCACCACGGTTTCGCCCGGCTTGGGCTGGCCGATATCGGTCATGCCGGAATAGGCGGTGGTGCCGGGCATGCCGAGCACGCCGAGATATGCGGACAGCGGGGCGGCGTGGCGGTCGACCTTCGTCAGGCTGGTGGCGGGAGAGATCACATGGCTCTGCCATCCGCGGGCGCCGCCGACGATATCGCCGGGGGAAAAACCGGGATCGCCCGAGGCGATGACCTCGCCGATGCTCTCGCCGGTCATCACCTCGCCGGGCATGACCGGGGCGGCATAGGTCTGCTGCTCGCGCAGCCGGCCGCGCATGTAGGGGTCGACCGAGAGCCAGATGGTGCGGGTCAGCACCTCGCCGGCGCCGGGCTGCGGCACCGGGGCGTCGCGCAGGGCGAAATGCTCCGGCATCAGCTCGCCGGTCGGGCGGCGCGCGAGGACGACGGAGCGCTGGATGTCGTTTGCCATCACGCGGCCTCGGATTTCAGGACCAGGCGGCCGATGACGCGGCCGTCGCGCAGGCGCATCAGGGCGTCGTTGGCCTCGTGTTGCGGGACGGTGGTGACGGGCAGCGCCGGAAGGGTGCCGTCATTGGCGAGCTGGACCAGTTCGCGCAACTCCTTGGGATTTCCCACGTAGCTGCCCTGGATGGTGAGCGCGCGGATCGGCATCAGCGGCAGCGGGATGTTGAGCTCGCCGCCGAACAGGCCGACCTGGACCAGCTTTCCCCCTTTGCGCAGGGCGTCGAAGGCGAACTTCGCCGACGAGGTGCCGTTGACCAGGTCGATCACCGCGAGCGGGGGCTTGCCGCAGGCCTCGACGATGCGCTGGGTGACGCCCTCGCCGCTGCCGTCGACGGTCTTGGTGGCGCCGGCCTGGGCGGCCACCGAGCGCTTGGTGGCGTCGATGTCCACGACGACGATGTTCTCGTGCTTCATCGCCTTGAGGACGGCAATCGCGTTCAGGCCGAGGCCGCCCGCGCCGACCAGCACGATCGGCTCGCTGGGGGCGATCGGCATGACCTTCTTGATGGCGGAGAAGACGGTGATGCCGGAGCAGGCATAGGTGGCGGCGATCGCGTGCGGGATCTTCCCGGGATCGACCAGGTGGCGCGGGTGCGGGGCGACGACGTGGGTGGCGTAGCCGCCATTCTGGAACACGCCGAGTGCGCGGCCCTGGAGGCACATGTTGTCCTCCTCGGCCAGGCAGGCCTCGCAGGTGCCGCAGCCGACCCAGGGGAAGACGATGCGGATGTCGCCCACTTTGACGCCCTCGGCCTTCGGGCCGAGCTTGACGACGCGGCCGACGATCTCGTGGCCCATGGCGACCGGAAGGGTGAGGCCGCGATCGGTCAGGGTCATGACCTTGCCGCCACCGAGGTCGTAGCGCCCCTCCCAGATGTGGATGTCGGAGTGGCAGACGCCGCAATAGGTGGTCTCCAGCAGGACCTCGGTGCCCTGGGGCTCCGGGGTCGGCAGCTCGATTTCCTGGAGCGGCTTCTCGTTCTCGACGACGGCCCATGCGCGCATGACTTGGGGTTCCTCAGGCTGCGGTTGGTTTGGCGGGAGTTAAGCGCATCGGCGGCGGTTGCGGTCAAGCTTGGGGTTGCAGCACTTCGGGGTTGATGACGCGGACCGGTTTGCCGTCGAGCCAGGCGCGCAGATTCTCGGCGCTGCTGCGGTAGAGTTCGGGCATGTTCTCGGCGGTGACGTAGCCGAGATGCGGGGTCAGCAGCGTGCCGGGGGCGTGGCGGATCGGGTGTTCGGGGGGCAGCGGCTCCTGGTCGTAGACGTCCAACGCGGCGCGGATGCGGCCCTGTTCGAGGGCGGGAAGCAGCGCGGCGCTGTCGATGTGCGGCCCGCGGGAGGTGTTGACCAGCAGCGCGCCCGGTTTCATCGCGGCGATCTCCGGGGCGGCGACGATGTGGCGGGTGCGCTCGGACAGGACCAGGTGGATGCTGACGACGTCGGCCTGGGCGAACAGCGCGGGTTTCTCGACTCGGGTGGCGCCGACGCTGGCCGCGCGCGCTTCGGTGAGGTTCTGGCTCCAGGCGATGACCTTCATGTCCATCGCCAGCGCGTAGCGGGCGACGCGGGCGCCGATGTTGCCGAGGCCGACCAGGCCCAGCGTCGCGCCGGCCATCTCCGGGCCCGGCGGCACAAGGGACTGGAAGCGGCCGGCGCGCATCTCCGCGTCGCCCTGGGCGATGCGGCGCTGGGCGGCCAGGATCAGGCCGAGGGTGAGCTCCGCGGTGCCGTGCGAGGTGCGGGTGGTGGCGGTGTTGCAGACCACGATGCCCTGCGCGGTGCAGGCGGCGGTGTCGACGGCGGCATTGCGCGCGCCGGTGAAGCTGAGCAGCTTCAGGTCCGGCAGGCGGGTGAGGACGTCGGCGTGCAGGCGGGTGCGTTCGCGCATGGCGACGATGGCGTCGAAGCCCTGCAGCGCGGCGGCGGTCTGGGCGGGCGTGCCGAGATGGTCGCGGAAGAAGACGATCTCGGCGCGGGCGCGGATCGGAGCCCAGTCGGCGGCGGCCTCGGCGATGCCTTGCCAGTCGTCCAGGATTGCGATGCGTGGCATGATGGGGTGCTCCGTCTTTGTTTCACAGGGTCGCCGCAACGGCGCCGGGGTGCAAGGGTGGCGGGGGCAAGGGGGGCGGTCTGGCGGGGCGCGCGATAGGGTCGGGGACGGAGGGGTTGGGATGTACACGCTGTATGCGCGGCCGAGCTGGGGGTCAGCGATCGTGGAGCTGCAACTGGCGTGGTACGGACTGCCGTATGCGGTGGTGGATGTGGACAACACCTTCACCTCGGCCGCGGCGCGGGCGCGGCTGGCGCCGATGAACCCGTTGGCGCAGCTGCCGACGCTGGTGCTGCCGGACGGGACGGTGATGACGGAATCCGCCGCGATCACGCTGCTGCTGGCCGATGGGGCGGCGGCGGGGCGCAGCCTGGTGCCCGGGGCGGGGGATGCGGCCCGGCCGGGCTTCCTGCGCTGGCTGGTGTTCGTGGTGGCCAACATCTATCCCACCTTCACCTATGCCGACGATCCGGCGCGGTTTGTCGACGATGCCGGGGCGCAGGCCGGGTTTCGCGCCACGGTCGATGCCTATGCCCAGCGCCTGTGGGGGATGATGGAGGCGCAGGCCGGCGCGCCGTGGTTCTGCGGCGAACGGATGACGGCGCTCGACCTGTATATCGGGATGATGACGCAGTGGCGGCCGAGCCGGCCGTGGTTTGCCGCGAACTGCCCACGCCTGTCCGCGATCGCCGCCGCGGCGGATGCGATCCCCGAGCTTGCCGCCGTGTGGCGGCGCAATGCCAGCCCCTGATTGGAGCCTGCCCATGTCGCATATCGCCATCGTTGGTGCCGGATTCATCGGCCGCGCCTGGTCCATCGTGTTTGCCCGCGCCGGGATGGCGGTGCGGCTGTGGGACCCCGATCCGGAGGCCGGCGCGCGGGCGCTGGCGTTCATCGGCGCGCGGCTGCCGGAGTTGCGGGCGGCGGGGCTGCTGGGCGAGGCGCCGGAGGCGGTGCTGGCGCGGATCGAGCCGGTGGCGCGGCTGGAGGAGGCGGTGCAGGGCGCCGTCCATGTGCAGGAGAACGGGCCGGAGGATGTCGAGACCAAGCGGGCGATGTTCGCGCGGCTGGATGCGATGCTGCCGCCGGATGTGCCGCTGGTCAGCTCCACCTCCGGGATTCCGGCCAGCGCCTTCACCGAGGAGCTGGACGGGCGGCATCGCTGCCTGGTGGGGCATCCGGTGAACCCGCCCTATCTGGTGCCGCTGGTGGAGCTGTGCCCGTCGCCGTGGACCGAGGACGAGGCGATGGTGCGTACCACGGCGCTGATGCGCACGGCGGGGATGGTGCCGGCGGTGCTCAAGCGCGAAGTGGCGGGGTTCGTGCTGAACCGGTTGCAGATCGCGCTGGTCAGCGAGGCGTTCCGGCTGGTGGCCGATGGGGTGATCTCCGCGGAGGACATCGATGCGACCGTCAAGCATGGGCTGGGGCTGCGGTGGTCGTTCATGGGGCCGTTCGAGACCATCGACCTGAACGCACCGGAGGGGCTTGCGGACTACGTCGACCGCTATGGGCCGCTCTACGAGCAGGTCGAGGCGGAGATGACGCCGATCGCCTTCACGCCGGAGCTGGTGGACGACATCCATGACGCGCGGCGCGCCGTGCTGCCGATGGAGGAGCATGCGGCGCGGCAGGCCTGGCGGGACCGGCGGCTGATGGCCTTGCTGGCGCACAAGAAGACGCAGCCGGATTGACGCCGCATGCCGAGCTGAAGCGGGGCTGGCCGGTTGTCGTCGCCTGTTTCCTGGTGGCGATCCATGCCTGGACCTACGGATTCTATGGGCTGTCGGCCTATGTCGCGGCGTTTCAGCGCGAGCAGGGCTGGTCCAGCGCGCTGACCTCCGGGGCGACAGCGGCGTTCTACCTGGTGGGGGCCCTGGCACTGGCGCGGGCGCCGCTGTGGGTGGTGCGGTTCGGGCCGCGCACCGTGCTGCTGGGGGGCTGCGCCGCGCTGTCGGCCGGCGCGATCATCGCGGCGCATGCGACCGCGCCGTGGCAGTTGGTGCTGGGGTTCGTGGTGCTGGCCGGCGGCTGGGCCTGCACCAGCGTGCCGGCACTGTCCACCGTGATCGCGCTGTGGTTCGAGGCGCGGCGGGGCCAGGCGATGTCGCTGGCGCTCAACGGGGCGAGTGCGGCGGGGTTCACCCTGGCGCCGGTGCTGGTGGTTCTGTCCGACCAGTACGGGATCGCCTTTGCCGGGACGACGCTGGCGCTGGGGATGCTGGTGGTGGTGGTGCCGGTGGTGCTGCTGGCGTTGGCGCGGCCGTATCCGCCGCCATCGCCGCCGGTGCCGGTCACGCCGGGGTCGGACCTGTCCAGTCAGGGGGCGGCGCTGCGCAGCCGGCGGTTCTGGGCGATCACCCTGCCCTTCGGCGTCATCGTGGTGGCGCAGGTGGGGATGACGGTGCACCTGGTCGCGTTCCTGTTGCCGGCGCTGGGGGCTGGCGGCGCCGGGCTGGGGCTGGGGCTGGTGGCGGCCTGTGCCGTGGTGGGGCGGGTGGGGCTGAGCACGGTGATCGACGGGCTGGATCTGCGGCTTGCCGGGGCGGCCGGGGCGGGGGTGCAGATCGCCGGGCTGGGGCTGATGCTGGCGCGGCCCGACGCCGCCTGGGCGCTGTATGCCGGCTGCGTGCTGTTCGGGCTGGCGGTGGGCAACAACATCACCCTGCCGCCGTTGCAGATGCAGCGCAGCTTCAGCCGGGCCAGCTTCACCCTGGTGGTCGGGCTGTACAGCGGGCTGGGCCAGCTGGGCTACGCGCTGACGCCCGGGTTGCTGGGGCTGCTGCACGATGCCGCGGGGGGCTATGGCGCGGTGCTGGCGGCGGTCATGGCGATGCAGGCGCTGGGGGCGGCGATGCTGCTGGCGGGGCGGCGGGGGTGATCGGGGGCGTGGCCGCGCCGCCCAGTTTCGCGCGCAGCCATCGGGTCAGGCGCACCTCGATCAGGCGGTGGCTGGCGATGGCGATCAGCAGCAGGATCGCGGTGGCCAGAACCGGGAACGCCGCCATCACCAGCGGATGGGTTGGGTCATCGACCACCAGCCAGCGCAGGATGCGGCGCGCGGCCCCGATCGCGGCGTTCTGCCAGAGGTAGAAGCTGTAGCTGATCGTGCCCAGGAACTGCATCGGCCGGCTGATCAGGAACCGGCCGAACCGCCCTGCCCCGTCGACCAGGCCCTGAAACCCGAAGCGCAGGCAGACCAGCGCCACGGCGGCCAGCACCACGCGGGGATCGCCGAGCCAGTCGAGCAGGGTTGTGTCGATCAGCAGGGTGCCGTCCGCGGAGAGCGCCTGGATCGTGGCCCACGCCACCAGGAACAGCCCGACCGCCAGGCCCGGGCGCGCGGTCAGGCCGCCCTTGCCCCCGCCGCGGTCCAGGCCGACCAGCAGGCCGATCACGAACGGCAATGCCCTGGGGTAGAACAGCAGCAGTGCGATGGCGGCCAGGCCGAGTGCCGCCCGCCCCTTCCCGCCGGCACCGAGCCAGAGGGCGCAGAGCGCGTAGAACAGCATCTCGTAGCTCAGCGACCAGGTGGCCGGGTTGAACGTCGCGATCGGGAAAATCCCGGGCAGCGCCAGCATGTTGGCCACGCCCAGCGCCGCGATCTCGGGCGCCGGCAGCGACCAGATCGACCGGGTGCTGCTCAGCATGCCCAGCACCAGGCTGGCCGCGACGTTGATCCACAGCAGCGGCATGATCCGCACCGCGCGGTCGCGCAGGAACGACCAGGGGCCGGGCGCGCGGGCCAGCGCCTGGACCATCACATAGCCGCTGACGCAGAAGAACAGCTCGACGCCATACTCCATGATCCGTGTCAGCAGGCGGCCCCCCGGGCTCCATGCGGCGGGGTAGAACGGCCAGTCGGCGCCAAGCAGGTGAAACACCAGGATCTGCGCGGCAAACAGCCCGCGCGCGCCGTGCACATAGGGATTGAAGCCGCTGTGCGTCATGGCGTTTTCCGATCCGAGCCACGTCAAGGCCAGCGGCCGGGCACCGGCATTCGCCGGGCTGCCGGTTCATTCCCGCTGCCCATTGACGTTCTTGTCGCACGCGACAATCCTGTTGCCCATGGGGCCATCCGCGGTCGCCCCGTGAGGCTTCGGCCCAAGCATCGCGTCCCAAAGCTCTGGCGCCTGGCGCCATTGGAAAGGACGATCATGCCTGGTCCCAACATCATCACCGTGTCCCAATTGCAGCGCCTGATCGGAACGCCGGATGCTCCGACGATCCTGGACGTGCGGGTGCCCGAAGACGCGGCCGCGGACCCGCGCCGCCTGCCAGCTTCGGTGGCGGAGACGTTTGGTGACGTCGCCGGCTGGGCGGCGGGCTACCGGGGTCAGCAGGTCGCCGTGGTCTGCCAGCGCGGTCTCAAGCTGAGCCAGGGGGTGGCGGCCTGGCTGCGGCATGCGGGCGTGACCGCCGAAGTGCTGGAGGGCGGCTTTGAAGCCTGGGCGCAGGCCGGCGGACCGCTGCTGCGCCCCGATCACATCCCGCCGCGCGACACCGAAGGCCGCACCCTGTGGGTCACCCGGGCGCGGCCCAAGGTCGATCGCGTCGCCTGCCCCTGGCTGCTCCGCCGCTTCGTCGATCCGCGCGCGGTGTTCCTCTTTGTCGCGCCGTCGGACGTGCGGGCCGTCGCCGACCGCTTTGGCGCCACGCCATTCGATGTCGAGGACGTGTTCTGGAGCCATCGCGACGATCTCTGCACGTTCGACGTGATGCTCGACGCATTCGGCCTGCGCTCGGAGCCGCTGCTGCATCCGGCGCGCATCGTGCGCGGGGCCGACACGGCCCGGCCCGAGCTGGCTCCGGAGTCGGCCGGATTGCTGGCGGCTTCGCTGGGCCTTTCGCGGATGCATCGCGACGACCTGGTGCAGCTGCAGGCGGCGATGGGGCTGTATGACGCGTTCTATCGCTGGGCGCGCGATGCCACCGGCGAGACCCATGACTGGCCGGGCCGGACGGGAGCGAGGGCGTGAACGCTGAAAACGGCGCGGCGGCGGCCGTCGCGGCGGACCAGGCGCCGCCGCTGCCGAGCTTCGCCGCGGCGGTGCGGGTCTGGCTGCGCATCGGGCTGCTGTCGTTCGGCGGACCCGCCGGGCAGATCGCGCTGCTGCACCGCGAGGTGGTGGACGAGCGGCGCTGGGTGTCCGACGCGCGCTTCCTGCATGCGCTGAACTTCTGCACCCTGCTGCCCGGACCAGAGGCGCAGCAGCTGGCGACGTATCTCGGCTGGCTGCTGCATGGGGTGCGCGGCGGCATCGCCGCGGGCGGGCTGTTCGTGCTGCCCGGGGTCGTGGTGATGCTCGGCCTGTCGGTCCTGTACGCCACGCTGGGCGAGGTGCCGGCGGTGGCCGCGCTGTTCTTCGGCCTCAAATGCGCCGTGCTGGTGCTGGTGGTCGAGGCGCTGCTCCGCGTGGCCCGCAGGGCGCTCAAGACACGCGTCGCCTGGGGCATGGCGGCAGCGGCCTTTGTGGCGCTCTACGCGTTTGGGACGCCGTTCCCGCTGGTGGTCTTCGGCGCAGCGCTGATCGGCTTTGCCCTGCCCGCCAGGTTCCGCGCGAGCGGCCACGGTGCTGCGGCGGCTGGCCCGCCGGCGGCGCTGGACGCGCTGCTGGCGCGCGACCCTGGCCGCCCGGCACGACAGGCGGCGGTGGCCTGGCGCGCCGGCTGGGTGATGGTCGCGCTGTGGCTGCTGCCGGTGGCGGCACTGCTGGCGGGCCAGGCCGGCGTTTTCGCCGATGTCGCCTGGTTCTTCTCCAAGATGGCGGTGGTGACCTTTGGCGGCGCCTACGCCGTGCTGGCCTATGTCGCGCAGGCGGCAGTGGAATCGTATGGCTGGCTCAGCGCTGGTCAGATGCTGGTGGGCCTGGGCCTTGCGGAAACCACGCCCGGCCCGCTGATCCTGGTGCTGCAGTTCGTGGGCTTTCTCGCCGGCTATGGCGCGCATGGGCTGTTGGGCGGCGTGGCGGCGTCCCTGCTGACCGTGTGGGTCACCTTCATGCCGTGCTTCGCCTTCATCTTCCTCGGCGCGCCCTATGTCGAACGGCTGCATGCCAACCGGGCGCTGGCCGGCGCGCTGGCGGCGGTGACGGCGGCGGTGGTGGGCGTGATCGCCAATCTTGCGCTGTGGTTCGGGCTGCGGGTGCTGTTCCGCGAGACCACCCACGTTGCGCTGGGGCCGATGGAGCTCGATGTGCCAGTGGTGGCCACGCTGGACCCGCTGGCGATGGCGCTGGCCGTGTTGGCGGGCGCCTGCCTGTTTGGCCTGAAGCTCGGCCTGATCCGCACCCTTGCGGTCACCGCCGCGGTCGGCATGGCCGCGCGTTTGCTGATCGCATAACCGGCGCCACAGGGAGAACCGGACCATGGCAGATCCGCACCGCATTGCGTTGCTCTGGCGCGACGCCCCCGCCGCCCGCGGCGCACCTGGCTTCGGCCGGTTCGATGGCACCGCCGCGGCGCTCATCGCCGCCGGGATGGCGCCGGAGCCCTGCATCTATGCCGAGGAGGTCGAGGCCGAGGTGGAGGCCCAGCTGCGAACGGTGGCCGCCGTGCTGGTCTGGGTCAATCCGATCCACGAGGGCCGCGACCGTGCCCGGCTGGACGCCATGCTGCGCCGCCTGGCGGATCACGGTGTGCTGGTCAGTGCGCATCCCGATGCGATCCTGGCGATGGGCACGAAGGAGGTGCTGTATCGCACCCGTGCCATGCCCTGGGGCAGCGATGTGCGGCGCTACCCGACCCACGCCGCGCTGTGCCGCGAGCTGCCGGACAGCCTGGCCACCGGCATGCGCGTGCTGAAGCAGAACCGTGGCCACAGCGGCCTCGGCATCTGGCAGGTCGAGATGGCCGGTGCGGCGGTGCGGGTGCGCCACGCGCCGCGCGGCAGCCCGATCGAGACAATGCCGCTCGCCGCATTCCTGGAGCGCTGCCGGCCCTGTTTCAACGATGGCGGGCTGATGATCGACCAGCCCTTCGTGCCGCGCCTGGCCGAGGGCATGATCCGCTGCTACCTGATCGGCGACACGATCCAGGGCTTCGGCCACCAGGCGGTGAACGCCCTGTTTCCAGCCGCGCCCGGCACGCCCGACGACGCCATGCCGCCGCCAGGCCCGCGGCTGTATTCCGCCCCCGACGATCCCCGCTTCCAGCGCCTGCGCACGCTGATGGAGCGCGATTGGCTGCCGCAGTTTCTCGGAATGGTGGGCATGACGGCGGCGGCATTGCCGGCGCTATGGGACATCGATTTCATGCTCGGCCCGCGCGATGCCGATGGGCAGGACAGCTACGTGCTGTGCGAGATCAATGTCAGCTCGGTTTCGCCGTTTCCGGAGTCGGCGGTGGTACCGCTGGCGCGGGAGGTGCTGGCGCGGCTGACCTGATGCCAACCGGCGGCATGGCCGAAAGCGTGGGCCATCCCGCCGGTTCGCCTCACTTCGCCCGCGGATCCAGCGCGTCGCGCAACCCGTCGCCGACGAGGTTGAAGCTGAG
>JBIPLY010000337.1:0-4741 GCA_044369385.1 Acetobacteraceae bacterium | reverse complement strand
GCCGGCGCGCAGCTGGGTGGCCGTGGTGCCGGAGATTTGCGCCTGCAGCGTCTGGGCGATCTGCGCCGGCGACAGGCCCAGCGCCTTGATCCGCGCCTGGTCCAGCTCCAGCGTCAGCCCCGGCGCCCGCTCGCCCCAGCCGATCTCCGCGCGGCGCGTGCCTGGGGTGGCGCGCAGGGCGGCGAGCACGTCGTCGGCCACCAGGCGCACGGCGGCCATGTCGGTGCCGACCACGCGGAACTGCACCGGGAAGCCGACCGGCGGGCCGAGTTCCAGGCGGGACACGCGCACGCGGGCCTCCGGCACGCCCTCCTCGGCCACGAAATCCATCAGCCGCTCGCGCGCCCGCTCCCGCCCGGCCAGCCCGTTGCCGGTGGTCAGCACCATGGTGGCGACCGCGTCGTTCGGCAGGGTGGGGTTCACGGTGAGCTGGAAGCGCGGCCCGCCATTGCCGATATAGGCGGTGAACCAGCGCACATCCTGCTTCAGCACGGGATCGGACAGCAGCTTCGCCTCGATCTTCGCCACCGCAGCGGCCGTCGCGGCATGGCTGGCACCCTGGCGCAGGGTGATGTCCAGCAGCAGCTCGTCGCGCGCCGAGGACGGGAAGAACTGCTGCTTGACCATCCCCATCCCGGCCCCGGCCAGCACCAGCAGCACCACGGTGCCCAGCACCACGCTGCGGCGCCAGCGGATGGTCCATTCCACCACCCGGCGCAGGCCGCGATAGACGCCGCCGTCATACATGTCGTGCGCGTGTGCCCCGGGTTTGGGAGCGGGCAGCAGCAGCACGCCCAGGAACGGGGTGAACACCACCGCCACCACCCAGGAGGCCAGCAGCGCGATGCCCACCACCCAGAAGATGCCGCCGGCGTATTCCCCGGTGGTGGACTGCGCCAGCCCCACCGGCATGAACCCGGCGGCGGTGACCAGCGTGCCGGACAGCATCGGAAACGCGGTCGAGGTCCAGGCGTGGCTGGCCGCGCGCACCCGGTCCCAGCCTTCCTCCATCTTCACCACCATCGTCTCGATGGCGATGATCGCGTCGTCCACCAGCAGCCCCAGCGACAGGATCAGCGCGCCCAGCGAAATCCGCTGCAACTCGATCCCCCAGGCCTGCATCACCACGAACACGATCGCCAGCGTCAGCGGCACGGCGAGTGCCACCACCAGCCCGGCGCGAAACCCCAGCGAGGCGAAGGACACCAGCAGCACCACGACCAGTGCCGCGGCGAACTTCATCAGGAACTCGCCGACCGCTTCCTGCACCACATGCGGCTGGTCGGCGATCTGCTCCAGATCGAGGCCCAGCGGCAGGTCGGCGCGGATGCGCGCGGCCTCGGCCTTCAGTGCCTCGCCGAAGCTCAGCGCATTGGCGCCCTTGCGCATCGAAATCGCGATCACCACGCCGCCCTGGCCGTTGTGCCGCACCTCGGAGAACAGCGGCTCCTGATAGCCGGCGCGCACAGAGGCGATCTCGCCCAGGCGCAGCGTCCGGCCGCCACTCGTGACCGGCACGTCCAGGACCGCCGCCACGCCGCCATCGGCAGCGGCGGCCAACTGCCCGGTGGTGCGCAGCGGCACCCGCGTGCTGCCGGTCTCCACGATCCCCGCCGGCAGCACCACGTTCTGCCGCGCCAGGGCCGTCGAGATCTCCTCCACCGTCACGCCCAGGCTTGCCAGCCGCGCCTGGTTGAACTCCACGAACAGGGTGCGCGGGATCTCGCCCAGGATGTTGACCTTCTCGGCCCCGGCGACCGTCAGCACCCGGTCGCGGATGCGTTCGGCGGCGCGCACCAGCGTGGCGTTGTCCGCGCCGGTCAGCGCGAAGACGGCGCCATAGACATCGGTGAACTCGTCATTGGCCGACGGCCCGATCACGCCCCCCGGCAGGTCCGGGCGCAGATCGTCCAGCCGCTTGCGCACCTGGTAGAACAGGTTCGGCACCTGCGCCGGCGGCGTGTCGTCGCGAAAGCTGATCATGGTGGCGACGAAGCCGGGCCGGCTGAACGTGTCCAGATGGTCCAGGAACGGCGTGTCCTGCAGCTTGCGCTCGATCCGCTCGGCCAGCAGCAATTGCGTCTCGGACGCCGTCGCCCCCGGCCAGATCGCGGTGACCACCATCAGCTTGAGGGTGAAATGCGGGTCCTCGCCGCGCCCCAGCCGCTGATAGGCCATCAGCCCGGCTGCGAAGATCAGCGCGATCAGGAACCCGGTCAGGCTGCGATGCGCCACCGCCCAGGCGGACAGGTTGAACTTGCCCACCGCGCTATTCCCCCAGCGCCGAGACGCGCACCCGCGCGGCCGGGTCCAGCCGGTGCCCGCCCAGCGCCACGATGGTCTCGCCGGCGGCAACCCCGGTCACCAGCGCCCGATCCTGGCGCAGCGCCACGATCACCACCGGGCGCGCCACCACGCGGTCGCCCTCGATCGCCCAGACGATCGGCCCCTGGCCCCGATCCGCCAGCGCCGCCGCCGGCACCGTCGCCAGCCCCGCCGGCACCGGCGCGCGCAGCACCAGCGTGGCGCTCATGCCGATCGCCAGCCATTGCGGCGCCGCCTCCAGCGTGAAGCGCGCGGTGTAGGTGCGCAGCCCGGGGCTTGCGGCTGCCGCCAGTTCGCGCAGCCGCGCCGGCATTTTCGTCTCTGGCCGTGCCCACAGCGCCACGCTGGCATCCGTGCGCGCCACGTCGGCCAGCGCGGTTTCCGGCAACTGCACCTCAACCTCCAGCCCGCTGGCGTCGGCCAGGCGCAAGACCGGCGCGCCCTCGCCCACCACCGTGCCGCGATCGGCCAGCACCGCCGTCACCACGCCATCGGACGGGGCGCGCAGAACCGCATGGTCCTGCCGGTTCTGCGCCAGGGTCAGGTTGGCCCGCGCCGACTCCACCCGCTGCGCCGCCGCCCGCGCCGCCGCCTGGCGCTGGTCATCCAGCGACGCCGAGGCCCAGCCCCCGGCCGCCAGCGCCCGGCTGCGCCCCGCTTCGGCCACCGTCAGCGCCGCATTCGCCTCCGCGCTGGCCAGGTCGGCCGCCGCCGCGCGCACGCCGAGCGCGATGTCCGTGTCGTCCAGCCGCGCCAGCACCTGCCCGGCCACGACCCGCGCGCCCACATCCACCTCGCGCGTCGCGATCCGCCCGCCGGCGCGAAAGCCGATATCCGCTTCCCGCCGCGGGCGCACCAGGCCGGGATAGTGCCGCGCCATCGCTTCCTGCGCCGGCTGCACCTTGGTGGCCAGCACCGGGCGCACCGACTGGTCCAGGCTGGCCTCGGCGCGCTCGAAACACCCGCCCAGCGCGAGCGGCAGCAGCAACAGGGCAAAACGACGCGCAACCATGGCACCCTCGGGGACGTTGGGGGCAAACTGGTCCCGAATGTGACGAATGTCAATAATCGTCATATGATCGTGCGGCGGCGGAGGCAGGAAGGAAGAATCTTCTTTTTGTGAACAAAAAAAAGCAAAAAAACTTTATCCGTTGGCGCGATGCCTCCCCGCGCGATGCCCGTGAGGTAGGAAAAGTTTTTTGGTTCTTTTTTTCAAAAAAGAACGCGCTTGCTTCCTTCAGAACTGCTTCAGCAGCCGCTCGATATACTCCAGCTCCACCTGCGCCCGCCCCCGATCCGCCCCGCGTCGGCGCAGTTCTTCCTGGATCGCCCGGGTCCGCGCTTCCTCCATCTGTTCCGGCACCTGCACATCGCCGCTTTCGTCGCTGCCGGAGGTGCCTTCGCGCAGGTGCCGCCCCAGCGGGTCGCGGCGCTCGTCGGCGCGGCGGGTCACGTTGCGCCCGCGTCCGACGCCCCGCTCGCCGCGGCGGTCGGCGCGCTGGTCGCCAGGGCCCATCTGCTGGCTGCCGGGGCCGTTGCCCATGCCGTCCTGCTCGCCCTCGGCCATCATGCTGCCTTCGCCGGACTCGTCGCCCTCCTCCTCCCCATCTTCCTCGCCGCCGCGGCCGAACTGGGCGGCCATCTCCTGGCTCATCTCGCGCCCGCCCTTCTGCAGCGCCTCGATCGCGCGTTGCGCGGCCTGGGCGGCGGCCGGGTCGCGGCCCTCGCGCAGGGCGGCCACCGCATCGCGCATCGCCGCATCGGCCTCGGCGAGCGGGGGCGGGATCTTGCCGGTCAGGTCGCCCTGCTGCTGCATCAGCTCGCCCAGCGCCCGGCGCAGGGCCTGCTGCACGCGCTGGTCCTGGGCCCGCTGTGCGGCGCTGCGGGCCGGGTCCTCGGCCGCCCCGCGCGGCGGCGGGCGGGGCGCCATGAACGGGCGCGGCGCGGGCGTGTCGCCGCCGCGCTGCTGGGCATTGTCCACCAGCGCGCCTTCCCGCTTGATCATGTCCTGCACCGCGCTCATCTGCCGCTCGCCGCGCTGGCGCTTCTCCTGGCGCGCCTTCTGCCGCTCGCTCGGCTTGCCGCGCTCCTGGCGGGCGCTCTTCATCTCCTCCAGCATCTTTTCCAGCTCGGCCAGCTTGTCGCGCGCCTCGGGCATGCGGTCCTCGCGGCTGGCCTCGCGCATTTCCTCGGCGGCGCGCTTCATGTCCTGCGCGTCCAGCCGGTTCTGCCGCTCCGGGTCGAAATTCTGGCGGTCGGGTTCGCGCCGCGCCTGCTCGGCCAGCGCCTCCATGTGGCGCTGCAACGCCTCCTGCAACTCGCGCATGCGGCGGTCCAGCTCGGCCCGGTCCACCTCCTCACCGCGCCGTTCGGCCTCCAGCGCCTCGCGCACCGCCTGGCGCGCCTGCTCCAGCGC
>JBIPLY010000525.1:0-2795 GCA_044369385.1 Acetobacteraceae bacterium | reverse complement strand
CGGGTTGATCTGCATCAACCCTATCCCGCCCCGAGAACGGCCTTCTCATCCCGAAGGACGATTGAGGAGCTGCCCGTGGAAATCATGCTTGCGTATGACGACTCGCGAAACGCCAGGATTGCGCTGGACACCGTCCGGCAGATGTTCGCCGCGCTGAAGCCGACCGTCATCCTGATCTCGGTGATCGAGGATGTCGGCTCGACCACGGCCGGCGCCGACGACATGTTCAAGGAACAGTATGCGATCCAGAAGGCGGCGACCGAGGCGGCGGCGGCAGAACTGGCCGCCAGCGGCATCGAGGCGCGGGTGATGATCGCCGAGGGCGACGCGCGCAAGATGATCCTGCGCGCCACCGAGGAGAAGAAGCCCGACCTGCTGGTCATGGCCCGCCACAGCCAGAAGCCGGATTCCGGACCCTTGAGCTTCATCACCAAGCGGATCGACGCACTTGTCGATGAATTCGACCACATGACCTTCGGATCGGTCTCGGCCTTCCTGGCGCGGCGGGTGAAGTGCCCGTTGCTGATCGTCCCGACCTTCGCACCGCCCCAGGGCGGTCGGTGAGCAAGGGACACATCCATGCAAGTCTCCTCGCTCTTTCGTATCGGCAACAAGGATATCCAGGCACTCC
This sequence comes from Acetobacteraceae bacterium, assembly GCA_044369385.1. Classification (GTDB taxonomy): domain Bacteria; phylum Pseudomonadota; class Alphaproteobacteria; order Acetobacterales; family Acetobacteraceae; genus CAMDGX01. The sequence continues at coordinate 2,164 of JBIPLY010000525.1, read as the reverse complement.
ACCTGACCTGGATCGCGTTCTTCATCTGCTTCTATGTCTGGTTCAACATGGCGCCGCTGGCGTCGTCGATACTCGCCTCGGCCGACTGGCTGACCCGCGACGACCTTCGCCTCTTCGCCATCGCCAACGTCGCGCTGACCATCCCGGCGCGCATCCTCGTCGGCATGGCGCTGGACAAATGGGGGCCGCGCCGGGTGTTCTCGGTGCTGATGGTCACGATGGCCGTGCCCACCTTCTTCTTCGCCTTCGGCGACACGCGTGAACAGCTCTTCGTCGCGCGCCTGGTGCTGTCGTCGGTGGGTGCGTCCTTCGTTGTCGGCATCCACATGACCGCGCTGTGGTTCAAGCCGCGCGACATCGGCTTTGCCGAGGGGTTCTATGCCGGCTGGGGCAACTTCGGCTCCGCCGCGGCGGCAATGACCATCCCGACGGTGGCCCTGCTGTTCTATGGTGGCGCGGATGGCTGGCGCTATTCCATTGCCACCTCGGGCGCGATCATGGCCGCCTATGGCATCTTCTACTGGTTCGCCATCACCGACGGCCCAGCGAAGGACAGTCACAAGAAGCCGCGCAAGACCTCGGCGCTGGAAGTGTCGAGCTGGCGCGACCTGGTGCTGCTGTGCCTGTTCACCGTGCCGATGGTCGGCATCCTGTCGGTCGTGGTCTATCGCGTCCAGCTGATCGGCTACATCGACGGGTTCACCGCGGCGATCTGCTACGGCGCCATTGCGGTCATCGTGGCCTATCAGGTTTGGTTGGCGATCAAGGTCAACGTGCCGATCCTGCAAAAGGGCGTGCCACCGGACGACCGCTATCCCTTCACGTCGGTCGCGGCGCTGAACCTGACCTACTTCGCCAACTTTGGCGCCGAGCTGGCGGTGGTTTCGATGCTGCCGATGTTCTTCCAGGAGACGTGGGGGCTGACGGCGGTGGCGGCGGGCATGATCGCCTCGACCTTCGCCTTCGTGAACCTCTTTGCACGGCCCATGGGCGGGCTGGTGTCGGACCGGTTCGGCAACCGCCGCTTCGTGATGCTGGCCTATATGTTCGGCATCGGCGTGGGATTCGTGCTGATGGGGCTGATGGACAGCCGCTGGCCGCTGGTCGCCGCCGTGGCCATCACCATCGGCTGCTCGTTCTTCGTGCAGGGCGCGGAAGGGGCAACGTTCGGCATCATCCCCTCGATCAAGCGCCGGGTGACCGGGCAGATCGCGGGGATGGCCGGCGCCTACGGCAATGTCGGCGCGGTGTTCTACCTCTTCGTCTTCATGTTCGTCGACTCCTCGACCTTCTTCTTCATCATCGCCGCGGGCGCATTCCTGAGCTGGGCCGCCTGCTGGTTCTGGCTGACGGAGCCCGAGGGCGGGTTCGGCGACGAATACATGCTCTCGTCGGTCGACCACGCCATTGCCGCGGAATCCCGTGACAAGGCCGAGTCCGAGACCGCGCTGGCAAGCCTGCTGGGCTGTTCCAAGGTGGCTGTCGCCGACCGCGGCGAAGGGCTGACCGTGACGGCCAACTTCCGGAGTCTCGACGAGTTGCGCAGTGCCATTGCCCGGCTGGGCAGCGCCAGGACGCCGCAACCCGACACCCGCGGCTCCACGGCGAACTAGGCCGCAGGCTCTTCCCGATCCGAAGTCCTGAAAGGACGCTTCGATGACGCAGTATTCTGCACCGAACCAAGCCACCCCACCCATAGGTCGCACCTGGTTGCCCCGCTGGGAGCCCGAGAACCCCGCCTTCTGGGAGAGCGAGGGTCGCGCCCGCGCCTGGACCACCCTGGCCATCACCACCGCCAGCCTGACCATGGCGTTCATCGCCTGGTTCCTGGTCTCCGCCATGGTCGTCCGCCTGCCGCAGATCGGCTTCAAGTTCACCCCCGGCCAGCTCTTCTGGCTCGCCGCCATGCCGGGCCTGGCCGGCGGCACGCTGCGCCTGGTGCACATGTTCCTGGTGCCGATCTACGGCACGCGCCATGTCATCGCGCTCAGCACGCTGTCGCTGCTGCTGCCCCTGGTCGGCTGGTTCTACGCGGTGCAGGACCCGACCACGCCGTACTGGATGCTGATGCTGCTCGCCTTCCTGGCCGGGCTCGGCGGCGGCAATTTCTCCTCGTTCATGCCGTCCACCTCGATGTTCTTTCCGAAGCGCCTTCAAGGCACCG
>JBIPLY010000600.1:0-11220 GCA_044369385.1 Acetobacteraceae bacterium | reverse complement strand
CGAGGTCTTAGCTGCCCGTGCGATCAGCCGGTAGGCTGACCATGGCGCGAAGCGTGGCGCGACCATCGGGCTCATAAGCAACTTGCCCAACCGTTTAGAAAAAGCAGGCGGCAGCAAGCCGAGATTACCCACGACCCGGAGGGAGGGGCACATCGAGTGATCGCCGACAGATCGGCGCCAAAGCCCTCGTTCCTCCCGAAAGCGCATCGCCGGATGCAACGCGATTTGCACAGGATAGAGCGGATTGAGAGGGTTCGGCTCGAGAAAAGCCGAACGCGCTGTCGGCCGCGCTTTCAACACCCTATCAAGGCACCTTAGAGTCTCCGGATCAAGATGATGCACCACATGGAATCCAATCAAGGCGACGAATGGATCGCACAGGGCGATCGACGCGTCGTCGAAAACCGCCTCAATCACGCGGACGCTAGTAACTCCTTCAAATCGACGCCGCAGGACAGATGAGAGAACTACATCGGGCTCGATCGCGACGACATCGAGCCCTTGCGACACGAGGAGCTCCGTGTAGCGCCCGCGGCCTGCACCGATCTCAACCACCCGATCACCACAAGCGATTCCTGCAGCACGAAGCACTTCTTCCATTACGGCCATGTGGTGCGGATCGTCAGGAACCTGATCGAGATATCGGTGGGCCTCGCTTTTCGAATAGAGCGTCGATGTCATTCAGATTTAGGCCGAAGCACGAGGTCGGCGGCGACGACGTAGAGGGATCTCGATTGCAGCGGCGCTGGACTTCGCGACAACATATAGGCGAGAACCGTCAGAAAGAGGAGGGTCACGCCAATTCCCGTGAGGACCAGAATCCCAACCATAGCGATTCCCTGTACTCGCACTTCGCCAATGATCCGCAAAGTTGCCAGTGTACTCGCAAGTACCGCGCTTACCAAAATCGTAAGAGCTGCCAACGACAGCATTGCTTTGAGCGGAATCGAGGAATAACCGAAAAAGGCGCTGATCGCAAGCCGAAGAAGGCGGCTAAGCCCCATGCGTGAACTACCTTCCGAACGCGCATCACGCTCAAGTAGAACACCCTTTTGCCGGAAGCCGACCCAGGCACGGAGTCCCGGAAAGAATACATTCTCGTCAAGGTTAGCTCGGATCGCCATGGCCACGGCAGGCCGCATCGCACAAAAGTTGCCAGCGTCACAGGGTATCGGCACCCGCGACCAGCGCGCTATCGCGCTGTAAAAGATCCTTGCCGCAGCTCGGAACGCCGCCGACTCCTTTCGCTGCAAACGTACTGCGTACGCGACGTCGCAGCACGCCAGTTCATCAATCAGTTGGGGAAGGTGCTCAGGCCGATCCTGAAGATCGCCATCCATCACCACAACGACCTCGGCGGCAGGCTGAAGATCGATCACCGCTTCAAGTCCCGCTGCGATCGCTTTCTGCAAACCGAAATTGCGGCTCAGCCTCCGCAAATGTACCACCGGCCCGCGTCCAGCCTTCACAGCATCGGTCGCTTTTTGCACTGTGGCGTCGGTAGAGCCGTCGTCGACGAGCATAATCCGCGAGCCAGGTAACGCCACAAGCACCGAACTAAGCCTCGTCAGTAGTTTGGCCACTGAGCCCTGTTCGTTGAAGAGCGGCACAATCACCGAAACTCCTCGTGAAGGCACACTCATTCTAGAGCCTTGGGTTGATAGGCCGACGCGAAGTAATCCCACGCGACGACTCCTGCAATTCGGATTGGAAATCGAACCGTCTCAAGCAAGTGCCATCCCGCCACGGAAGTAAACTCTGAGAAGGATCTCACATGCCGACCTCGGTCTAACGATTGAAGTAACCGGCTTTGAATCGGTGTCGATTCATCGCGGGCATGATCGCAAACAATCACGCCCTCGGCGCCTTGAGCCATTGACATCAGGGATTCGAACTCCGTATCGTCAAGGTGATGGGCGGTTCCGTTCACAATCACGATGTCCCGTGCCCTAAGATGCTCGGCTACGTCCGATGCCCGACCTTGGATTATATCCGTTCGTCCTGGTAGTGGCTTGGGATCGACACCAAGGTAGGCCGCCCTAAGTGATTCGGCAGTCTCCGCGAGCCATCCAAGTCCGCATCCCACGTCAACTAGTCGAATCATCTCGCGCCGGGTCGTCCCAGTGGAAAGAAAGTGGCGTACAATTAGGCCGCGAATCGCCAGTTCGCGCGCGGGCCAGTGGGCTTTGACGAACAAGCTGCACGCGACTATTTTTATCTTCGAGGAGAGTTTCAGCATAAGCCGCATCAACTCATTTCGGTTTCCATAGCGAGACCGTTGCGAGCTGGTCGTAGAAAGGGAATAGAACTGTCGCGACCTGTGCATATTCACCCGGAAAGTTGAGACCCACAGCAGCTAGCACCTCTGATACTTTCGGATTAGCACCCGGCAACTTTGAGCCCTCGGCCCGCTGAGGGCTCCGAACCAGTACCCACGCATTTGCAAGCCGTTTCGGATCAACGCTACCAAGAACGACCTCTGCCGCCGAACCACAACCTCGATATCCGCTGAGTATCCATGAGGCACCCGGTGCGCGACCGCCGAGCACCAGCACTACGCCCGGCATGTCGTAGAGTGCCAAGATGTCTTGCCCCTGTGTGAACCCAGCTTCGGAGGCCTCTGTTCGGAGAATTTCGATAGCGGTGGCTAGTCGCCCGTCGATCAAAAAGCTTCCGCGCCCCGGTGAGATCTCTATACGCCGCAAGGCCTCGGCATCCCCGAAGACCGGGCGATATGGGTGCGCTCGCGCAACGGCGAAGGTTCCGATTGCAACAATCAAGGCGCTGACCACCGCTGCGCTCCTCGCAGAGAGCATCGTTTGGCAACCTCTGCCAACGACCATAACGAGCACCGCCGCTACGGTCAGCCATATTCCAGAAGCTAGACCCGCTAACTGCCAGAACATCTTATTTCCTGTGCCCACGGCCGTTGCGAACGGCGTCACGATCGCAACGAGCAGGATTATCACCCACAACACATGCATCTGAGGTGTGATCGCGCTGGTTCGCAGAATCGTAAAACCCACGGAAAGCAAGACGCACACCAATACCGTGAATGCGCCGAAAGAAATGTGTGCGTAAAAGTTAAAGTCGCCCCACGCAGACGGCTTCCAAGCGAACATCAGACCCAGCGCTGCCGGCATGACCCAAGGAATAAGACTCGCTACAATAGTTGGCCAGGTTCGTGACGCGACCAGCGCCGCAAGGCCAAACATCGCCGACAACGCAAGGAGCAGCCAAACGCTGGAAAACCACACTCGAACGAACAACACTGATTCATTGATCGTGCTTCTTGGCAGATCGTCGTACAGGCCGATGTGTTTGAGCACCTGCATACCTCGTTCAAAGGTCGCAACCGGATCATTCCACCAAGTCAGGAACGCAAAGGATGCAACCGCCCCCAATAAGATGCCAAGCGTCCAGCAACCAGCGCCGCGGAGCCAGCCCCTCCAGCCCAGTCCCGCAAGCCATGGCGATGCGACGAGGCCAAGCACCGCAAGAGCCGTTCCTGCAGAGATCTTGCTCGCAGCTGTCGCACTCGCCATTAAGCCGCCAACGAACAGCCATCCCGAGCCTCTCGCGGCACCCGCCGCACCGGCGAGGCAGGCGACAACGACGCTGCCACCAAGGACTACGCACCAGTTGTAGCTAGGCGAACGGAGATCGAATGCGTAGAACGCAAGCATGCACACTGCACCCACCCCGCCAGCGATTGGTCGGGAGTAGACATCTCTTAAACCACACACACGAGCCAAGTTAGATCCCAATAAACAACCAGCTAGGGCGAGAATGATCACACCCAAAATTCGATTCAACCAAAGATTACCAAAACTAAGCGCGAGAACCGGAAAGGTAAAAAGCCAATGGAACCGCACCGCAGTGAACTGATCCTCAGGATGCGCTGCATCAAGGATCGAAAATGCTTCGTCAGTGATGTCGAGACCACGCTGGAACTCGAGCGCGAGAGTGACCACGAACCCCACAGCTAATATGATTGCTGATCCTGCAATGGTGCGCTCAGCGGGCGACACGCGAGTTAAGACGGAATTCATCGAGTCGGTCGCCAACGAAGAGCACCATCCGCGCTATCCCGAGGCGACGCGACGTCCCATCCTTTCCGCGGAGATTGCGTAACTTTCATGTCGCTCAAACAATAGGCCTTAAACAGTAATTTCATTTCAACTGCAGACCTCTTGTTTGACACTTAGTAAAAGTTTTTGGTAAAATTTAACCTGAAATTTGATTAAGGCTTAAAAATAAAGTTAGTTGGAGTGCGACTTGTCTTTGACACACAAGCCGTAAAACTTTTCATGAATTTGGCGGACTATAATTTGCTTTTTACTTTTATAAAAAACTAAGCAAAAAATTATTACTAAGTCTTTCTATTTTAGTCATACAGGAGTTCCCTGAAACTTATGTTGCAAAATAAGCTTCGGGGCAAAAACCCTAGAACTAATTTGCTTGGGTCTCTGAAAATGGTTTTTTGTGCCGAGCCGCGCCTTAAATTAGGTTACATGGTTTTGGAGATTAAGTGGATTTGGTTAATTTGGCGTTCAGCATTTAGCGTTTTTTATTATTTTTAGATTGTCATTTTCAAGCCTGTATAATGAATTGGTTTTTGCACAATATAATTCATCGTTACCTGAAGATGGTAAATGAATCCTATCGCCGATTTTGCTCATCCACCCAGATTGTCGTGCCGGAACGCCCACCATTAATGCAAAAGACTTTACATCCCGGTTCACCACCGCCCCAGCTCCAATAAAAGAAAACTCCCCAAGAGTGACTCCGCAGATAATGGTGGCATTGGCTCCGATGGTAACGCCTTTTTGTACCATAGTTTTCCGGTACTCGTCCTTGCGTGGAATTGCGGCCCGAGGATTATAGACGTTTGTGAATACCATGCTCGGCCCGCAAAAAACATCGTCCTCAATCTCCACTTCATCATAAACGCTGACGTTATTCTGAATCTTCACCCCGTTTCCGATTTTCGCTTTGCCTACGTAGACATTCTGCCCCAGCGAGCATCTTTCCCCAATCACCGCCTCCGGCCCAATATGACAAAAATGCCAGATCTTTGTCCCTTTTCCGATCTTGGCCCCCGGGTCCACGATTGCGGAGGGGTGGACGTAATAATTGGGACTATTCATTTGATTAAAACCTGCTTTCCATGCGTTGAAAGGGATTTCTGTGCTGCATGAAGAAGGCTTAGAACCTCCAGGCCCTTTCGACCGTCGGTTCGGGGTGTGGCCCGGGTGCGAATGCATTCGATAAAATGCCGACACTCTTCGGCCAAGGGCTCGGCTTTGCCGAATTCCACCCTTTGACCATCCCCCTTGACCGGGACTGGCTGTCCCTCTTTCCATTCCACCCGCTGATCATAGAGGATCAGCTCCTTGGTGATATCGCAAAAGCTGGCCATTTTTTTTGATCCCACCACCACCAACTTCTGCTCCTTGAACGGATGTAGCCAACTCACGTAGATGTGGGCCCTGACGCCGTTGTCGAACAACATCTGCATCAGGGTGATGTCAGGAATATTGGGGCTCACATAGGCCCCGCCGGTGCTGATCACTTCGAGCGGCATCTTCCCGGCAATCCGCAGGACCACCGAAATGTCATGCGGCGCGAAGGACCAGAGGGCATTTTCCCTTGTTCTAATTTTTCCAAGGTTCAGCCGATGACTCATTACATACCGAATCTCCCCCAACTCCCCAGCCTGAATCAACTGATGGAGCTTAAGGATGGCAGGATGGTACTCCAGAAGATGCCCCACCATAAGAAGCCTCTTCGCCAAATCCGCGGCTTTCACCAACTTTTCTCCCTCTTTCAAGTCGACCGTCAGAGGCTTCTCCACAAAAAGATCCTTTCCCGCCGCCAAAACTTTTTTTCCCACCTCATAGTGCGTCTCAGCCGGGCTAGCCACCATTACACCAGCTATAATAGGGTCGCTGAGGACTTCTTCCGACTTTGCAGTCCACCTAACTCCTTGAGCTTTATTGCCAACTAGTTTCTTGGCTTCCTCCAGGCAATCCGTTGAAGGATCGGAAACCGCCGCCAGATGACCTAGTTTAGCCAGAGTGCGTACGATATTCCGACCCCAAGAACCGGCACCGAAAACGGCAATGTTCGCTTTGCTCACGCTTCTGGATTTCGAAGTTGAAATTTGTAAGTGCTGAACGCCAAGAGCTGAGTGCTGGATTTTTAGTCAGCCGTGACCAGTTAGCGGTTAGCGGAAGGCCTAAAGACTGAAGGTCTCATGAGTAACTCTTTAGTCCTTAGATCTTAGCTCTATCTTTACTACCGACTGCCCACAGCTATGGGCATATTCACTACTAACAACTACGCCTGAAAATACAACTTCGGCCGATTCGAGTGCAAAACACAGTTTCTGGTGTCGACCAGTGGAACATTTAGCTTGGAAAAGTCATGCGTTTTGAAGGGGCCGTGGGCTGTGGCTATGACGACAGCATCGGCCTGGGTGTTGAGCGGCACCGATTTTTTCCCGGTTAGCTTTGGGTGTTCACGGCTCGGACGGATGGCGGGAACAAACGGGTCGTGGAACAGCACTTCAGCCCCTTTCGCTTCCAGTTTTTCGATCAAAACAAAGCTGGGGCTTTCCCGCTCATCGTCCACCTCCGCCTTGTACGCCACTCCAAGCAGCAGAATTTTTGACCCCTTGATGGGTTTTCCGACGCTGTTTAGCGCCTCCCCCACTTTTTGAACCACAAACTCAGGCATCGCGGTGTTGATCTCGCCAGCCAGCTCAATGAACCGGGTGGGATGGCCGTATTCCCGCGCCTTCCAGGTGAGATAAAAGGGGTCGATCGGGATGCAGTGTCCGCCCAATCCGGGCCCGGGATAGAAAGGCATGAAGCCGAACGGCTTGGTCTTGGCCGCCTCAATCACCTCCCAGATATCGATCCCCATCGAGCCGTAGATAAGCTTCAGCTCATTAACCAAAGCGATGTTCACCGAGCGAAAAATATTCTCCATGAGCTTGGTGGCTTCAGCAGCACGTGTGGAACTGACTGGCACCAGTTTCTTGATGGCTTTCCCGTAAAGCTCCTTCGCCCGCTCCAGACAGGCTGGGGTAAGCCCCCCCACCACCTTCGGAATCTCCGCCACTTTGCTCTGCGGATTACCGGGATCCTCCCGCTCCGGCGAAAAGGCCAGGTGGAAATTTTTTCCTGCCTTGAGACCGCTTCCCTTCTCCAAAACCTTCCTTAAATCCTCATCCGTCGTGCCCGGATAGGTGGTTGATTCCAACACCACAAGTTTTGGCCGGTTTCCCTTCTCTACCTTGAGATAGGCAGCCATGCCCTCCCCCGTCTTTAGAATGTAGGAAATATCCGGTTCCCTATTTTTGTTGAGGGGAGTGGGGACACAAATTACCACCGCCTCGCAGTCCCTGATCTTCGAAAAGTCCGATGAGGCCGAGAAGCGGCCCGCCTTTACCTGCACCGCCACTTCCTCAGCGGAAATATGACGGATGTAGCTTCGCCCCGCTTCGATCTCCTTGATCTTGGCAGGGTCGATATCCAATCCCAGAACCCGGCAACCGGATTTCGCAAATTGCAGCCCGAGGGGCAGACCGACATAGCCCAGCCCGATCACGGCAACATCAAACTTCAATGGTTTGGGAATGATTTGCCCACGCTACCGCCCTTGGTCGATCGCCCTATTTCTCGGGCAAAACCAATCCGGCTGGTTTCGGCTTGATGGTTTCCTGCGCTCAGCAGGTTTTTCCCGTTACCCCCAACACACGTTGACGGGATATTGGGAAAAATTTTTATCCGGGTAGACCAAAGGCATGGCGCCTTGATTCATCGATGAATTCATGTCTCCAGTTCCTCAATTTCAAAAACTCCATACACTTCGAAATCTTTGCGGTTTTGGGTGATGATCCGGTGAACGCCGGCCTGGTGAAGGGAGGCAGCCAGTTGGGTGTCCAAAAGCCGTTTCCGGCCCAACCGATGCTCCCGTAGCCAGCGAAAACATAGCTGGACGGTTTCCGGCCCCGGCAGGATCTGCCGGACCTCCTTGGCCCCCCACCAAAACTCAGCCCTCACGACCGCCTCCTCCATCGGCAACGGTTTCTGAAACCGCCGCGGATCCGTCACCACATGCAGGAATTCCATCAAAACCTGAGGGACAAGCGCAAACCGCGCATCCCCGTTGCGGCTGGATTGGCGAACCAGCTCCCTCGCCTTGGCGTGGACGGGAATCTCCGCCAATTCGTGGGCGAGAAGAAACGTGGTATCAATCCCGCGCATCAAAAAAACCTTCCAAAAGATCCTCCCGTCCCTTCCACGGACGCAAAATGTTCCCCACATGGGCTGGTTCACTTCGTATCAAAGAGCCCCTGCCATGGATTTTTTTATCCCGATACTGATCCATCGCCTCCCTTATTAATTCAGATGTTGTTCTATCGGATTCTTTTGCAAAACGCTGGAAATCAACATAAACTGGCTCAGATACATTGATTGTTATTGTCTTCATATGTACATGGTATATGTATGCCTTCCCTCTGCAAGTAAATTTTGGCTTTTTTACCTTCATTTAAAAGACGGAAATTCCCGATTTGAATTTACTGCCGACTGAAAACATACCCCGGCCCCGCGGATTCTTCGGTGGCGGGAGAGGCGCCTGAAAGACCCAATTTTACGTGGTTCAAGCTCTGGTTTCTTTACTGCATTATAGCGGGGTGACTTGTGAGTTCCTGATTGTTGGTGGGGGCATTGTCGGCCTGGCAACCGCCCTGCGGATCTTAGAGAAAAAGCCGGGGGCAAAACTTCTACTCTTGGAAAAGGAAAGCGCGCTCGGGAGACACCAGACGGGCCACAACAGCGGGGTGTTGCATGCGGGCCTTTATTACAAACCGGGATCGCTCAAAGCGAGGTTGGCGGTGGAGGGACTCAGGCAGATGGTCGACTTCTGCCAGAAGCACAAGGTGGCCCACGAGCAGTGCGGCAAGATCGTGGTGGCTACGGATAAGGAGGAACTGCCGAGGCTTGAGAAGCTTTTGGAACGTGGAACCGCCAATGGGCTCAAGCGGCTTCGTAAGCTTGGCCCTGAACAGATCCGGGAGATCGAACCCCATGCGGCTGGCCTAGCAGCAATTCATGTCCCCGAAGAGGGAATCGTGGATTACGCGGGCGTGGTCGAGGCGATGGCATCTGAAATGCAAAGCCTCGGTGGTGAGATCAGGACGGGCGAGCCGGTGGAAAGCCTCAAAGGCGCAGGCGGGATTTGGAGAATTCAAACCCTTAATAGCACTTATGAAGCCAGGCAGGTGGTGGTGTGTGCGGGCCTGCACTCCGACAGGATGGTATCCCGATCAGGAATGGAGCCATCCGCCAAGATCATGCCTTTCCGGGGCGAGTATTACATGATCCGCAAAGAGAGGCAGTCTCTGGTTCGGAAGTTGATTTACCCGGTGCCCGACCCGCAGTTTCCGTTCCTGGGCGTCCATTTTACTCGGATGATTGCCGGCGGGGTGGAGGCCGGGCCCAATGCGGTTCTGGCCATGGCACGGGAGGGCTACTCTTGGGGCAACATCAACCCCAGAGATCTCGCGGAGAGCCTCTTCTTCCCCGGGCTTTGGAAGTTCATGTTGAAATATCCTTCCATCTGCAGTTACGAGATCTGGAGATCGATCAGCCGGAAAGAGTTTTGCCGGTCTCTGCAAAAACTCGTGCCGGCGATTACAGAGCAGGATCTGGAGCCGGGATCCGCCGGGGTGCGCGCCCAGGCCATGTCAGCCGACGGAGCACTGGTGGAGGATTTTTCCTTTGTGGAAGGGCCGGGAATCCTGCATGTGGTCAACGCCCCCAGCCCGGCGGCTACGGCCTCATTGGCGATCGGACAGGAAATCGTGAAACGGTTGGGGCTATAATCTAAAAATTAGATTATTTCGAATTTCGGATTGCGGATTTGAAAATCCCAAATCCAAAATCAATCAACTCTCCGGCGGGAGGCGGCCTTCGGCGATGGCGCGGCGGCGGTTGATCGGAAACTGCAGGGAGAAAGTCTCCGCCTCCTCGAGCCAGCGCAGTTTCTCCACCAAAGTCATCTTCATGCCGTTTTGGAGCATGGTCCGTTCCGCTCCCTCGAAATTGGCATCTTTCCAGGCGGGATGGTTGTCGAACTCCTCCTTGGTCATTTGAGCCGTCCGATTTTTTCAGCACGGGATGCCCGCGCCTTTTGCTTCCAGACAAATAGGGCCGCCTCATCGAGCCAGGCAAGCCGCTGGGCCGGGCTCATGCGGTCAAATTCCGTGTGGCCGTCGTAATCCTCCGGCCGCGAACGGCGGACCGCTTCCAAGGCCTGTTCCTGAACCCTGTCTTTCATGCTTTTTTGATTTTTGCCTCAAGGACCGTGATGTCCAGCAGGTCCTTGGAGCGCTGAGGCCGTATTCCTTTTTTCAATTCGAGGAGCTTGGACGGCGAAAGAATCTTTAGCCGGATATCGGCAAGCTCCATCCAATCTGAATGGGCTTCGAGGGATTCGTAGGAAAGTTCAGGCCGGAGAAAGACATCCAGCTGCAGGCTGGGCTCATCCGGGTGAACAAAGGTGAACACCAAAGCATTTTTCTCCTCCACCATCGCCTGCCGCACTTTAGGATCGATCAGGGTTTCCGGACGAACCGGAGCCCTGGGCAAAAGCCCCATCTTATTCATCACGCCAATCAGACGATCCCAGTTGGCGGAATCCATATGGATGGCCACATCGACATCCATGGTGACTCTCTCCACCCCGTGAAGCACGCAGGCCACCCCGCCGCCGAGAATAAAATCAACCCCGCCCGCAACTAACTCCCTTAGGATTTTTGTGTGTGGACCCACCCTTCGATCCTAAAATCAATGAGTCAGAATGTCCAAGGGAGGATTCTCAAAAGCGGAAAGGACGCCTGGGCCAGGCGTCCCTACCGGAGTTGGAGATTTCAAAACCAGTGCTCTGTAGGGCCCCAGTCCCTTTGGGCCATGGCCGCGACGGAGCGCGGCCCTACAGAGCCTATAGGTTTCATCATTCAAGGCTTGGTAGGGACGAGTCGCCGACTCGTCCGAATAGACCGAACCTATGGCTTAGGAGGCAACGGCTTTCTGGCCAGCTGATGTTCCAAAAGCCGCGTGTGGCGGACGAGGGTGGAGTAGAAGGTGGAGGCGGCGATGTAGAAGCCGGGGAAGCCGTCGAGAAAGCCCAGGCGGAGAAAATATG
>JBIPLY010000335.1:0-4767 GCA_044369385.1 Acetobacteraceae bacterium | reverse complement strand
TGGTCGTGCTCTGCGCCGGCGCCGTGCACTCCCCCGCGATCCTGCTGCGCTCCGGCATCGGCGACCCCGCCACCCTCGCCCCGCACCGCATCGCCGTCACCCATGCCCTGCCGGAGGTCGGCCGCAACTTCATGGACCACCCGATGCTGCGCGCCGCCATCACCCTCAAGCCCCAGCACCGCCCCACCGACCCCGACGCGCGCCACACCAATCTCTGCGTCAGCTACTCCTCGGGCCTGGCCGGCACCGCGCGGCGCGACATGCTGATGATCGCCATGAACCACCGCGGCGTCGGCCCGGACGGCGCCGGCCCCGGCTCCCTGGTGGTCGGCGTCTTCGAGGCCCGCTCGCGCGGCGAAATCCGCCTGCTCGGCGCCGACCCCGCCCTCGACCCGCTGGTGGAGGAAAACATGCTCGCCCACCCCGACGACATGCTGCGCCTGCGCGACGGCCTGGCCCGCATCGCCCGCCTCGCCGCCCACCCCGCCATCGCCGACATCGCCGAGTCCATCACCCTGGGCATGACCGACATCCCCCTGGCCCAGGCCGCCCGCCTGCCCGCCGCCGAACAGGAAGCCCTCCTGCTCCAGGAAGCCGGCGACGCCCAGCACGCCGCCGGCACCTGCCGCATGACCGCCTGGGAGGAGCCGCGCGGCGTCACCAACCCGGATGGCTCTGTCAAGGGCCTGGTCGGCCTGCACGTCGCGGACGCCTCGATCATGCCGGCCGATTGCCGCGCCAACACCCATTTCACCTGCATGCTGATCGGCGAGAAGATCGCAGCCAGCCTGCGCCGCGCCGCCACGGGCTGATTCCCTCGGGCCCCGCAATGCGCTAGTCCCCCGGCACCGCCGCACACAGGAGCCGTCGCGATGCCCATCGCCGCCCCCCCCGCTGAAACCGCCTGGCTGCTCCATCACGTCCTCGGCGTCGGCGCCATGGACCAGGCCGACATCGAAGCCATCCTGGAGCAATCCACCCGCACCGCCGAGGGCAGCCTGGCCCCGCTCGACGCCATCGGCGACCGCACCGGCGCCAAGCTGCGCGACGGCCGCGTCACCCTCCCCCCGGGCTTCGCCGAGGCCCTGCGCGCCTATGCCGATGCCGGCTGGATCGGCATCGCCGCCGACCCCGCCCATGGCGGCCAGGGCCTGCCCGACGTCATCGCACTCGCCGCCTTCGAGCCGGTCTCGTCCGCCAACATGGCCTTCGGCCTCTGCCCGATGCTGACCCAGGACGCCATCAAGGTCCTGGCCGCCCACGGCACCCCGGACCAGCAGCAGCGCCTGATGCGCCCGATGATCGCCGGGAAATGGACCGGCACCATGTGCCTCACCGAACCCCAATCCGGCTCCGACCTCGGCGGCGTGCGCACCCGTGCCGAACCAGCGGGGGCCGAACCCGATGCCGGCGGATACCGCATCACCGGCCAGAAGATCTACATCACCTACGGCGAGCACGACGCCGCCGACAACATCCTCCACCTCGTCCTCGCCCGCCTCCCCGACGCCCTCCCCGGCAGCGCCGGCATCTCCCTCTTCGCCGTCCCCAAATTCCTCCCGGACGGCACCAGAAACCCCGTCACTTGCCTCTCCCTGGAACACAAGCTGGGCATCCACGCCTCCCCCACCTGCGTCATGGGCTTCGCCGGCGCGCAGGGCGAGCTGATCGGCGCCCCCGGCCGCGGCCTGCCGGCCATGTTCGCCATGATGAACGCCGCCCGCCTGGGCGTTGCCATGCAGGGTGTCGCCGTCGCCGAACGCGCCTTCCGCCGTGCGAACGCCTTCGCCGCGCAACGCCCGCAGGGCGGCGCCATGATCGACCAGCACCCCGATGTCCGCCGCATGCTGCTGACCATGCGCGCCCTGGCCCTGGCCGGCCGCCTGCTCACCCTCCACGCCGCCAGCATCGCCGGCCCCCGCGCCGAGCTGCTCATCACGGTGGCCAAGGCCTGGTGCACCGATGCCGGCGTCGAGGCCGCCTCGCTCGGCGTGCAGGTCCATGGCGGCATGGGCTTCATCGAGGAGACCGGCGCCGCCCAGCACCTGCGCGACGCCCGCATCACCCCGATCTACGAGGGCACCAACGGCATCCAGGCCCTCACCCTGCTGAAGCGCGGCCTGCTGCGCGACCAGGGCCAGGCCGTCCGCGCCCTGCTCGACGACATCGCCGACACCCCGGCGCTCGCCCCCTTCGCCGGCGCCACGGCCGAGGCCGCTGCCTGGCTCCGCCACGCCGAGCCCCGCGCCGCCGAAGCTGGCGCCACCGCCTTCCTCGCCGCCATCGGCACGCTCACCGCCGGCTGGCTCTGCGCCCGCGTGCTGGCCCATCCCGAAGCCCCGCCGGCCGCCGCCCGCGCGGCACAGGTCTTCCTCGACCAGGTGCTGCCGCGGGTCGATGCCGCCACGGCCACCATCCTGCGGCCGAGTGCGGCGATCATGGATCAGGAAGACATCCAGTAAGGAAGCATGTTCTTTTTTGAAAAAAAGAACCAACAAACTTTTCCCCCTTCGCACCCGTCTTCCCCAGGAAAGACGGGTGCCAACGGATAAAGTTTTTTTGCTTCTTTTTGTTCACAAAAAGAAGACCCTTCCTTCCCTTCTTCCCCTTGCCTAAACTCCCTTGCCCCGCCAGGAGTTCCGCCATGCCCCGCCCCGCCCTCGCCCTGCTCGCCGCCGCCCTGCTGCTGTCGGGCTGCGAGGTGGTGAAGGAGAACACCACCTGCCCCACCGTCCCCGCCCTGCGTGCCGAGGTCCGGCCGAAGCCGCCGGTGATGGAACAGGAGCAGATCTGGCAGCCCGGCCACTGGGACTGGACCGGCGCCACCTACACCTGGCGCGAGGGCCGCTGGATCAAGCGCGAGGGCCGCAGCAACCTGTGGATGGACGGCATCTGGGTCCGCGAACGCACCCCCGGCCCCTGCCGCTGGGAACCCGCCCACTGGGTGCAATGACATGACCGAAACCGTCGAAATCGGCTCCGGCGCCCACCGCTACCGCTTCCAGCGCCAATGGGCCAGACTGCCCCGCGGCTGGTCCTTCGGCTCAAAGAACCCCGCCGACCGCCCGCCGCGCACCGCGCTGAAGGGTGCCGTCGCCGCCAATGGCGACATCTACGTCCTCTCCCGCAGCGCCCATCCCGTGATGGTGTTCGACGCGGACGGAAAATTCATCACCGCCTGGGGCGAGGGCCTCTATTCGAACTTCGTCCACTCCATCGCCATCGCCCCGGACCAGTCCGTCTACGTGATCGATTCCGGCCTGCACGCCATCTTCCACCACGCCCCGGACGGCACCCTGCTGCGCACGCTGGGCACCCCCGGCATGCCGGCGCCCACCTGGCAGGGCAACCCGTTC
This sequence comes from Acetobacteraceae bacterium, assembly GCA_044369385.1. Lineage (GTDB taxonomy): Bacteria > Pseudomonadota > Alphaproteobacteria > Acetobacterales > Acetobacteraceae > CAMDGX01. Next base: position 1,411 of record JBIPLY010000335.1, on the reverse strand, counting down.
AACATGCCCACCCACATCGCCTTCCACCCCAACGGCGACGCCTATGTCTCGGACGGCTACGGCAACAAGCGCGTCCACCGCTTCGCCATGGACGGCACCCACAAGATGTCCTGGGGCGGCCCCGGCGAAGGCCCCGGCCAGTTCTCCCTGGTCCACTTCATCGCCATCGACGCCCAGGGCACCATCCACATCACCGACCGCGAGATCGACCGCATCCAGCTCTTCGACGAATCCGGCAAATGGCTGGCCGACTGGCGCGGCGATTTCGACATGCCCAGCGACCTCGCCATCGGCCGGGAGAAAATCTATGTCGGCGGCCGCGACGGCCTGTCGATCTGGACCCGCGACCGCCAGCCGATCATCCGCTGGGCCGCCGACGAACCCTATGCCGGCGCCTTCAACATCCACGGCATCTGGCTCGACGCCGAGGAGAACATCTACCTCGCCCATTTCGACCGCGCCGTCAGCAAACTCACCCGCCTCCCCTGACCAAAACTTCATCCCGCCCACCCCTTTGATCCCGGGCCGCGCGCGCGTAGATCACAGCCTCGTGAACGCCATCGCCCGGGGACCCAAATGGACCGACTGATCGACGGCTACCGGCGTTTCCGCGCCGAGGGCTGGCCTGACCGCAAGCGCCTGTTCGAACGCCTGGCGGACCAGGGGCAGCGCCCGCGCGCCCTGGTGATCGGCTGCGTCGACAGCCGCGTCGATCCCGGCATGATCCTCGATGCCGGCCCGGGCGAACTCTTGGTGGTGCGCAACGTCGCCAACCTGGTGCCGCCCTATGCGCCGGACAGCAACCACCATTCCACCAGTGCGGCTATCGAGTTCGCCGTGCGGGTGCTGGAAGTCCCGGATATCGTGGTGATCGGCCACGGCATGTGCGGCGGCATCGCCGCCCTGCTGAACGGCGCCCCGCCGCAGGCCAGCGATTTCCTGGTGCCCTGGATCAGCATCGCCGCCCGCGCCCGCGCCCGCGTCCTGGCCTGCGACGACGCCACCGACCCGCAACTGGCCTGCGAACAGGAAGCCATCGCCCTGTCGCTGGAGAACCTGCGCGGCTACCCCTGGATCGCCGACCGCCTGGCCGCCGGCACGCTGGCCATCCACGGCGCCCATTTCGACATCCGCCACGGCACCCTCACCCGGCTGCACGCGAACGGACAATTCCAGCCAGCCTAAGCGAAAAGCCCTCTCCCCTTGGGGGCAGGGCGATCGCATATGGCCGGAGCGCATCGCCCGGTGGCCGCCGAAGCAAGTATTTTCACATGGAGACGGCGAGACGGAGAGGTCAAGGGAGGCAAGATTTCTTCTCTTCGCCTCTCCGCCTCCATGTGAATCTTGCCTTCTTGCGCCTCAGGCATGGCGCATGTGGCCATATGCGATCGCCCTGCCTTGGGGGAGAGGG
>JBIPLY010000333.1:0-4798 GCA_044369385.1 Acetobacteraceae bacterium | reverse complement strand
CGCTGGGCACCGGCGCCGGCGTGGTCACCCCGGGGCTGGGCTTCCAGTGGAACAACGCCATGAAGCTGTTCGACCCGCAGCCCGGCCGCGCCAACTCGATGGCGCCGGGCAAGGCGCGCACCACCGGCATGGTGCCCACCATGCTGCTGAAGGACGGCCGCCCGGTGCTGGTGGTGGGCGCGCCGGGCGGTTCGGTGATCATCACCGCGGTGCTGACCACGATCATCAACATCGTCGATTTCGGCATGACGGCGGCCGAGGCGGTGGCCTTCCCGCGCATCCACTGCGAATCCGGCCCGGTCTTCGCCGAGGCCCGGGTGCAGCAAAGCGTGGTCGATGCCCTGCGCGCCCGCGGCCACACGGTGCGCCACAGCCCGCATTCCTTCGACCCCACGATGAGCCGGGCGCATGCCATCTGGCTGGGCGGCGATGCCCGCGGCGCGCTGGGCACCTGGCAGGCCGGCGCCGATCCGCGCGGCGGCGCGGGCGTGGCCTGGGCCTGGTAGGTGCCGACATCGATTCGCCACTGGACCGCCGGCGCGGGTTGGGGCATCGGAGGGGTCCAATCCCGCCACCGAGGAGACCGCGCATGAACCGCCGCCGGCTGCTGGCCCTGTCGGGCGCCACTGCCCTCGCCACCACCCTGCCGGCCGCCGCCCAGGGTGGGCAGGTGGTGGCCTATACAGCCTTTGCCGAATCCGTCACCGCGATGACCCCGGCCTTCAAGACTGCCACCGGCCAGGACATCCAGCTCGTCGCCGCCGGTTCCGGCGAGCTGGTGCGCCGCATCGTCGCCGAGCGCGCGCGTCCGCTGGCCGATGCGCTGATCTCGGTTGGCGGCGAGGCGATCGACGCCAACCCGGCGATGTTCACCAAATACACGCCGAAGGAAGACGCCGCGATCCTGCCGGTGCTGAAGGTCAGCCCGAACTGGATCCCCTTCTCCGTCACGCTGGCCACCGTGCTGGCGGTGAACACGAAGCTGGTGCCGGCCGACCAGGTGCCCAGCACCTGGGCCGAACTCGCCGACCCGAAATGGAAGGGCCGCATCGCGTTTGCCGGCGCGGACCGCTCCGGCTCCGCGCTGATCCAGCTTTTGCAGATCCTGCACAATTTCGGCGAGGAGAAGGGCTGGGCGCTGTTCGAGCGGATGGTGGAGAACTTCGTCATCACCGGCAGCTCCGGGGCCGTCTCGCGCGGCGCGGCGCAGGGCGAATACGCCATCGGCATGACGCTGGAGGACAACGCCCAGCGCTTCATCGACGGCGGCTCGCCGCTGAAGATCGTCTATCCGAAGGAGGGCATCAGCTTCGCCGCCGATGCCATGACGCTGGTGGCCGGCGGCCCCAATCCCGCCGGCGGCCGTGCCCTGATCGACTTCATCGTCTCCACCGAGGGCCAGCGCGTCATCGTCGAGAAATTCGGCCGCCGCCCGATCCGCGCCGATGTGGCGCAGCCCAAGGGCGGGGTGGATGTGGCCACCCTGCCGGTCAACAACGCACCGGTGGAGTGGACCAACGCCAAGAGCAAGGAGGTGCTGGCCCGCTACCTGCGCCTGGTTCGCCGCTGAGCGCGCATCTCTCCGCCAGCGGCATCCAGGTCCGCCTCGGCGCGGTCGCGGTGCTGGACGGCATCGACCTCGATGTCGCGCGCGGCGAGCTGGTGACACTGCTCGGCCCCTCGGGCTGCGGCAAGACCACGCTGCTGCGGGTGATCGCCGGGTTCCAGGCGGCGAGCGCCGGCAGCGTCACGGTCGGCGGGCGCAGCCTGGATGGCGTGCCGCCGGAGGGGCGGAATTTCGGCATGGTGTTCCAGAGCTATGCCGTCTTCCCGCACCTGACGGTGGCCGACAATGTCGGCTACGGCCTGGTCGCCCGCGGGGTGAAGCGGGCGGAGATCGCGCGCCGGGTGCAGGCCGCACTGGATCGCGTCCAGCTCGGCCCGCTCGCCGCGCGCTATCCGGATGCCATGTCCGGCGGGCAGAAGCAGCGCGTGGGGCTGGCCCGCGCCATGGTGATCGAGCCCGACCTGCTGCTGATGGACGAGCCGCTGTCCAACCTCGACGCCCTGCTGCGCATCGAGATGCGGCGCGAGATCCGCATGATGCAGCGCGAGCTGGGCATCACCACGATCTACGTCACCCACGACCAGGAGGAAGCGCTGGCGATCTCCGACCGCATCGCGGTGATGCACCGCGGGCGGCTGTTGCAGGTCGCCGCACCCGAGGAGGTGTTCGAGGCGCCGGCCCATGAATTCGTCGCCGACTTCATCGGCGGCTGCAACTGGTTCGACGCCACGCTGGCCGCCGACGGCACGGTGACGATGGCGCACGGGCCGCGCTTTGCCGTCACCCTGCGCGAGCCGAAGCCCGGGCCGGTGCGGCTGGCGCTGCGCAACGAGGATTTTTCTCCCGCCGATCCCGGCAGCGCGCTGCCGGTGCTGGAGGGGGTGGTGGCGATGCGCGCCTATCTCGGCCATCGCACCCGGCTGCATGTGCGCCTGGCCGCCGGCGCCGTGGTGGATGCCGACCTGCGCAGCTTTGGCGCGCCGCGCGAGGGGGATACCGTGAGGCTGGCTTTCGATCCCGCCCGGGTTCGGCTGTTCGCGCCGGAGGCGGATGGCGGGTGGCGGATCGCGTGACCAGGCTGCTGCGCGATCCTTGGCCGCTGGTGGCGCTGGCGATCGTCGGCGTGATGCTGGTGTTCGTCGCCTGGCCATTGGCGGAGCTGGCGCGGCAGAGCCTGATCGGGCAGGAGAGCGGGCGGTTCGGGCTGGAGAATTTTTACGCCTTCTTCGGTTCGGCGTATTTCCGCCGGGCGCTGTTCAACACGCTGACGGTGGCCGCCGTCGGCACGCTGTTCTCGCTGATCCTGGCGGTGCCGCTGGCGTTGGCGTTTGCGCGGTACGACTTCGTTGGCAAGCGCTGGATCGAGATCGCGATCCTGATGTCGATGCTGTCGCCGCCCTTCGTGGGCGCCTATGCCTGGATCCTGCTGTTCGGGCGCAGCGGCATGGTGCGGCTGTGGCTGCAGGGCTTCGGCATCGATCTGCCGCCGATCTACGGCACCTTCGGCATCGCGCTGGCCAGCGCGTTCAGCCAGTACCCGGTGGTGTTCCTGGTGCTGCGCGGCGGGCTGGCGCGGGTCAATCCGGCGCTGGAGGAGGCGGCGGCGAGCCTGGGGCGGGGGCGGCTGGCGGTGATCCGCACGGTGACGCTGCCGCTGGTGCTGCCGGCGCTGGTGACCGGGGGGTTGCTGGTGTTCCTGGGCATTACTGCGGATTTCGGCACGCCGAGCATCCTGGGCGAGGGCGAGCGCTATCCGGTGCTGGCGACGCTGGCGCTGTCGCTCTACCTGTCGGAGATCGGCGCCGAGCCGGGGATGGCGGCGACGACGGCGGCGATCCTGGTGTTGCTGGCGCTGTCGCTGGTGCTGGCGGCACGGTGGCTGGCGGCGCGGCGGCAGGTGGCCAACGACACCGGAGGGGTGCGGGTGGCCGTGCCCCTGCGCGGGCGGGCCGGGTGGGCGATGGCGCTGGGGACCGGGGGGTTGGTGCTGCTGGCCAACATGCCGTCGATGGTGGTGGTGGCGTCTTCCTTTCTGGAAGTGCGCGGGGCGGTGTTCCAGCCGGTGTTCACCCTGGCGAACTATGGCAATGCGGCGGATGCGCTGGGCGACGCGCTGTGGAACAGTCTTCGGTATGCGGCGATCGCGCTGGCGCTGATCCTGGTGGTTGGCGCGCTGGCTGGGTATCTGATTGCGCGGCGGTCCAGCGTGCTGTCGCGGATGGCCGATTTGTTGATCATGGTGCCGTATGTGGTGCCGGGGACGGTGCTGGGCATCGGCTATGCCAGCGTGTTCAACGAGCCGCCGCTGCTGCTGACCGGGACGGCTTCGATCATCGTGGTGGTGTATTTCATCCGGCGGCTGCCCTTCGTGGCGCGGGCCTCGGCCAGCATCGTCTATCAGATCGATCGGGGGCTGGAGGAAGCCAGCCAGAGCCTGGGCGTGCGGCCGATGGTCGGGTTCTGGCGGGTGATGCTGCCGCTGATGCGGCCGGGGCTGCTGGCCGGGGCGGCGATCGCCTGGGTCGAGGTGTTCAACGAGCTTTCGGCGTCCATCGTGCTCTACACCGGGGGCACGCGGACGCTGCCGGTGGCGGCGTATCAGCAGTCGCTGGCCGGGGATGTGGGGATGGCGGCGGCCTATGCCACCATGCTGATCGCCATTACCGCCGGGGCGCTGGCGTTGTTTGCGCTGCTGCGGGGGCGGTCCGGGGGGGATGTCGGCGTGCTTTAGGCAAGAAACTTTTATCCGTTCGCCCATGCTGGCGAACGGATGAAGTTTTTTTGCTTCTTTTTGTTCACAAAAAGAAGAGTCTTTCTTATCCCAACTCCTGCTCCACCATCTGCACGAAGAAGCTGGCGCCGATCGGCAGCAGGTTGTCGTTGAACTCGTAATAGTTGTTGTGCGGCGTGACGGTGAAGTTCTCGCCCTCGCCCTGGCCGAACAGCAGGAAGGCGCCGGGGGTGCGCTCCAGATAGAAGGCGAAGTCCTCGCCGGCCAGGATGGGCTGGCCGCCGCGCAGGATGTTTTCCCCGCCGAGGATGGCGGCGGCGGCATTCGCGGCGCGGTCGGTTTCGGTGGCGGTGTTGATGGTGGGGGGATACGCACGTCGATAGTCGATCTGGGCGGTGCCACCGTGGGCGAGGGCGCAATGGGTGACGCCGCGGGTGAACAGGTCCTGGACCAGGTCGCGGACGGCGGGTTTGAGGGTGCGGACGGAGCCGCGGATCTCG